>DEPX01000010.1:458-595 GCA_002358975.1 Micrococcaceae bacterium UBA3381 | reverse complement strand
GTGCCCCCGACGGCGATACGTGTGGTGCGGGTGCGACCGAGACGATCGGCTAGCCGTCCAAACACTAAGCCACCAAGTGGGCGACCAAAGAGCATCGCGACCACCACTAGGGCCGCGGTAGATGCGGTAACGGCTGG
>DEPX01000010.1:0-390 GCA_002358975.1 Micrococcaceae bacterium UBA3381 | reverse complement strand
CCAGCCAAAACCAGCATCGCCGGGGCTAGTGCGGTCAAGGGTAAAAATACGTGGATATTGTCGATCCAATTGCCCACCACTCCGGCGCGCAGAGCTGCCCGTCCTTCCGGTGGCAGATCACTGAGCTTGGTGGGCGATGGCGTGGTGATAAGCGAAGTAGTCATCGGATTTCGTCTTGAACCAGTGTTGGCAGGTCGGATTCGCCCGCGGGTGTCTCAGCGGTCCAGCTTTGTAACCGTCGGGCACGATAGGAGTGGTCTACCGGCCCATGACCTGAACCGACATGGAGGGCTTCGCCGTGTTTAATAGCTTCGTGGAGCCAATCGGTGGACCAAGACAGCGCAGTGGCGGGGCTATCGCCGGCGCCAAGGCGCGTGGCAAGCGCCGAAG
>DEPX01000220.1:14996-18471 GCA_002358975.1 Micrococcaceae bacterium UBA3381 | reverse complement strand
GTCGGCACTGCCATGGACCGCATCGAATCTGAAGCGAAACGGATGACCCAGCTTGTTGAAGATCTGCTCACCCTGGCGCGACTAGATGAACAACGCACTATGGATTATCAACCCATTGATCTATTTGGTTTGGCTTCCGATCTTGTTGTGGATACTCGCGCAACCGCGCCTGACCGTAACATCACTCTGACTGGACTGGATAGTGTTTCGTCACCACAGCCTGCCCCGACCATCGGCGACTCCGACCGTCTACGCCAAGTCATCTCAAATCTCATGACCAATGTCCTACGCTATACACCCGACGATACGGACATTGAAATCGCAGTCGGGACGGATACTTCCCAACCCGAGGAAACGGATCATACCGCCGAAACATTCATGTCTTCAGTCATTAAAATCCGCGATCACGGTCCAGGAATCTCTTCCGAAGATGCCGAAAAGATTTTCCAGCGATTCTACCGAGCCGATACTTCCCGGCATAGAGATACCGGAGGCAGCGGACTTGGTCTAGCAATTGTCGCCGGTATCATCAGTCAACATCAGGGCACTGTCCGACACGAAGAAACCCCAGGGGGCGGAGCGACTATGGTCGTCCGGCTGCCCTATCATCCACTGGATGACGACGATGACCCGTCCCCAGAAGTCTTCGACGACGAATAATTATCCACAGGTTCTAGGCACCAAAACAAATAGCTTTGTGATCTTCTCTAGGCTAGCCCTACTGCATCACAACCCGTGATGACACTTCGTTTCAAGGAGAACTGTATGGCTCGTATCCAAATTGACGTTCAAGAACTCTTCGCCAAAGCCAATGGTGTCCAAGCCACCGCCGACCGTATTCAATCAGAAGTCAGTAGTATGGATGCCCAACTACGTCAGCTCCAAGAATCCTGGGTTGGACAAGCATCCTCGAATTTCCAATCCGTTGTGACCGAATGGCGAGGCACCCAGCAGCGTGTAGAAGAGTCGCTGCGCTCAATCCGTGATGCCATGCAGCATGCTGGTCAGCAATATGAATCAACCGAACAAGCTAACGCCGCAATGTTCCGTGGATAAAGAGCTCACCACCTTTCACCTTGTATTTCGAGGTCGCACAGGGTGAAAGGTTTGGTGGGTAGGCTGTAACCATGACCGTTTTGATCGATCCCGCGCGGTGGCCGGCACATGGCACCGTGTTCTCTCACCTAGTGTCGGATGAATCACTAGAAGAACTGCACGCTTTTGCCCGTGCAACCGGGGTCCCTGCAAATGCCTTTGACGGTGATCACTACGACGTTCCCGTGAGCATGTATGACGAACTCGTATCGTCCGGGGCAGTTGAGGTGTCAGGTTCCGAACTGGTACGGCGGCTCGTGAAATCAGGGCTTCGCATCACAGCAGCAGAACGGTCATCGAAGCTTGAGAAAATCCTTCACCAGCGCTTCGCCCGGATGTTTCCGAACACCTCAGAGTTGGACCGTGATCCGATCTGTGAGGCACTATTAGAACGATGGGGTGAGAAGCATCGCCACTATCATGATCTAGCCCATTTGATGTCAGTACTGAAAAATATTGATTACCTGGAGCGCCAAGGCGAACCCATGGGTCCATTTCCCCGCGCTGTCCGGCTCGCCGGCTGGTTTCATGATGCGATATATCGTGCGGATCCGATGCATCCACCTGGACAAGACGAAGAAGATTCAGCGCGTCTTGCTGAACGCGTCCTGCCAGAACTTGGGGTCCCGGGACCTGAAATTCTTGAAGCAGCTCGGCTTATTCGACTTACTTTTACACACGACCCGCACGACGACGACTTCGCAGGAAAAATTCTATGCGATGCCGATCTGGAAGTGCTAGCCCGAAATAGTGGCGCCTATCAGCGATACCGCGAAGCTGTTCGCCAAGATTTCAGCAAAATTAGTGATACAGATTTCACCGTCGGGCGGGAAAAATTCCTGCGCGGAATGTTGGCTCAAAACCCCATTTTTACTACGCATACGGGACGTCGACGTTGGGAACGACCAGCACGTCGGAATCTGATGTCTGAGCTCTACCCACGCGGAAGTAAAGCAGCGGACTAGGCCGGGACTTCAGGCTGGCGTCCTACGAAATGGTCCATACTCGAGTTAATACCGAGCAGATCCCGTATATGATCAGCCGCTGGCACAGGAAGGACATTGAGCCAATTCGCTATTGCCACCGTAAACGGCAAGAATAATTGGTTCTTCCCTGCTTCTAAAGTTCGAAAAATTTTCTCAACAGCAGCATCTGGTTGGAGGATCGGAAGCAGCGCATTTGGAGAACTCGCACCAGCAAACATGCCCGTGGAAACGTAAAAAGGATGTACAGATAGTGTATGGATGTTATGCCCGAAGTGGCGCATCTCAGCACGCAATGATTCGGTAAAGCCATGTGCGGCCCATTTTGAAGCAGCGTAGTCGGTCTGACGAGCAACTCCTGTAAGCGATGCCGCAGAAGCCAGCACCGTAATCGAACCAAACTGGTTATGGAGCATATTGGGCAGGAATTGTCGGGTCACCCGGTACAATGCCAGCGTATTGATCTGAAAAGTATGTGCTACGTCTTGGTGACTTTGATCTAAAAATGGCTTGCCCGTTACGACACCAGCATTATGCATCAAAAAGTCCACGCCACCGATCCGATGGCGTACCGCTTCACCAGCGGCATCAACGGAACTGTCACTGGCGATATCTACGACATCATATGAAGCGTCCACCCCGTGCGCCAAGATTTCTTGAACAACGTCGGACGCTGTTTCTTCGTTAATGTCCCACACAACAATATGGGCGGCCGCGCGTTTCGCTGCACCTAGAGCAAGTAGTCTCCCGATACCCGATCCGGCACCGGTAACCAAAACGGTCTGTGCTCGCAGCGACATGAGCCGCTCAGCACGTTTACGGTACCAGACCCCGGCGGCTCCGATGGTGCCCGCCGTAACCACGATATTTCGAACGGCACGAAGAAATTTGCCCACGAGTGTTCCTTTCAGATCTTCATCGTCATTGTAGCCAGGTTGTAACAAGGTTGAAAGGCTATTGATCTGCATTAACGTGTTTACCCCGGCCACTAAGACCGGGGTAAACAGAAGATCTCAAGATCTTGTTAAGGCTTAGGGCAAGTGACCTTACATCATACCGCCCATGCCACCCATTGGATCCATTCCGCCACCAGCAGCGGCAGCAGGATCAACAGGCTCTGGTTTGTCTGCGATGACTGCTTCTGTGGTCAGGAACAGGCCAGCAATAGATGCGGCATTTTCCAGCGCGGAACGAGTAACTTTAACCGGGTCGTTGATTCCGGCGTCGAGCAGATTCACGTACTTGCCAGTGGCTGCGTTAAGGCCTTCTTCAGTTGGCAGCTTCTTCACGCGATCCACGACAACCCCTGGTTCAAAGCCAGCATTTTCTGCAATTTGCTTCAGTGGTGCTTCAACGCCGATCTGAACAATCTTGGCACCGGTAGCTTCGTCGTCTTC
>DEPX01000220.1:0-14918 GCA_002358975.1 Micrococcaceae bacterium UBA3381 | reverse complement strand
GCTTTCGCATTACGTACGGCGTCTTCGATCCGAGCTTTACGTTCTTTAAGCTCAACTTCGGTGGCAGCACCGGAACGGATTACGGCAACACCGCCTGCCAACTTCGCCAAACGCTCCTGCAGCTTCTCGCGATCATAGTCGGAATCGGTGTTTTCGATCTCGCTGCGGATCTGGTTAACGCGACCAGAAATTTGTTCGGAGTCGCCAGCACCTTCAACGATGATGGTCTCATCCTTGCTGACAACGACTTTGCGGGCGGTTCCCAGCATGTCCAAGGTGGCGTTTTCCAGGTTCAGACCGACTTCTTCTGAAATGACCTGGCCACCGGTCAGAATGGCAATGTCATTGAGCATTGCTTTGCGACGGTCGCCAAATCCTGGAGCTTTAACAGCCACGGATTTGAAGGTCCCACGAATCTTATTGACAACCAGAGTTGCCAAAGCCTCGCCTTCCAGGTCTTCAGCAATGATCAGCAGTGGTTTGCTGCTCTGCATGACCTTTTCCAAGATGCCAACCATGTCACGTGCGTTGGAAATCTTGGAATTGACGATCAGAATGTATGGGTCTTCCAGAACGGCTTCCTGGCGTTCACCATCGGTGGCGAAGTAGCCGGAAATGTAACCCTTATCGAAGCGCATACCTTCGGTCAGTTCCAAGTCCAAACCAAAGGTGTTGGACTCTTCAACAGTTACAACGCCTTCTTTGCCGACTTTGTCGAGCGCTTCAGCAATGAGACGACCGATTTCATCATCGCCAGCTGAGATCGAAGCAGTGTTTGCAATCTGCTCTTTGGTCTCAACCTCGCGAGCCTGCTTCTGCAGCGCGTCTGTCAGGGCTGCAACGGCTTTATCGATGCCACGGCGCAGTGCAATGGGGTCGGCGCCTGCGGCAACGTTGCGGAGACCTTCGGAGACAAGAGCCTGGGCCAGCACGGTTGCAGTGGTCGTTCCGTCGCCAGCTACGTCATCAGTGCGCTTGGCAACTTCTTTAACAAGCTCGGCGCCGATTTTCTCGTATGGATCATCCAGGTCGATTTCACGAGCAATCGATACACCATCGTTGGTGATGGTAGGAGCGCCCCACTGCTTTTCCAATACCACATTACGCCCGCGTGGGCCCAAGGTAACTTTGACCGCTTCGGCCAGGGTGTTCAAACCCGTTTCGAGGCCGCGGCGTGCTTCTTCGTCAAATGCAATGGTCTTAGCCATGTATTGCACGGTCCTTTCGGGACGAGTAGATTCCACACCTGCACCAAAGTGCCCGCGACGGCAAATCTATGTACCTAACCGGGTGGCGGTCCACAGATTTCAGCTTATGGTGAGGTAAGTCTTCCAAACGGACTTTGGCAGTCGCGCCTGGAGAGTGCTAACTTCATTTTTAGCACTCGATTGCCCTGAGTGCAAGTAGCTAAAGATTTATGAATCACCTGTCAGCACCACGACGATGCCGTCAATGGATGGCTCATAGACAGTCGCGGCGTCCAGCTGTTGAGCAACAGCCTGGGCTGTTGGTTCGTTATCAGAGAAATATACCGTGGACGTCGAGGGGGTTGTGCCTGTCCAGTTATCGGCCACCGGCACATTGAAGCCGGCATCGCCAAGGTCTTGAGCAATGGAGGCGGCATAACCCTGAACACTTGATGCGTTATATACCGCAATGGGCAGCTCATGGTCTATGGGTTCGTCAGATTCGGACTCGTCAGACTCTGGCTGCTCAGAGTCTTCTGTTTCGGGGCCTTGGGAATCTTCCAAATCTATCGTTTCTTGTCCGTCAGTGGGCTCCGGTTCTTCGATGGCCTCGGGCTCATCGGTTTCTTCCTCGTCCTGGGGTTCGTCCTCAACCATTTCACGAGAGGTTGATTCCGAGGCTGAGCCAGCCTGATTTAGTGGATCTGATGGCAGCAACCACAAGAAAGACCCAGCACCAATGGCCAAAGCGATGCCGCCAGCCACAATAATCGTATTGAGATGGCCCGCGCCCTTCGGTGGAGCAAATTCCTTGCGATGCGCACCTTGTTGGGTCGTGTATGGTTCGACTTCATCGAAACGGTCATCCGGGTACTTCTGATCAATGGAATTCTGGCTCACTACGCGACACCTGCTACCCGCTGTACCGTTGACCGTGAGGCCAATAGACGGTGTACCAACATCGGATCGTAGGCAAAGGCGCGCTCGGTACCAATCAGGCGAGCAAGTTTCTGATAGTACCTGGTTGGTGTCATACCAAAGGTCTCGGAAATATCCCGATCCTTGGCTCCGGCATAATGCCAGGAGCGTTTTTCAAACTCCAGCATCTCCAGTTCGGTCGCACTCAGCGCTGCCATGAATCCCCTTTCAGATCCAGTCATCGACCACCAGTCTAAACTACCTCAACTGTGACAATTCGTTAGGCTAAACCTATGACCTTTTCCGCCTGGCCCGACATTCATTCCTCCTGGTACCCGGCGCTGCAACCGGTTGCAAACGATATGCAGCAGCTGATGGACCAGCTACAAGCCAGGCGTGATGCCGGAGAACCGATTGAGCCGGAACCAGACAACGTGCTCCGTGTCTTTAGGATGCCGTTAGCTGAAGTCAAAGTGTTACTGGTGGGCCAGGATCCTTATCCGACTCCTGGTCACGCAGTGGGGCTGAGTTTTTCCATGAACCCCATGGTGCGTCCAATTGCCAGATCGCTGAGTAATATTTTCGCTGAATTGAACTCTGATATAGGTATCCCACCGCCGCTATCAGGTGATCTGTCTGCCTGGGAGGCACAAGGCGTGTTCCTGCTCAACAGAGTCATGACCGTAACGGCTCACCAACCCGGCTCCCATCGCAATATAGGCTGGGAAAACATTACTGTCGCAGCCGTACAAGCCCTAGCACAACGTGACACCCCGCTGGTAGTGCTCCTTTGGGGCGCCCAGGCGAGGACGCTGAGCCCACAGTTCAATGCGGCTAATATTTTAGTGCTCGAATCGGCACATCCGTCACCCCTATCTGCCCGACGCGGGTTCTTTGGGTCTAAACCATTTTCCCAAACGAATGCCTTTCTCGCTACTCATGGGCTTGCCCCAATCGATTGGTCGCCCCAGGGTCAGCTTACCGACAGTGAACAGCCCCGCTTATTCGACTAACGCCGTCCAATGCGGCGCCGCTCATTGGCTTTCAACCCTGATGTCAGTGGCCGTGCCAAGGAATCTCCCAGCACTAGACCGGTGGCCATAGCCAAGATAATGATCGAACCTTGCATAAGGCCCGCGACACCACTAGACATCATTTCCACGTTGGAGCCCATGGTATACACGGCACGGAAGATCATGAGACCGGGCAGTAAGAAAATACTGGCTGGCACCGCGATCACGAGCTGCGGAGCCCCTAGGCTTAGCCCAACAATGCGGGCAAAAAACCCGAGCACAACGGCTGCAGCAGCAGGAGCGATGCTAGGCCCAAAGCCGATTTCAGTGGCGGCAATATAGACCAGGTAACCAATTACCGATACCAGTCCAGTAGGGATGATCAGTTGCCAGCGAGTTTGATCTGCGATGGATGCTCCCATTGCGGCTATTCCTACAAAAATAGCCACTAACCAATAGGGGTACTGGTGATCTGGCATCTCAGTAACATCGATGGCCGGTGCCCCTAACTTGGCAAGCACCACAATGCCCAGCACGATACCAGCTACCACCCCGACATAAATAAGCACCGAAGAGACGATGCGCCCAGCTGAGGTGATCGGGAAACCGTTAATGCCGTCTTGGACTGCAGAAACAATCCGCAAACTGGGTACTAACAGCATTAGGGATGCCGTGATCATCAATGCCGGGTCTGGGAATATCCCCGACCAATACAGGCCAAAGGCAATCGCAGTGGCCATAACTCCACCTGCCATTGTGGCGAAGACTTCCGGGGCACGCCAACGTTCGATCAGGTGCACAGTCGCCATGGCCAAGGTCGAGGCCCCTAGGCTCAATAACGCAGAGAACCAAGAGCCACCAATGAACATGACGAAGGCTGAGGCCCACACGCCATTGGCAACAAATGCCACACCCTGGGGAAAGGTCTTGCGCCGATGACGGATCGCTGCCAGCTGTGCTTGAGCGTCGTCGCGCTCAACTTGACCAGCGGCAATACCTGAAACCAACTGGTGAAGGTCAGCTAGGCCAGCATAATCCGAACTCCACGACCGCACTACGCGCTGGTATGTGGCAGGCGGCTCCGCAGCAGGAGCGAAGTTCAACGCAATGGACTGGTTAGTGATGTCTACTTCGGCATCAAAAACGCCATACGTTTGTGTCACCACGATGATAGAAGTTTCAACTTCCAGCGCGCCGGCACCAAATTTGAACATGGTTTCGCCAAGCTTGAGCGCCAGCAGCATAGTGTTATGCGCATCTTTCGCTTCGGCCGCTGCCTTATATCGTGCACCTGTCAGCTCATATGGAGAATCGTGTAATCGATCGGCAAGCCGAATCGCTTGGGTCGGCAGAGGTTCAGTATGCGGGGCATAATCATCCGGGTAGCTAGCCCGATCGATGCCTTCATCAAGCTCACTGGGGACCTGACGGTCCTGAGGGCGTTGAAACGCTTGACGCCAGGTCGTAAGGGCCGGAAATTTTCGTGTATCCGGATCGGATTTTTCCTGCACATAGGCAGCTTCTTGTTGCTCATTGGGAAGGTCCCGTAGCGGTGTAACCGTCTCGGTGTCTTCGTCACCGGTAAATAACACTGACGTCGGAACCGGTTCCTGCGGAACGGTTTCTGGCTCAGGAACTTGGGGAGCAATCTGACGGGCGTCCGGGTCCGGGTTCGGCAAGGTAACAGCAGGCCGGACCACAGGCATAATACCAGCTTCAGGCGGTGGCTCAACTGAATCGGGATCTTGAGGCTCTGCTGCCGAGTCAACAGTGGATTCTGCCTCAGCGTCCGTATTGGCGTCTTCCCCACTGTATTCGTCGTTGGCCACCAATGCCCTCCCTTCAAGCAAAAATCCCGGGCCAAAACTCCCGGGAAATTGTGGATCCTACTGGACTCGAACCAGCGACCTCTCGCGTGTGAAGCGAACGCTCTAACCAGCTGAGCTAAGGATCCGTAATGTCAGTACGGTATAAGAATCCCATATTTTTTCCGGTACCACAAACGTCTCAGATATGAGCGAAACCCGAACTGCCACACGAAAGGCATACCCTTACGTTGACACTATTTTTGCGCTAGTCAGCGGTACCGATTGTCGCATCAACCTGATCTTTTATACATCCAGCGACCTCCAATCAAAACCAGCCCGTTGTTTTGATCGAATCGCCGTTGCCATACCACCGAACAAAGAACCAACGAACACCCATAGCCACCACATTTTAAAGTTGGCTTGGCTGGTAGCCCGCCGCCGGGGCACAAAAATCCCAGCCCACCCTGTCAATTCGTTGCGACCCTGCGCTAACGTTGACGTTGAAGACATGCTCACCCCAGTAATAGCAGCTGTTGGGTGGTCAGAGAACTTCACACGATGAGGATCACGTATGGCAGTAGTATGGGATGGAAGAACTGACGAGGAAAAACTTCAAGAACTTCTAAGACTCGGCGAACAAACCCAGCTGGACTTTAAAGTCGAGCTCGATCTGGGTAACCGCAAACATGAATTAGATTTCGTCAAAGACGCGGTGGCTATGGCCAATCGTCCACCGGGTGGCTATATTTTGGTCGGCATCACTGATGACGGCAAGCTGCCACAACGCCCCTGGCGCATTAAAAATCCACAGATGTTTGACGGAGCCACCCTGCGCGACAAGATCGGCAAATATATTGAGGCCGATATCGAAGTGGTGTCTCAACTTCACACGATCAACGGTAGCGACGTCGTCGTTATTGCTATCTTCTCCACGCGCACCGGTCTTCCGGTTCCCATGATGACGGTGGGCCAATACAACCAGTCCAATGGTCAAGGCCGGATGAAAACCCGGACAGTGTTTCGTCCAGGTGAGATCTTTATTCGTGATGGCGCCGGCAATGTACCAGTACGGTACCGCGATTGGCCTGCCATCCTGGTTAAACACGACTATCAAGTCAAAGAAGCCGCCACCAGCGACGTGAACTCTTTGATGTCCAAATTTGCCGACGCCATGGCCGGCGGTGGTCAAGTCAATGTACCTTTAGAACCATTTCTGGGCGATGATGCGCTCTCCAGTGCAATTCGGGCCAATATTCGCCACGGTAACCGTGCAGAGCTCAAGATTTTTTTGCAAAATGCTCGCGAGGAGATCGTCCAGACCACACATCCCATTAAACCGTTAGTACGACTGGTGGGTGTGGGGTGCGAGGCAATGTTAGCTGACGACCTTGAACTAGCGGTCAAAACTCTGGAGACCATGTACGATGCATTCACTTCGACAGCACAATCGCCAAATACGGTGGCAGCAACCGTCGTTGCTGCTTACTTATTTGGGGCAGCAGCAGTGCGGTGTGGGTGTTGGGAGCTTATCCCCCAGCTGGTGTTGCGTCCCTTCCAGCGTACTCCAGCGCACCCGCAATATAGTTCCTGGATTCGCTACGGTCAGATTGAGGCGTCTGCACACAACCAATACCCATTTTCCTCCCAGTTACCTAACGCCGGTGGCAAGGACCACGATAATGGCACAATGATTTCTGAAGGACTCTCGTGGGCCCGCAATTATTCACTGCTACGCCCAGATGTGCTGCATGATTTTCAGTTGCGTCACAATACGAACCGCACAACCGATACCCTGCTGAATTCGCTATGCCAGTTCGATTTTCTATACGCTTGGCTTGTAAACGCCTCAGCTCGGCACGGAGGTGGTGGCGCCTACGCTGCGTCGTCGGCGTTCAAACATTGGCGGACCTTGCCCATTATCGAACGCACCATTACCAACGGTGAAATACGGGCAAAACTGTTTGTTGATGCTACTGAAAAAGAGATCGCCCAGGCGCTCCGAGCCACCTACCATCACGCTGAGAAGGTTTCCAACCGAGAAAAATATTTTACCGGTTGGCAGCCGTTGCCACCCTGGATTACAGAATTTATTGAGCAGCTTGTCCAAAGCAATAACGGCCCACCACAATTATCAACGAACCTCGTTCAACTGAGCCAACGGCGCGTCAACGAATTATAGATGGCCAACCCAATATCGGCTCCGTAGGACACCAGCTAGAACAAAAAAGACCCCGTACCTTGGTCTACTCAAGGTACGGGGTCACGCTGTTCAACTTTCATAAGACAATCTTTCCTAGAAGGTTAGACCGCGGCGTCCATCCCTTTACCGCGTAGCACTTCGCGTTGGTTGGGATTTACTGACTCCCTAAACGGAACCTCAACGACCTGTGCTGCTACTGGGCTGCCAGGCACATCAGCGTACTGCTCAGGTAGGTGGACCCAAAGTTCAGTGCCAATAAACGAACTGCCAACGGGCACGAAACCCATGGCGATATTCTGACCAAGCTCTGGGGAGAACCACGGTGAGGTGACATACCCGGTGGGTTCGGCATCTGTGGCCTCTGAGATCAACCAGAAATCGGGAGCATATTCGTCAATCGGAGCACCGCCCATGATCATGCCAACAAGTTGATGCGTATACGGATATACGCCAACCTCCAGGGCATCACGGGCAGATTCGAGCGCAGCTTTGCCGATGTATTCCGATTCCTTTTTGCGTGGTACTTGGTAGGTAAGGTTGACTTGGAATGGCAAAACCTCCTGATCCATATCTTGACCCCACGAAAGAATACCGGCGGCAATGCGTCGGTGGTGAGTCGGTGCAATGACCGCAAGCTGGTGTTTCTCCCCTGCCACCAGGACGGCGTTCCACAAGTCTTCAGCATGCTGGGACGCATCATAAAGGTAGATTTCGTACCCCTTTTCGCCGGAGAAACCCGTTTGCGAAATGATGACGTCGTGGCCAGATATTTCGCTTGCCAGCAAACCATAAAATGGTATGTCAGCAACGGCATCTCCGAATAGGTCGGTCATAAGATCTACTGATTTTGGCCCTTGGATTTGTACGGGCGCCACATCAATTTCGGCGATAGTGACATCGAACCGTTGCCCGACATTTACACCTTGCAGCCACAGCCCGAGATCGGAATCTGAGATAGAAAACCAGAATTCGTCTTCAGCAATGCGTAATAGCACCGGATCATTGAGGATCCCGCCTGTTTCGTTGCAAAGGATGACATACCGCGCACGCATCTCGGGGATTTTTGTAGCATCGCGAGTAATCACAAAGTTGACGAAAGCCTCGGCATCGGGGCCTTTGACTTGAATTTGGCGCTCAACGGCCACATTCCACAAAGTCACGTGATTAACCAGTGCTTCGTATTCGACCATGGCGCCACCGTCTTCTGGACGCACATAGCCCCTGGGGTGATACATGCGGTTATAAATCGAAGCCCGCCAGCAACCAGCTTCCATAGACAGATGCCAATACGGCGATTTCCGCACTCGGGTATCAATCAGCATTTCAACCGATGTAGGACCAGACTGCCGCAGATTGATAGGAACGTTGCGACCAGATTGATCGACGGAAGGGACATTTGAATTCATTGATAAGCCTCCCATTTAGATAGGAGAGCGAGCCGCAATGATGCAAAGAACTCGCCCTCAGTGTTGCGTAATGTGATGCATGTTTCGCATTATGCACCACATACTCACAGTCTACCTGTGCTATTCGTCACATGTAAAGAGAATTCCTCGTCGCTTAATGCCGTGATTTCGGGCAAGACTTAGGGCGCCGTCGGGTCTATCGGAGAAAACCCCAACCGTGCCTGAAAATCGCGCGCCGCTATATTCAGATGACCTAGAAACCCGTCAAACCCGGCTTCGGGCATTCGAAAATCTGGGGCGGTAACGGAGACAACAGCGACTAAAACGCCAGTGGCATCATATACCGGTGCTGCCAGAGCGTTAATACCGTCTTCCCACTCTCCGATCGCAGAGGACCAACCGCGGTGACGGATTAGCGCCAACTCCTCAGCTAACTGAGCAATATCAGTACGGGTGGCATCAGTAAATCTCCTTAGCGGCGTACTGGCCACGTGCTGCCATGTTTGGTCTGAGGCATGAGCCAGTAGCAACTTGCCGGTCGAGGTGGCATGAAGTGGCGCACGTTGGCCTACATACTGGCCAGCCACTCCGACCATTTGCCGTCCGGCGCTCTGCGTAATGGTGACCGCATACCCTTCATCGAGTATGGCCACATTCGATGTTTCATGCGTAGCATCGGCTAGCCCATCACAAATCGCCTGCCCATCACGGGCTAAATCAAAACGGGTAGACACGGGATAGGCCATCCGAAGTAGCCCCAGACCTAAACGGTATGCTCCCCGATCAGCGACCTGCTCAACAACATCCCGAGCCTCTAGAGTGGCCAATAGTCGTGAAACAGTGGACCGGTGCACACCGAGTTTTCGGGCTATATCAGAAGTCCCCATCTCGGGGACTTCGGTCAAATACTCTAATATTTGCAAGGCTCGATCTACCGATTGAATCGGAGCGACCGACCCGGCCCCTTGATTATCAGCCATTGGACCACCTGCGTTCATATACTGCAGCTCCACACGAAACTAACGTCAATGATGGACATCACCTTACACGCCGAGCTGCCGACGCAACCCACACGCAGCCACATTGGAGACATGGATAAACATAGAGCACTCAATAAGTTTGCAACAACTGATCGTTACGGTATTGCAAATGATCAATATAGCAGGCAGAATAACCAGTGTGGTGACGGTCACCTTGCACGACACTGCACCGGCTGACCGCCAAACCACATAGCGAATTTGAACGAATTCAAAAGCTGGGCCCCCAGCAGCCCGAAAATCGCTGGATCGTGAGTGCGCAAAACCCTCACTGCCCGCCTCAAGTCCTCGGGTAGTGAGGGTTTTGTATGAGTGCTGACACGACACTTTACAACCGAGCCCACGGAAGGGCGAGCTGTGGGTTAAAAAGTTCGGGTGAATGACGGGTGGAGTTAGCCATTTTTAAAGTCCACCCCAGGCGACGCGAAAAAGCTCAGATCACTATGTTTGGAATGATCTGAGCTTCGAGCCTCCTGCCGGATTCGAACCGGCGACCCTCTGTTTACAAGACAGATGCTCTGGCCAGCTGAGCTAAGGAGGCCTGGCTAACTAGCCGTGGCCGTTACGACCCAGACTAGTCTAGCCCAAACAGATGAGAAACTAAAACTTAGCAGATTAGTCTTCTAACTGAGACTTCGCCCAGTCTGAGAAGGACTCGCCGTCGCCGGTGTTTTCATAATATTCGCCATTGACCCAAACGGATGGGGTGCCGGCAATACCTGCTGCGGTAGCCTTGGCGCTAGTGAAGTTAACAAACGGACGATAGGTATTGTCTGACTGGCAACCGCTGATATCTGCACCAAGGTCCGAAGCCATAGTTTCGAGTTCATCATTCGATAGCCCAGCACCCTGATGGCTGTTGTAGCTATCAAAGATATCGTGGAGGAAATCTCCAGCCTGCTCAGGGGATTCTTCAGCGACGCATGCCATAGTATTTGCGGCACGTGATGAATAATTATCTGTACCTGGGTTATCTAAAAAGTTCACAATGCGGTATTCAATCGAATACCCGTCGTCGGCAAGTTCATCGAGCGCATCAGAATTCTCTGCCTCGAACTGTGCGCAATATACACAATTGGGATCAGCGTAAATGATGATATCGGATTCATCAGCACCGGGGACCTCATCTGGCACTTCGCCAGCTGTGTCAGGATTTGGCTCGTCTACGGTCGTAGCATCGACTTCTGTTGGCCCATCCGCTTCAACGGGTACACCTTTGTCGTACACAATACCGCCCTCACTCGACGCAGACGACGGAGCCGGACCGTCATCAGGGATCGATCGTGAAGAGTTCATCAGCACAACGGTGACGACGATCGCAATTACCGCTGCAACCACACCGACGATTGTCCACGTGATGATACGGGAGCGACGTTTTTCTGCAGCCAATTGGTTGGCATGCGCTTGTCGTGCCGCATCACGAGAACTAGGGGCTGATTTGTTTTTAGCCATGGACCTTTACCTCAGCGAAGATAGCTTGTTGAATTTTGAACGACTTAGAGTATATCGACATAAGCTGTACATTTGCTGAAGTAACTAGTCTTGGTTGCTCAACTCTGGGTGGTCCCCTTGGATTGCCGGTTCGCCTGTGTCCGGGTCGAATACGATGCGGACAGACAGGTGTTCTCCATCAGTAGTTGTCACTTCGGCTTCCAATAGGTTGCCTCGCCACTGTTGCGGATCAACTTCTTGAATCTCAGGATATTTAGCGATGGTATTAGACTCCACCACGCTGTCTTGGTGAGCCTCCCCGATCATGCCGTAGGTAATGCCACCGACGCCGAGTGCCAAGACGATGAAAGCAGCTATAGTTTCAACCCGAACATCACGAGGAGCATCTGCTCGTTCGCCACGAGTATCTATGCCTTCAAACCGCCTGGTGTCTCCCTCACTCCAGGCGCGAAGGCGGCGTTTACGCCAAGCAGCATGGGCGAGAATCGCAGCACCAGCAATAGCAAATACAAACCCAAGGCCAACAGCCAGTTGCGGGGTTTGCAAATCCAGGGGTTCAAACATATTTCTATTGTCCCCGATTGACAGTCTATTGCCAGCTATTCGTTCCGGATTTGACGGTAGGCGTAGTAAGTTGCGCGCAACCCGGTTACAAGTCGTTCCGCAGAACGCCAGAGTATGGTGAACTTGAGACCATGAAGATCGCTACATTTCGGTTGCCTCATGAGCGACCTGACAAGCCCGGTGCTACGTTTGCAGCAGTAATTACCGAAACCGCTACCAATGCGTCGGGCGCCGAATACGCCACCGATGCTGTCCAGCTAGAAGGGATCACCGACGTCGGCGCTTATCTCACACTGCCACCAGAGGACCGTGCTGTTGCGGTAACGACAGCTATTTCTGCCACTAACGATGGTACAGCCGAAGTTTTAGATGTTTCCCAGTTCACCTACGATACGCTCATCCCATATCCCTCAAAGATTTTTTGTATCGGATTAAACTACCGCAACCATATTCTGGAAACCGGCCTTGAATTGCCGGAATATCCCACGGTATTCGCCAAATACGGCCAGAGCCTCACCGCTGCGTTTGCCGATATTGAAGTACCGGTTATTGACCATCGCTTGGATTACGAAGGCGAACTTGCCGTTATCATCGGAGCGCCCGGTCGAAATATCCCAAAAAGCCACGCTGACCGTCACGTAGCCGGTTATGCAATCAGTAACGACATTTCACTTCGTGGTCTGCAGGGAAGAACCGATGAATGGATGCAGGGTAAAATCTTCGAGGCCACTACCCCGGTGGGCCCCTGGATGGTGACCCCAGACGAATTCGAGTCAGATGCTCAACTAACCACCTTGGTCAACGGAGAAGTACGACAGGACGATTCCGTGAACGATCTGGTTTTTGGCGTGGCTGAACTAATAGAGTATCTCTCTCAACTGGTTACACTATTGCCCGGCGATATAATCCTCACCGGCACTCCCGGTGGCGTTGCCTTGGCAATGCGCGATGAGACCGGCCGCCGCCCTTGGCTAAAGGCGGGCGATGTTGTAGAAACAAGAATTTCAGGTCTTGGAGCCCAACGCAATGCCATCATTTAATCGGATTGGTATTCTCGGTGCCGGACGAGCCGGAACGGCTATTGCCCGTTCAGCAGCTCGGAACGGTATTGAGGTCCAGATAGCTTCGACCCGCTCTCCACGACAAATGCGTTATCATCTGCTGCAGTACGCTCCGTCAGCCAGCGGAGTGTACGCAGAGGACATTGCTGAAGGCGTTGAGCTAGTCGTTCTGGCAGTGCCTCAAGAGGATCTGGACGAGGTTGATCCTGACTGGCTTGACAGTACAATACTGATCGATGCAACCAACCGCTGGGACAATGAACCGCTACCTGCGTGGTTGCAAACAAGGTTGGATTCTGGTTTAAGCTCGTCAGAGGCTCTAGCAGAATATTTTCGTTCGGCCAGAGTAGTTAAAGCACTGAATCATATTTCCCATTGGGCGATGGACGCTCCGCGCACTGAGAATTTGCCCGCGGCTGGTATCGCTTCCGACGATGCAGCAGCAGCACAGAAGGTGGCTGCCCTAGTTGCCGACTTGGGATTTGAACCAGTGATTACACAGTCGCTAGTCTCCGGCTCCCACTTGGAACCTGGGACCACGTTTTTCAATATTCCAGCCACTGCAGACCAATTAAAAAGACAGCTCCGCAATTCTCATCTATACTGACCAATTCAGCAATATGTCTTAAAAGTCCGCCTAGGCTTTAGCCACCGAACAGAAATATGCTCTAATCGACCTTGCGCCAATTACCAAATTTCCCAGAGGTTAGCACAACAGCAATACTGTGTCGGGGTGACAGGATTTGAACCTGCGACTTCGTCGTCCCGAACGACGCGCGCTACCAAACTGCGCCACACCCCGTGAACCAAAGCTTATTTGCTGGCTCAATTCTAGCACCGAAAATTTAGGTACTGTTACAGAGCCAGGGGCTCATTTAGGTTTACGACTTCGTCGCATTCTGTAACGACGTTGGAGGTCCTCAAAATACTGTGGGGTGCTAGGTTCGGGTGTGCCGTGGTCTACGTCTGACGGAGTGTCTTCATTGAGCACACTGAGTTCCGTGTCGACACGAAGTCTTCCTTCTTGTGGGAGCATAGGTTCTCGAGCCATGGTTATGTGTTCTAGACCGGCTTCATAAAACGGCTCACCGACCCGTTCCAGGCCGAATGTCTCGTACCAGTCCTCCAAATGAGACTGAGCATGCATAGTAAGACGTTGATCCGGATAATAGGCTAACACTGCGCGAATGAGGGCACTAGCTAGACCGTGGCCCCTGAAGTTTTTGTCGGTGGCTACTCTACCTATAGAACACGTGTGAGGGCTTTCTCGCAAAACACGGAGGGTCGACACTGGAACACCCTCAATTTGAATCCACCATATTTGCGTGGTTGGCTCAAGGTCTCGTCCGTCCAATTCTTCCACGGTGGTTATGCCTTGTTCCATGGTGTAGACACGGTACCGAAGACGCGCTATGTTATATGCAGTCTCGTGACGCATTTGGGTCCAATGAGCGTTTTGGATTTCAACCATGGACATAGTCTAAGGCACACCAAGAAATTCTGTGCCACATTGACACTGGCCCAAGCAATCGAACGAGATGAACTGGAAGACTATTAATTCCCGAACAGACCGTGTGGTTTTGGGGTTGGGTTAAAAAAGAAAGAGTGGGACCCCCGGCCAGTACCCGCAACACGGGCCACTCAACCAGGGATCCCACCCTCATAAACAAAGTCCGGCAGTGTCCTACTCTCCCACAACCTCCCGGTTGCAGTACCATCGGCGCTGTGAGTCTTAGCTTCCGGGTTCGGAATGGGACCGGGCGTTTCCCCCACGCTATAACCACCGTAACTCTACCACCACACACCACCCTCACCGGGCAGCATGGGCAAACCTTGTTACCAGAACACCACCCACAACCGGGGAGGCGTTCCATGTAGCACACAAAAACACTATTCATATATCAACCAACCCCACACAACCGTGTGGGACTGGGTGTTGTTGCTGTAACCGTATAGTGGAACACGAGCACAATACAACTGAGTGGACGCTTGCAGAATGTCATATAACGTATCTGGCTATAATTTGTGACTGCCAAGCCCTTTGCTGCTTGGCCACACACCCACCGGAACACGGTGAATGTGGATAAGTCATCGGTTTATTAGTACCGGTCAGCTCCACACATCGTTAGTCTGTGCTTCCACATCCGGCCTATCAACCCAGTAGTCTACTGGGAACCTCAAGGAGAACTCATCTCGAAGCCGGCTTCCCGCTTAGATGCTTTCAGCGGTTATCCATTCCGAACGTAGCTAATCAGCCATGCACCTGGCGGTA
>DEPX01000172.1:20513-21063 GCA_002358975.1 Micrococcaceae bacterium UBA3381 | reverse complement strand
TGTGTTCCCGCTGCTACTGCCTTTAAGATGTTGGCATTGTAGCCGCCTGCCAAACCACGGTCACCTGCAATCACCACATAGCACACACGCTGGCTGGCGTTGGGCCGCAGGTAGGGAGAAGCCAGCTCCAGGTTGGAGGCGGAAATATCGCTCAGCGCCTGGTACAGCACCGAAAAATAGGGACGGCTCTGTTCCACCCGCTCCCTGGCTCTGCGCAGCTTAGAAGAAGCCACCAGTTCCATGGCTTTGGTGATCTGCATGGTACTTTCCACGCTTTTGATGCGCAGCTTGATGTCCTTCATGGATGCACCTGCCATCCTGTGCTCCCTCCTTTTACTGGTTCAAAAATTGTTTAGTATACTGGGTCAGGGCCTGCTTGAGGGCCTCCTCGGTCTCTGCATCCAGGGTTTTGGTGGTGCGCAAAGCCTCCAGAACCGGAGCAGCGCTGGCCTCCATATACCGGTACAAACCGCTCTCGTAGCGTTTTACCTGGTGGACCTCCACCTCATTCAGGTAGCCCTTGGTTACTGCATACAAAATGCACACCTGC
>DEPX01000172.1:17769-20448 GCA_002358975.1 Micrococcaceae bacterium UBA3381 | reverse complement strand
TGCTGCTCCATGGAAACAGGGCAGCCTGCATCCTGGCACAGCACCGCCACAATGCGCTCACCCAGTGCAAGGCGGGCCTTGGTGTCGGCGTCCAGGTCACTGCCAAACTGGGCAAAGCTCTGGAGCTCCCGGTACTGGCTGTAAACCAGCTTGAGGGTAACGGCTACCTTCTTCATGGCCTTGGTCTGGGCTGCACCGCCTACACGGCTTACCGAGATACCCGGGTTTACGGCGGGCATAATGCCGGAATGGAACAGCTCGCTCTCCAAAAAGATTTGTCCATCGGTGATGGAAATCACATTGGTGGGAATGTAAGCCGAAACATCGCCTGCCTGGGTTTCAATAATGGGCAGAGCGGTCAGGCTGCCGCCGCCCTGTGCTTCGGACAGACGGGCTGCACGCTCCAGCAAACGGCTGTGGAGATAGAATACATCGCCGGGGTAAGCTTCGCGTCCCGGCGGACGGCGAATCAGCAAGCTCAGGGCACGGTAGGCCACTGCGTGCTTGGAAAGATCGTCGTACACCACCAGTACATCCTTACCCTGGGCCATAAAGTATTCGCCCATGGCGCAGCCCGCATAGGGGGCAATGTACTGGAGGGGAGCCAGCTCGCTGGCGCCGGCACTCACCACGATGGTGTAGTCCATGGCCCCGTGCTGGGTCAGGGTGTTCACCAGATGGGCTACGGTGCTCTGCTTCTGGCCAATGGCCACATAGATGCAGATCACCCCGGTACCCTTCTGGTTCAGGATGGTATCGGTGGCGATGGTGGTTTTGCCGGTCTGGCGGTCACCAATAATCAGCTCACGCTGACCACGACCGATGGGAATCATGCTATCGATGGCCTTAATGCCGGTCTGCAAGGGCACGGAAACGCTCTTGCGCTGCAAAATGCCGGGAGCAGGGGCTTCGATGGGCCGCCACTCCTGGGCCTGAATAGGCCCGTTGCCATCAATGGGCTGGCCCATTGCGTTTACCACACGGCCAATGAGCTGCTCGCCCACCGGCACGCTCACCATCTTGCCGGTACGCTTTACCAGGCTGCCTTCCCGGATGCCCACATCCGTGCCCAGCATAACGATGGATACGGCGTTTTCTTCCAGGTTCTGTGCCATGCCGTACTGGCCGTTTTCAAACTCCACCAGCTCGCCGTAAATGGCGTTGCGCAGGCCGTAGATGGTGGCAATGCCATCACCAATTTCCAAAATGGAACCGGTCTCATCGCAGGTGGCACGGTTATCGTAATGTTCAATCTCCTCCCGCAGGATGGAGATAATTTCTTCGGACTGATTCACAGGATTCACCTCTCTTGCAGCTGGCGAGACAAACGCTGAAGCTGCCCGCTGACACTCTTGTTGTATGTGGTTCCGTTGATTTCCAGCACAAAGCCGCCCAGCAGGGCAGGCTCGATGCAAACCTGCATTTCCACGGCGGCCAGCTTATGAAGCTGGCACATGGCCCGGCCCAGCTGAGAAACCGTCTCCTGGCTGGGTGCATGGGCACAGCGCAGCAGACAAACAGCCTTGTTCTCGCTGGCCAGCTGCAGCAGGTGGAACTGGTGTACAATTTCGCTCAGGATGCAAAAACGGCCCTTTTCGGCCAAAAGCTCATAAAAATGAAGCAGTTGTTTGGGGCAGTCTGCAAAAGGCAGGCGGTGAATCACCGCCTGCTTTTCTTTTAAACGGACTGCCGGGCTTACCAACGCCTGGTACAAAGCGGGGTTTTCCAAAATCAGGCTGGCACTCTGGCGCAGCTGCTGTTCGGAAACACCGGCAAATACGCGTTGATCCGCCGGGACAAGATCAGCCAGTTCATCTAATCGTGTATACGAGGCGTTAGCCATGGCGCTATTTTTATCGTGGAAGACCACCGTGGCATCCGGGTGGCGATCTAGCTCAGCGCGCAGCTGCGACATTGACTGCGCTGGCCGAACCGCAATGCCCTGATCTTCCAGCACACTGGTAATACCGGCGGCCCCGTGAGTTGTCTTATCATCAATGCCAAGGCTGCCTTCGGTGCGTTCGGGCTGAAAGGTTAACCAGATCATGACGGCCAGCCACAATAACACCACCAGGACAACGACAATAACGAGCCCGTATTTTCGACGCGAAGCGGTATTCATCGGGGTATCAACCTGGCCGGATCCATCTGCGGGTCTGGGGTTTGTGGCTGTGCGCTTTGGGTGGCGTGGGCCAGGTGCAGCATGGCTGTAACACTATCCTGGCTCGGCGTGGTGCCGCCATAGACAATCTGATTAAACTGCGAGGACGCAGCGTAAATATCGTCACGATGTCCCGGTAACACGGCGCCCAGTGACCAGCCGAAGCTCGTGGCTGTAGTTGCCGGAGTGACCTCGACCAAACGGCGCTGTTGGGCAAGGCGAACCATGAACCGATAAGCGTGGATATAGGCTTGGTCCAGTTGGCCGTCCTCGAGGTAGCGTTGCGCTTCGGCGAAATATTGTTCAGCGGAGACCGTCAGGTCCACCAGGTGTTCGTCATCGTCGATGGCGTCCGGGCTCACCGAAGGACGGAAATACCGGATGAGGACAAATATCACCACACCCACCGCCAAAACTAGCAATATTTGAATAACGAAACTGCCTGCCCCTGAGGCATCTACGTTGACAGCCAATAGATCATCGAGCCAGCGAAGAAACCTGTCCCAGATACTAATAGC
>DEPX01000172.1:1181-17672 GCA_002358975.1 Micrococcaceae bacterium UBA3381 | reverse complement strand
GGCGGACCTTGTGGAGACTGATAGCCCTGTGACCACGGGCCATATGGGCCTGGCTGCTGCAGTCCGGCGCTGTGGCGTCCTGGGATGAGGTCATTGGTTTGGTCACTTGCATCCGGCTGGCGATCCACTGATGTATCGAAACGGTCTGTAGTGGACCCGGTAGCTTGTTGTGCGGCGATTTGTTGGAATTCTAAACCAAGGCCCTCATCACGGAAGCGGTAATCAAAATAGAAGAAAATCGTAACCAATAGACCCATATTCGTGATGATGAATCCGATAAGTGAAGAAACTGCGCTGATGACGACGTTAAGCAATAGCATGCCGGTATTGAGCTGCGCTTCGGTGCCCAACGATGCCAGAACGAAAGCCGAAACGAAGCTAAGCGGGGTGAGGATTACCAGCGAGACGGTAAACAGGATAATGCCGAATAGCAATGCGATTCCTAGGGTGCGCCAGAAGTGCCCACGAGTCAGGTGCCAAGAACGACGCAGCGCAGCAAACACCCCAATATTTTCAATGACGATAGCAGGAACCACTAAGCACCACCGAACTATGAAAAATACACCGATGATCGCAGGTATCGCCATTGCCACCATTACGGCCAAGATGACAGCGATAACCGCACTAGGATTATTCGAATCGGCATTCGAAAACATTCCAGCAATGACGCCGAGGAGTAGTACGAAAATTAAGGTCAGGACAACCATACCTGCTGCAACGAGTAAAAATAACAGGATTATGCGGCCCCATTGACCACTTAAGAGTCGAAAACCTTGGCCGAGAGACGTTTTCATGCCCACGGCACCGCGGGCGACCATGGTTGAGTACATCCCCCAACTAAAAGTTTGCCCTAAAATCAGTACCGTTTGAGATACAAAAGTAGCAAGTGCAGACCAGATGAGTGTTTGAGAGACAAAACTATTAAGTTGTGCGTAAGGATCCATCGCATTGCCTGTCAAGGTCCTGGTGAGAAAAAACTCGCCGGTGGCGGACAGCAGGGCGGCGATCGAGCCAAAAATTAAGGCTGCTCCGAAAAACAACCCCGGCGATTTCCGTAATGTGGCAAACATTGAGGTGAAATAGTCGGCGAGACCTAAGGGGCGTAGCGGTAAACTGCCGGGTTGGGGGACCGGCATATAGGAGAAGCCACCCGGTGGTGGATAGTTCCCCTGCCCAGGATGATTCCCCTGTGGGTTCCAGCCGTATGAGCCACCCTGGTATGGGCCGGGTTGCCTCGAATATGGGTCAGCTGGTCCGTAGTATGACATGGGTTCCTCTAAGGTCGTTATGTCCGGGTGCTCATATACTGTATTTGTCACTCCGATAGTAGGCCAGAGTCTAGTCACGTGATGTCCTGGTCGTGGCATAATTTCGCCGCGATGACTCTAAATGCCAATATAAGACATGTCACAGGGACTTGTCCGGTATGCTTTTAGCCAGGTAATTACTATGTGAAGCGTCCGGGAAGGAACACGGTTGAAGACCAAAGTATTAGTGGTTGACGACGACGAAGCGTTAGCCGAAATGATCGGGATCGTGCTCAATAACGATGGTTTTGAAACCTATTTTTGTTACGACGGCGGTGATGCCAATGACATGTACCGCAGCGTTCGACCCGATCTGGTGCTTTTGGACCTGATGTTACCCGGCAAGGATGGTATTGACATACTGCGCGAGCTGCGTAAAGAATCCGATACTCCGGTGGTCATGCTCACTGCGAAATCTGAAACTGCCGATGTCGTCCGTGGTTTGGAAGCTGGCGCTGACGATTATGTGCCAAAACCCTTCAAACCCGCTGAACTTGTTGCCCGTGTCCGTGCCAGACTTCGTGAGACCGACACGAAAGACTCTGAAACGCTGCACATTGCTGACCTAACCATCGATGTCGCCGGCCACGAAGTGACCCGGGACGGCGAAAACCTGAGCCTAACGCCACTGGAATTTGACCTACTGGTGGAATTAGCTCGCCGACCCGGTCAAGTGCTGACCCGTGAAGAGTTACTCGAAGAAATCTGGGGCTACCGGCATCAGGGTGATGCACGGTTGGTTAACGTTCACGTGCAGCGCCTGCGCGCTAAAGTTGAAAAAGATCCAGACAATCCCGAGGTGATTCTCACCGTGCGCGGCGTCGGATATAAAGCTGGCTAAATTATGTCCACCGACGTCGTGCTTCCCACCGACCCGATAGCCGAACAGCCCAAACGATCCTGGATAAGACGTATGTTTGCCCTGATTGGTCGGACCCGTCGGCGTTTCGTACGCGAATGGGATTCTTCGATGTCCCTGCGAACCGCGGTTATTGCTGCCGCGGCCACCATCATTGGTTCGTTATTCTTAGCCTTTTTTCTGACCCAGCAAATCACCAGTGGGCTGTTTCAGTCACGGTTTAACCAGGTGCAAGCTGAAGCCAACCATGCACTGCAGCAGACCCGCCAGGTATTTGAAAATGCGGCGACTGCTGACGAAGATTCCACCACCTCGCTGGTAGCAGATACCTTACGTCAGCTAACCACCGATGACACGGCGTTTGCCCGCGACTTTTTATTGGTCCCATTGGAATCCGATGATAACCTCTACGTCGGTTCGATGAGCTCTGGTGGTGCTACCGAACAACTCATCACCGATGACCTTGCTGACCAAGTATCATCGGGTAGCGGCATCTATTACCAATCCATTTCTTTACCGAATGCCGGTTCGACACAACCGGGATTGGCCTTTGGTACTCAGGTGGTACTGCCACCGGGTAACTACTATGCGCTGTATTTCATTTACGACCTCTCTGATGTGCAAGCCACCATCGACTACCTGCTCAACGTCCTACTGGTGGCCGGGGTGGTACTGGTCATCATGAATATTGGCATCGCCTTGTGGGTGACACGCTCTGTCGGAAAGCCGATCCAGCAGGCAGCACAGACAGCCGAATGGTTATCCTCTGGGGATTTGTCGGTACGCATGGACGTCAAACGTACCGATGAGATCGGCTCACTTTCTGAATCATTCAATAAGATGGCCGACAACATTCAAGACCAGATCACCCAGCTGGCTGACCTGTCCCAGATTCAACAACGTTTCGTATCCGACGTCTCCCATGAGCTGCGAACCCCACTGACTACGGTACGGATGGCTTCCGAGGTCCTCTATGAATCCCGCAACGAACTGGACCCGGTACTGCGCCGCTCAACAGAACTGATGCACCACCAAGTCGAACGGTTCCAAGCGCTACTAGCCGATCTCTTGGAGATTTCTCGCTTTGATGCTGGGGCTGCAGAAGTAACCTGGGAGAAAACCGACCTGCTGCATTTAGCCGCTGATGTTGCTCTAACTGCCCAGCCATTAGCTGATGAAACTGGTACGCAACTATCCATTGTGGCAAAAGGCGACTCATTTACTGCCGAAGTTGATTCCCGTCGAATCGAACGCATCTTACGCAACCTAGTTAATAACGCCATCGAACATGGTGAAGCCCAACCGGTCGATGTAATTTTGCAAGCCGACGCTACCACGGTCTCAATTGTGGTGCGCGACCACGGCATGGGCATGTCCGAAGAACATTTACAACACGTCTTTGACCGGTTCTGGCGTGCCGATCCTGCTCGCACACGAACTACCGGTGGCTCTGGTCTGGGTCTGGCTATCGCAGTAGAAGATACCCGATTGCATCACGGCGTGATCGACGCCTGGGGAAAGTTATCGCAGGGCTCAGCCTTTCGTGTCACTCTGCCGCGCGTTTCAGGTACGGCGGTTTCCGAGGAACCACCCCTGCCACTTCCGCCCGAGTATGACCGTGCTAAACGCATCGCGCCACGTGACGTGGACACTACTGCATCCGATACGTCCCAATCCGCAGTGTTTGACCGAGTGACAGAACAGCATCTATACCAGCCCAGAGGCGACCATTCATGAGGTGGAAGCGCCTGTTGAGATCGCTGATTGCTGGCATTTGTGTAGCGATAACTCTTACCGCATGCGCCAGCATTCCGCAGTCCGGTCAAGTCGGTGAATCCGATCAACAAGCCGACGTCGACCGGGACACTGCCTACACGTTTAACCCAGCCGGCCCCGCCCAAGATGCCAATCCAACCTCGATCATCAACGGCTTCATCCTGGCCGCCACCGGCATTCAAGGCGATTTTTCTACTGCCCGCGAGTTCCTCACCGACTCTGCAGCCAACGACTGGGACCCGCATGCCCAAACCACTATTTACACCGGTAGTCCTATCGTTGATTCCACCAATGACAACGATTACAGCGTGGAATTGTCATCAGTTGGCTCCCTGGACAACACCGGGGTTCTAGAACTCGCCGATGACAGCGAAACAGAAGAATTTGAATTCAGCCTGGTTCAGGTTGATGGGCAATGGCGTATTGACGAAGTTCCTGACGGTATTAGCTTGGATTCGGCCCAGTTCCGGGCCTTATTCAACACCCAAACGCTGTACTTTTATGATCCAAGCTATTCGTATGCCGTACCCGATGTGCGTTGGCTCCTTAACACCTCAGACCAAACCGTTGCCATCGTCAATGCGCTGCTAGATGGTCCAGCTGACTACCTTGACGGTGCCGTGGTGTCTGCATTTTCTTCCGATGCCGACTTGTTGGGTAACACCATTCCCGTATCATCATCAACCGCCCAGGTGGATTTCACCGATGAAACATTTCAGGACACATCTGAGCTAACTCGTTATCGCATGCAACAACAGCTGGAACTCACCTTGGAGCGATACCCGGGGATCTCTGATGTCACCTTGACCGAGGAACGATCGGTGTTAGAACTCGACGAACCTCCACAGGATTTTATATCGGTAGATAGTACCGTGACGACGGGAAACACTCAGGTAGGTATAGACCCTGATTCAGATGAGCTGGTTGCCTATGAAGCCAATTCAATCAGTCCGTTATCCGGTTTTCCTAACGTTTCCAACTTGGAACCTCTCGATCCCACAATGAATCGACAACGTACCGCAGCCGCATTTGTCAACGCCGATCGGGATACGCTCTATGTAGCGAATGATTCAACGCAAACGTACGAAATCGCTACCGGAACTGAGCTGATTGCGCCCTCAATCGATATCCATGATTGGGTGTATACGGCTACCGACGACAACACTATTATTGCTGCCCAAACTGCCCGGACGGGACAAGTAGCAGAAATTAGTCATCCTTGGGTCGACCAAGATGTAGAGATTACAGCACTGCGCATCTCACCTGAAGGGACCCGCGCTGCAGTAGTGGTAACTCCCCAAGATGGCCCGGCACAACTGTATTTAGCTGGGATTATTCGTGATGAAGACGGCCAGCCCCAGGCTTTAGGCAACACATTTAAGCTTCAAACCGATGAACCACCAAATCAGGTGGCTTGGTATTCCACCTCCGAAGTACTTGCGGGCAAGGTATCAAAACGTGAGCGGGTAGAACTGGAGCTCGTCGGATTTACTGGTCCGTCGGTGAGTTTTAAACCGATGCTTGGTATGGTCAACTTCTCCACCGGTGCTGGCAATGTTTACGCCGAAACGGAAGACAACGTTTATTTGCGAGTTGGCAATAACTGGCGGGCCCAACCGGAGGCCGCAACCCAACTGTCCTACCCGGGCTGATATCCACAAACCGATCTGCCACCGCCCATAGCGAAGCATGGTTAAGACACACTGGTGACATGAATACATTGCTGCACGGACTGGATGCGTTATGTACGTCGTCCACTGCCAAAAGACTGGCTGGCGCATGGCGCGGTATGAGCAATTTGATTTTGCCTAATCCGTGCGTACTATGCACCTGGTCTGATGCAGTAGAACACCAATTGTGTTTACGGTGTGAGGCACTATTGAAAAACCAACACCGTCAAATTATTCAGGCTCAGGACTATGCTGATGGTCTACCGATAAATTTGGTGACCGGTCAGGCACTGCCCGTATTTGCGTCTTCGTTCTATACCGAACAAATGGCTAAAGTCTTATTGCAATTTAAAGATCACCAGTGCATACGCGTCGCCGGTTTTTTGCGGCCCATTATGTATCGGACCCTGCAGTACGCCGCGGACTATTTGCAGCAGCCGTATTATCGGTTGATGCCGATACCTGCCTCATCTAGCAGTATGCGTAAGCGGGGCTTTAATCCAGTAACAGTTATGTTGCCTAAACCACTTCCCGCAACGTTAATTTATGATGCCAAAACACTCAAAATCCGGTGGCGTATGTTGCACCATGCATCGCATCGGGGTACAGGTGGCCAGACGCGACGTGCAGCATCAAAGGGAAAGTTTCGTCTGGCTACCAACCACGACCCACCTGCTGAACCAGTAATTATAGTTGATGACGTTTTGACTACCGGAGCTACCATCGCGGCAGCGGCTAGAACCCTGCAAACAGCCGGTTTTGATGTGGTTGCTGCCGTTGTTATTTCAGCAGTTATGCCACGCAGTTAATCGAAATCACAACAGATTTGTGTTAAAACTTATCCTGGCGGGCTCCAACGGGTAACATAGGGATGACCAGTGTGGCGGCGGAATAGCGCAAGACAGATCTTCGTGTTACGCCGCTACCGTTATTGTTCTAAGTACACGAGGAGGATTTGATGGCGTTAGACATCAATTACCTGGCCCGCGATACGGATCTGTCGGATGATTTTCGTTCGTATGTTGAAGAGAAATTTGACAAGATCTCATCATTGACCGAACAAGCACAGCGTCTGGAGGTCAAGCTCGTATCTCGTGAATCGCACACTGGAGCTTCCGGGATGGTGACAGCAGAAATTACCCTGCACTCGCCACGCAATGTCGTTCGTTCTGAAGCCAATAATAATGACAAGCAGGTTGCTTTCGACCATGCTTTTGCTCGTCTACAGGAGCGGTTACGTCGTCTACGCGAACGCGCAAAGAGCGGTCATCGCCGTCCTTCGGTACAGGAAATTACCCAAAACTTTTCTCCGGTACCGTCTGACGTATCGCTTGTTGAAGAGGTTTTAGAACAACAGGCTGCCGAAGCCCAGGAACAAGCAGAACAAGAGCGTTTGGAGCAAAACGGTGACATACCGGTCACCATTCGTCGGAAAGTCTTTCCCACCCAGAAGATGACACTCGACGATGCTATTGACAACATGGAGTTGGTAGGCCACGATTTCTACCTTTTCATTGATGAAGAAACCGAACTTCCATCTGTTGCTTATCGTCGTCGTGGTTGGTCCTACGGTGTGATCGCCATGGGGGACGAAGCCTCAGAAACCGTCCGCGATTATCGCCAAGCTGAAGCCTAAAGCTGGCTGCGTAACGATGATGCCCCACCATATCCGGTGGGGCATCATGTATGTGAAAAACTTTCAGTTTGGTAACTGAACAGGCTTGCGACGTAGACTATCAGCAGTGCGTGGCACCCGCGCTAAGACACGAATTTTGGGAGTACAAGACACGTGGCATCATTTATTGAACGGATTCTACGGACCGGTGAGAAGCGCACCATAAAACGTTTGCGCCAGTACGCAGCAGCCGTGAATTCAGTTGAAGATGACTTCAAAGCGCTCTCAGATGCTGAACTCCGTGCCGAGACGGACAAGTTCAGAGCACAAATTGCTGAAGGCACAGGCCTTAACACGTTATTACCTGAGGCTTTCGCTGCCGTCCGTGAAGCTGCTTCCCGTACTGTGGGGCTGCGTCATTTTGATGTACAGCTTATGGGTGGTGCTGCACTGCACGAAGGTATGATCGCCGAAATGAAAACCGGTGAGGGCAAGACTCTGGTTGCTACTGCCCCGGCCTACCTCAACGCGTTGAACGGGGATCCGGTACATATTGTTACCGTCAACGATTATTTGGCTGAATATCAGTCTGAATTGATGGGACGTATCTTCCGTTTCCTCGGGATGAGCACCGGCGTGATCTCTTCAGGGCTGCCACCTTCACAACGCAAAGCCCAGTATGATGCAGACATTACCTACGGAACCAATAACGAATTTGGTTTCGACTATCTTCGCGACAATATGGTCATGTCCAAAGAGGACATGGTTCAGCGCGGCCATGGTTTTGCCATTGTCGACGAAATCGACTCTATTCTGATTGATGAGGCCCGTACTCCACTGATTATCTCAGGGCCTGCTCAGGGGGATGTATCGGGATGGTACTCTCAGTTTGCCAACCTTGCACCGCGGTTGAAACGTGACGTGGACTATGAAATTGATGAGAAAAAACGCACCGTTTCAGTTTTAGAACCGGGTATTGACAAAGTTGAAGATTGGCTAGGTATCGATAACCTCTATGAATCTGCCAACACCCCGCTAATTGGTCACCTCAACAATGCTATCCGCGCCAAAGAGCTCTTTATTCGTGGCAAAGAATACGAAATTATTGACAGCGAAGTTCGTATTGTAGATGAACATACCGGTCGCATGCTGCCGGGACGACGCTTATCGGATGGACTGCACCAGGCCATTGAGGCCAAAGAAAAAGTGCGGGTCAAACCAGAAAATCAGACTCTGGCGTCAGTGACCTTGCAGAATTATTTCCGTAAATACGGCAAATTGTCGGGAATGACCGGTACTGCTGAGACCGAAGCCGGCGAATTTATGTCGACCTATGAATTGGGCGTTGTCCCCATTCCCACGCATAAAGAAGTCCAACGTATTGATCGTCAAGACCTAGTGTATAAACATGAACGAGCAAAGTTTGCTGCGGTGGTCGAAGACGTCGTGGAGCGTCACCAGTCTCAACAACCAATCCTGATTGGTACAACATCGGTTGATAAATCCGAGTACGTCTCGAAACTTTTGGCCAAGGCCGGGGTAAAACATGAAGTCCTTAACGCGAAAAACTATGCGCGTGAGGCGGCAATCATCGCTGATGCCGGTCGTCCTGGCGCAGTCACTGTGGCCACAAATATGGCCGGGCGAGGTACTGACATCATCTTGGGTGGTAACGCTGAGTTTGCAGCGGTCGCCGAAATGAACCGTCGGGGCTTAGATCCCGAGGAATCGCCAGAAGAATACGAGCAGGTGTGGGCTGAGGTCTTTGAAAAAGCAAAAGCCGACACTGAACACGAGCGTGAAGCCGTTAAGGAAGCCGGCGGGTTGTACGTCTTAGGTACGGAACGTCACGAATCTCGTCGTATCGATAATCAGCTTCGTGGTCGTTCTGGGCGTCAGGGCGATCCTGGTGAATCACGTTTCTATCTGTCGATGACTGATGATTTGTTACGACTTTTCAATGCGGGTATGGCACAGCGTGTGATGAGCATGAGTAACTACCCAGACGACATGCCGTTGGAAGCCAATATGGTAAGTAAAGCCATTGAACGTGCCCAGGCTACTGTCGAAGAACGCAATACACAGCAGCGTAAAGATGTGCTCAAATATGACCAGGTCATGAACTCACAACGTGAAGCCATCTACAGTGACCGTCGTCAAATTCTTGAGGGCGAAGACCTACAGACCCAGATCACTGAGTTCATTCAAGACTCCATCTCAGACATCGTCGATGAAGCATATCAAGTGGACAAGAATGAAACCGTAGACGGCGACCTGTTATGGCAACACCTTAAAGGGTTGTATCCTGTATCGCTTACTCAAGACGATATTGAACAAGAACTAGGGCCATTAGATAGCATCCGTCCCGACGAGCTCAAGCGAGAGCTGACCTCAGACGCTAATGTGTTATATGAGCTACGAGAAGAAGAGCTTGGCGAAGAACTGATACGAAACCTTGAGCGGCGGGTCGTACTGGAGTCGCTTGGCCAAAAGTGGCAAGAACACCTCTACGAGATGGATTACTTGCGCGAAGGCGTCGGTCTGCGAGCCATGGCACAGCGTGACCCACTGGTGGAATACCAGCGTGAAGGCCACCACATGTTTCAGTCGATGATGCAGGCCGTCCGTGAGGATGCCGTATACAAACTATTCCATGTGGCTGTGCGCAAACCAGAAGTCAAAGTCGGCTCAGATATGCCTGGTGTCGCAGCTGACGTCACGCAGGTTGCCGGTTTCACGGACCGGAAACAGCCCTTACAGTATTCCGGACCATCTGCAGCGTCACCGGGTGCCACCACCACTCAAACGCGTGCCGCTGACGGGCAAAAAGTTCAACAGCCGCAAAAGAGCCGCGCAGAACGCAAAGCAGAAGACCGTGAAGCACGCAAAGCCGCTAAGAAGGCACGCAAAAACGCTTAGCCAATTTCGAAAGCTGTGACCCTCCAGCGTTCACGATGTAGTTGTAAGCGCATCGCTACCGCGCGGGCGCGCTGACCAACCCGGATGGTCATTGAGGTTTCCCAGTCTCCATTGGTCTGAAGCACAGCACGAACGCCTATCGGGACAATAGATGGAACCTTTGAGCTTCCGCTGTACGTTGTCAAATATTGTCCGCTGGCGGTGCGCTCCACTCGGGCACGGAGCTTATGGAACAGTTCCCACTCGATCCAGGACCCCAGCTGCCTAAATGGTCGCAATCCGAGTTCGGCTTCCACAAATGCGGCGCCAATGGTTTGTGTCATCTTTTTGATCGAGTTTCGTTGCGATATTTGGCGTCGATGCTCTACCTCCTGCTCGTGGGCTGTGCCACATTGGATCAGATTTGATTGTGTAGTACGTACTTGTTGGTTTGGGTCCGGCGCGAATTGCTCGGCAGGTGATAGTAGATCGAATGCAGATACATGTAGAATCTCCGCGTTAGCAGAGCTAGGCACTCGCCGGATGTCTAATGCTTCGCTTGGAACAGGACTTAGGTGCCGGGCTGCATCGAGCTGTCTACCGGCCTGTTTATGTGGGTCGAAGTAAAATGGTTCGGACAGAGCAGTTGACATGGTCTTTCCTCTCTTGGTGTGAGTTGTTTGGGCTGGCCGTTGGTGAGGCTGAGTTATTCTGTGAAGGGCGGTGCGTTAAGTACCGAGCCGGGCGCTAATGTATGCGGATCATTACCGATGATGTCTTGGTTGTGGTGCCACCATTGACGCCAACGCTGATCAATTTGGATGATGGTGGCATCGGCTCCCAGTTCCTGGTGAGCCAGGTCCCACAGGCAGTCACCACGAGCCACTACGACCGTGGGATCTTCAACCGACCGACTCGGGTTTGGCGGGGTGATATACGGTGTTGGACCCGGCTTTTCAGGGACAAAGGGTTTAGGTGAGTCAGCCGTGGTAGCCGTGTCGTTATCAGCATCATCTAGGCCACTGTGAGGTACCGGAATCGTGGTGGTTTGGCGTGGCATCGGTTCCACCGCAGTAGCAGAGCTGGTGGGATGCTTACTGACATATGCAGATTCTGTAGGGCTTGAATGTTGAGACGTGTCCGGCACAGACCGTGATGTAGCCTCTGGTGTGGGTTCTGAAGCGTCTACCTCAGGACCTTCGGTCCTTGGCGCCTTGAATGTTTCTGCTGCTTCTTGCCCATTTTCCGTGGTTGATTGCTCAACTACCTGAGGCATAAACGCGTTATCGGGTGCTGGGGATACTACTGGGGTAGCTTCGTTATCTGGCACTTCAGTTGCAAAAGCTTGAGACCCCATCGCTAATTGGACACCAAGCGCAGACACAATAATTCGCTGCAAAAATTTCGGTGTGAATAGCCTCGTCCACCGAGTAACCAGCGTGCTCTTTGTTTTGAGAGCGATCGCAAACCCTAGCCCTGCCATAATAAAGACGAGCCACAAGGCACTGAGTCCCAAGCCCAAAAAACCGCACAGGAGCGCGATCCAATGCTCAAGAGACTGAATTGACGAGGCCGCTGGATGTTGCTGCCACGTCTGGCCCATCCACCACAGCAATGGGCCTGCTAGTATCCCGAGCCCTGCGAGCAAAACGTCTTCGAAATCCACTCGCTGACGAGATCCTAGATCAACATGGTTGCCCAACGATACCTCCTGGTGAAATCTGACCATAAGTAATGACAGTAGTTCTACCCGGTTAGATTTAGAGTGTCAATACTAGATTGTAATTTCGTTTGATAGATTTTGCCACTTTTTGGTTCAATAAGATGAGGGGTCATGGAATGCTTATTGCTCTAGAGGTCGCATGGCTTGGGCGGGCAGCAAGCGATGAAATTTTTCCAGTGTAGCCATAGGCTGATTTCATGCGTTGGAACGAGTTGTTTACCGATCTGGAAAGCCAGCTGGAATTTGGGCAGTGGCAGAGTGTAGAGCAGGATGCCGCTGAACTGACTAGAGGAATGTGGGCGGAGTTGACTCTGATGGATAGGCTGCGAGCAAACCTGGGTCAGAAGGTACGTTTGATGTTTCCTGACGGAAGGTTGCAGACCATCAAAATGTTGACTGTGGGTCCGACATGGGTTGGGGGCCTTGATGAGAGCGGATCAGTACTTATCCCCAGGCCTGCAATCGTTGGGGTTGAGGCTACCTTGAAGCATGCAGTTGTCCCATCGCGTCCGCTCTCTGCTGGTCCCAGTTTAGCGGCCGTGTTTCGAGCGTTGGCCCGGCGGCGCGAAGCTGTGCAAATTATCGGGTTGAGTGGCGCTGTTATTGCAGAAGGGACAATCGATAGGGTGGGCAAAGACCATTTTGACATGGCGCTGCACGCCCGGGATGAATTTCGACGTTCCTCGCATATCCAAGGGGTTCGGGTTATTTCTTGTGCTGCGATCTCATTGGTGCGTGCTGCACCGTTGGGCCTGCAAGATATCTAGGCGCAGCCAGTGTGCCTACTGGTGTTGTTCGGTATGCTCTGACTCAACAACCCGTTGGCGCTGTTCTTCGTGGAGTTGCTCGATGAATTCCTCAAATTTTTGAGAATCAATTCGCCACTGACCGCGACCGCCAATCTGGAATGCTTCGAGTTCTCCTTTGAGGACCATAGTGCGTACGGCCGCAGTGGAAATTTGCAGTTCTTCTGCAACATCCGTCAACGTCATAAAACGAGGCACGGCAACTCCTAATATTTGCGGTAGTTTGATTCATTTTGTAGCTTTTAGGTTACTCTAGTTCCATATTGTTCACAAGTAACGTGGTATGCCGAATCGTGATGATTCCGCGGTTTAGTCAAAAATTTGTCGTGACGAGGTAAATCAAGACTTTCGTTCTTTGGTGCAATAGGTCACAGTAGATGCGAACACTCTCACCGCTTGAGGAAAATGCATGAACGAAAAACCAACAGAAGCGTCTCGTCTACGCGCACCGGGCTGGAGGGATCCCCGTCTGATTGTCGGCGTAATTCTTGTCCTGCTATCTGTCACCGGTGTGGTTGCACTCGTCCAATCTATGGACGCGAGACAAGGTTATTGGGCAGCGTCCGTTGACATCGTGCCAGGCGCGCAGGTCAGCGCCGCGGATTTTCATATTGTCCAAGCCAACATCTCTGAGTCTGCCGACCACTACTGGTCAGCAGAAGATCAGTTGCCATCCGAATTTCTAGTCTCTTCCACGATTCGTCAAGGTGAGTTACTGACTACAAACGGCGTGGCTGAGTCCGACCCCGACGGCCGCCAACAAGTCGGAGTTCGAGTTTCTGAGGATATGCCTGCAGCAGTAAGCCTGGGTTCAAGAACTGATGTATGGGTCGCGTTATTGGACGATGACGGACGCGGCTTCAACGAGCCAACCAAACTTGTTGATAACGCAGAAGTCGTGGGAATTGACGATAACGCGTCGACGTTTGCGGTCGCGGATACTACAACTGTTTATTTGATGTTGTCGCAAGATTCCTTACCTGCCGTACTCGATGCTCAGGCCAATGGCGCCCAAATCTCCCTTGTACCCGCCACTGTTGGAAATTAACCACTATGAAGCCGCTAAATGTTGCAACGACAATAAACCCGCGTTTTGATCACGTGACACCAATTGAAGCAACTCGCTCGGATGTCACTATCACCCATCGCTGTCACGTCATGGCAGAGTTGCTGGCCGTGGCGCGTTCTGGACTAGTCGACCTGGTATTAATCGCCAACGATCTTGAACTGCTGAATCTAGAAACCTTGCAACAGATAACGGACGGTGATGGGTACGGTCCGAAGGTTGCCGCAATTAGTGATATCAATGGCGACCGGGAGCGGTTGCAACAGTTGGGTGTGCCCGTTGTCTCACCGGAATTGACCGGCGATGAATTGGTGCACTGGTTGCAAACCGCATATCTTCATGACGGCATAACAACCGATGTCTGGCAAGAATTTAGTCAGGATGAATTACAGTTTCTCCAGGACGTGGATCCAGATCAATCCGTTGCTGTTGCTAAACCTATTGGATCGTCTACAACGCGGCGTCCATCTGGTCGACGAGCTGCCCCGTATGACCCTGCTACTGATGTTCCCAACGAGTCAACGATAGCGCAGTATGCTGCAGATGAGGGCGCCGAGCCGACCAATGCCGATACGACGTCGTTGGAAAACGTTCCGGAGCAAGCCAGCCCAGAACAGGTGCCCTTGGGTCAAGTTACTGCCGTATGGGGCCCGATTGGAGCACCGGGAGTGACAACGGTTGCAGTAAATATGGCTGTGGAATCGGCACTTTTTGGGTATCGGACGTTATTGATCGATGCCGATACCTATGGGGCAGCTGTTGCAGCGCATCTGGGATTGCTAGACGAAACCGCAGCAATAGCCCAAGCATGTCGCACTGCTGAACATCGCGGCATTGATGCAGACGGACTTGCCAATTTCACTGAGCGTGTCACAGTTCAAGGCGCCCAACTATTTGTCCTGACGGGGCTGACGCGTGCCGAAAGATGGCCACAGCTTCGGGCGGCAGCCTGGTTGCAGGTACTTGAGGCAGCCCGGGCCGGCTGGGACCAGGTCATCATTGACTGCGGCTTTGGATTAGAAGAAGACGAAGAACTTAGTTTCGATATCCCCGCACCGCAACGCAATGCTACGACACTTACCGCGGTGGCCACAGCTAATACCATCGTGGCTGTGGGAACCGGCGATCCGGTAGGGTTCGCACGGTTTATCAAGGGTTTGGAACACTTGACCGAAATTGCCCAAACCACAATCGTCCCCGTCATCAATAAGGTCAGTGCCGCGACATCCGGAGTCGGCCCGAAACGTCAACTAGCCGGGGTCTGGCAACGCTTTGGACCAAGCTTACAGCTAGAGCATTTTATTGGCTGGGCACCAGAAACTACGGCCGCGGCATTATTAGCTGGCAAGACTTTTGCGGAAAACGCTCCGAAAGGCCAGATTCGTCAGGCGATAGCCAGCCTGGCCTCCGCTTGTCTTTCTATGCCGGTAACAGCGACCAGCCAATTGCATAACAGGTCGTCTCGAATTCGGCTCCCAACGGTTAAGATACGCAATGTGGTAGGTGGGCTAAAACGTGGTCTGACACGCAGCAAGTAATATCGGATCAGGTTGGATATCCAGCCCTGTTGCAACCTCGAGGCAGAAGCTAGGGTGAAGTGTGGCGGCAATGGCGCCGTCATATCTGCAATTTTTCGCAACAGAAAGTATCAGCATGCCCGCAAACGATGCACTGTGGACAGCGCCGTCTACAGATAGCCAGTTAGAAATTACCGATGCGCTAGAAGAAGCATACTTCCGGCACCTATCGCCAGAAGATCAACGTGCCTTAGGAGAACAAGGCCGTACAGCCATGGTCCAGTCCCATCTGGAGCTAGCTGCTAATGCTGGAACAGAACCAAACATTGGTATTGTTCAGGCGCCTCGACACGCTCTTGTTCAGGTCGTACACCCAGATATTCGTTATTTAGTGGACTCAGTCTCAGCCGAACTGACCAAATTTGATATCCCTATGGCGGTGATTGTTCACCCCATCGTTGTAGCTCAGCACGCTGACGTGGATGGACAACTGACAGCGATCCTTGAGCTACCGGCCCATCTGCCACGAATTTCTGGCGATCCGGTGTCCACGTTGGAAAAAATCCCGGCTGCCCCGGCTGGATATCAGGCACAGGTACAATCATGGATTTCGATTCAAACCGGTGTGCCGTTGGACGACGAGCAGGCAGCAGAACTCCAAAAAGCTGTTGCGGTTGCCCTGGCAGATGCCCGAGCAGCTGATGAGGATTATGCCAACCTTAAAGCTGCAGCGACCCGGGCCGCTGAGGCGCTTCGTAGTGAAAGCCCGGTATCAGCCCAGGGGGTTGAACAGGCCGCGCAGTTGCTTGAATGGATGCGCGACGACAATTTTGTGTTCTTGGGATACCGCGAATACAACTTGGCTACTAATCGCGATGGTGAACAGTTCTTGGACGCCAACCGCGAAACTGGGCTAGGGGTCATGCGGAATCGACCATCCCGGTCTCAGCCGTTAACCGAATTGGGCCAACAACAAATTGATAAACCTAACCCGTTGATTATTACGAAAACGAATTCTCGGTCGCGCGTATATCGCAATGCCTATATGGATTTCATTGCGACGAAAAAATATGACACAACGGGCACCGTTGTGGGGGAGCGGCGCTTCATTGGGCTGTGGCGGCCAGCTCTAGAAGCTACACCAATTGATGAGGTGCCCTATGCTCGCGAGCTCGCCGCCCAAGTACGCACCGATGCTGGTTTCGCCCCGGCATCTCACTCGGCAGAGGCCCTCGACCAAGAACTCGCCCGTTA
>DEPX01000172.1:0-1056 GCA_002358975.1 Micrococcaceae bacterium UBA3381 | reverse complement strand
ATGACGGCTATGGTGTATCTACCCCGCGACCGGTATAACACGTCTGTGCGGCTACGGATCCAAGATGTACTAGTAAAATATCTGAAAGCCGAATCGTTGGATTACCACGTTCACCTGGATGAGTCGGTGGTTGCACGTCTATTTTACCGGATTCAGCTGCCACAGGGCTGGCGTGGTTATGATTCGGTGGATCGGCAGATGATCGAAGACGACCTCGTAATGGCTGTGCGCTCGTGGAAAGAAGGCGTGGACATTCAGGCGGTTACCGTCTTTGGTGAGAACTCCGGGGTAGAAGCCGCACAGGTATGGGATGATGCCTTCCCACCGAACTATCGTGTGCGGTTTGAAATCGACGACGCTATGGAGGACATTTCACGCTTCACCGCACTAACCGGTAAACGCCCATCGATCTACCTGGTGCCCGCAGCTATTGGGGCACGCATGAAAATTTATTCCACTAGGCCCATTACCCTAACCACGCTGATGCCGATTTTAGGCGAGCTAGGGCTTGAAGTAACTGACGAATACCCGTTCAGAATCACCCCGCGCAACCAGCAGAGTTACTATCTCTATGATGTGGGCCTCATTGCCAGTGAACAGGTAAATATCGGCAGCGTGGGGCAGCTGCTGGAAGATACTGTCGCGGCAGCCATCGTTGGCGATATCGAAGCAGACTCCTTTAACAAATTGGTGCTCCACCAAGGACTGTCACCGGATATGGTTGCAGTGTTCCGGGCCTATGGGCACTATTTACGTCAGCTGCAACTTCCCACTTCCTTAGACTTCATGGCCGAAGTGCTGCTTGCAAACCCATCCGTTACCTCAGGGTTAGCCGAGTATTTCGAAACACGTTTTGATCCAAATCTTGCCGGAGTACCAGACGAACCCAACGGAATTGCGTCACAGGACCGCAAAGCGCGCCTTGATGTTCTGATCGACTCGCTACATGAACGACTTGAACAAGTCCCGACCTTGGACGCAGACCGTGTGCTACGCCAATTTCTCACCGTTATGCAGGCCACCGACCGCACCAACGTCTATACCGGTCACGGCTGG
>DEPX01000147.1:1437-3461 GCA_002358975.1 Micrococcaceae bacterium UBA3381 | reverse complement strand
CTACAAACCGTGGAACAACACCTCACCGACGACGCCTATCTGGCTACTAACACCTCGTCAATGTCGGTAACCGGGTTAGCCGAACACTTATCGCGCCCACAAAACTTCTGCGGACTGCACTTCTTCAACCCGGTCCCGGCCTCCAAACTGGTGGAAGTAGTCGTCGGCGAACAAACTTCCGGTCAACTCAAAGCTCTGAGCGCTCAGTGGACCCAAGGCATTGGCAAAACCCCGGTGACCGTCAATGATGCACCCGGTTTTGCGTCGTCACGCCTGGGTGTCGCGCTTGGTTTAGAGGCCATTCGTATGGTTGAAGAAGGCGTGGCTTCTGCCCAAGATATTGATAATGCCATGGTGCTGGGATATAAGCACCCCATCGGCCCGCTTGCGTTGACCGACATCGTTGGGCTGGATGTGCGCCTCGGTATTGCCGAGTATCTGGAGGAAAAACTTGGCCCGCGGTTTGCTGCACCACAGCTGATGCGCGATATGGTGGAACGTGGCGAATTGGGACGCAAATCCGGTCAAGGCTTCTATACCTACGACGACTAAAACGCATAACCAACCCCTTAGAGTCCCTTAACAGCACCCCCTTAGCACCCCTTAACGTGGGCGGTGCCGTCCGTGGTGTTTAAGTTATCCACAGTTTTCGGTGTGGTGGGCGGTTTTGCACAGGTGGTGTCAGGCTGCTTATCGTGTCCTAGCTCATGACTAGGCTTAGGTGTATGACGATGCTTTCAACACCTGCGGCAACAGATATCACGGTCTTGCGTGATGTGGTTGGGGTGTTGGATCCTGCCGATTCCCAGGCTGGAGCCATTGATCGGATCCGGCAGTTAGAAGAGCTCAAGGCCGCCTGTGCAGCTGCCCAAGCGCGAGAAACCGCGGCGTTAGCCGCGATGCGATATCAGGAAGAAACCGCCCGAGGTGTCGCCAAAACACGTCGAGGCAAAGGCCTGGGTTCCGAAGTCGGCCTGGCTCGGCGGGACTCACCGGCCCGTGGTGCCCGGCATCTGGAACTCGCCAAAGCGTTGGGTACAGATTTACCCAAAACATATGCGGCCCTATCAGCCGGGCGGGTCAGCGAGGAGCAAGCCCAGATTGTGGCCACCGAAACCTCCTGGCTTTCATCCGTTCACCGTCAAAAGGTTGATGAACTGATTGCCCCGGTATTGGGCACGGTTGGGCCTCGCCGGCTAGCCGCCAAGGTACGGTTTCATGCCCAACACTTAGACCAACACGGCGCCGTTGAACGCCTAGCAAAAGCTGAAGCGCAGCGGCGTGTGTCGGTGCGGCCAGCACCGGACAACATGGCCTACCTAACCGCCCTGGTACCCATGTCGCAGGCGGTGGCCTGTTTTGCAGCCCTACGCCGAGATGCCACCACCATGGTCGGTACCGGTGAAACCGCTAATCCAGCAGATCCCACTGGCCCGTCCCGGACTCGAGACCAGATCATGGCTGACCTGTTCGTGCAACGGGTCACCGGTCAGCCCACCGCCCCGGCGGTACCAGCCGAGGTGCACGTGGTCATGACCGATGCAACCCTATTTGGAGATGACAATACCCCGGCCTGGTTGACCGGGCATGGGCCCATCCCCGCGGCCACCGCAAAAACCTGGTTAGCCAACCCAGAAGCCGAAATATTCCTACGCAGAGTATTTACCAGACCTAGGGACCACCAACTGGTGGATTTAGAGTCCCAAGCCCGGTCGTTTCCTCCCGGGCTGCGTCGGATGATCCTCTTGCGTGATGACACCTGTCGGACCCCATATTGTGATGCCCCCATCCAACACATTGATCATGTCAAACCTGTGCGTGATGGTGGAGCTACCAGCTGGAAGAATGCCTCTGGACTGTGTGCCGGGTGTAATCAAACCAAAGAAAACACCGGATGGCACCACACCGGTGGACCCGACCAGTTGGACGTGACCACACCAACCGGCCATCACTACACCATCAAAACCACCCCGGTACTACCAGAAGTCCCACCAGACACACGGCCACCACCGCCAACCAATGAC
>DEPX01000147.1:0-1375 GCA_002358975.1 Micrococcaceae bacterium UBA3381 | reverse complement strand
GTTAGCTTTCGTTGGTTTGTGGCCACGTCTTGGTCACCAGTGTCAGCACATCGTAGGTCGCTACGATCTCGTCGTCCTGGTTATGCAGCACAGCATCCCAGCGAACCTCACCGTATTCATCGGTAACGCGCGGGGTAATCTGCTTTGCAGTCAAAGTGACACGAATTGAATCGTCATAGGTTACCGGAGTGATAAACGACAGATTTTCAAGGCCGTAGTTCGCTAGCACCGGTCCTGGAGCTGGTTCAACGAATAGGCCGGCAGCCCAGGACACCAGCAGGTAACCATGGGCAACACGGCGCGGGAAGAAGGGGTTGGCCATCGCGGCCTCTTCATCAGTGTGCGCATAGAACGTGTCGCCGGTTTCCTCAGCAAAATCCAGAATATCTTTCAGCGTCACCTTGCGTAGATCCGAGGCGAACTGGTCACCAATACGCAGAGTTTCCAAGGATTTACGGAACGGGTGCTCGCCGGTACCATCTTCTACCTGCTGCCGGGTGACAGTATTTGCAGCAGCGCCTTGATGCCAGACACCGGTAATAGCCGTAAGCATATCTGGTGACCCTTGAACTGAACTGCGCTGCATATAGTGCTTGACGGCGCGAACACCGCCGAGTTCTTCGCCGCCGCCAGCACGACCCGGACCACCGTGAACCAAGTGCGGCATTGGCGAACCGTGTCCGGTAGAGGTCTTGGCGGTCTGCCGATTGAGCACATGCAGACGACCATGGTGGGATGCTATGCCCAACGTGGTGTCCGCAACGAAGCTGTCATCATTAGAACAGACCGTGGCGACCAGTGAACCCGAACCACGGGCAGCAAGACGCACCGCTTCAGCAACACTGCCGTCATAACCAATAACTGAGGTCACCGGACCGAAAGCCTCAATAGCGTGCACGGCGTCGGTATCGGCGTTGTCGAACTCCAAAATGGTCGGCGGGAAGAACGCACCGGCGGAGTCATAGTTAGCAACTGCATCGGGGCCGCCCAGACGAATCTTGCCACCGGCGTCGATGAGACGCTCAGTAGCATCGGTAACGTCTTTCTGCTGATCTTTAGAAGCCAGCGGGCCCATAGTGGAGCCTTCAGCATCAGAAGTACCCACCGTTACCTTATCCTCGAGGCGTGCCGCTAGTGCAGTGATCACGGGATCTTTGAGTGATTCTGGGACGATAACCCGACGGATGGCGGTACATTTTTGGCCCGCCTTTGCCGTCATTTCAACGAAGACAGCTTTGATGAACGCGTCGAACTCGTCGGTGCCTTCAGCGGCATCTGGACCGAGGATGGCTGCGTTGAGCGAATCGGCCTCGGCGGTAAACCGGACCCCGCCGCGCTGGACACTCTCGTGGGCACGAAGGGTGTTAGCAGTTTG
>DEPX01000070.1:18422-21852 GCA_002358975.1 Micrococcaceae bacterium UBA3381 | reverse complement strand
CGACCGTAATAATTGCGGCCACAGCTACTATCGCGCCAATGCCTAACCCGATGGCGCCTTGTTTGGATGGGCCGGTGGCACCGAGCCGACGTAGGGCGGCCTCGCGACGTCGCGCACGCTGGGTGGTTGCTGAATCCGCACCATGAGTTTCGGAGTGCTCAACGTCATTGGGTTTTTCGTTATCAGTCATGTCCCCTCCGTGTGGTGCGACGAGCCGGGGTGGGGATTCCTAATAACAAGGTGATGATGGTCAGCACACCAGGGATCCACCATAGCCAGGCACCTGCGGCTGGTGCATATTCTACGGTCAGCTTGCCCCCGGTTTCTGGCAGTTCGAAGGCTTGCACCCATTCTTGGTCAGTAACCGTGGCGTCAAGTTCTTTGCCGTCAAGATAGGCCTGGAATCCGGGATTAGCGCGTTCAGCCAACACCAGTTGTCGCGGCGCATCTGCATCGTCGAGTTGGACATTAATTGAGCCGTCAAGTTCCGAAGCGGCAATAGCTACGGTATCGCCGTCTTCGACAATCCGGGCCCGGGCGGTGGCCATACCTCGAGGCTTGGTCGGGCCCTGTGCAGTGAGTACTTCCACTCCGGCTTGTGCGGCATCGTCGTCTTGAGACTCAGCATCTGCAGGAAGCACCCGCCACAGCCATCCAGCGCTTGAGTGCCCAACTGATGCCATTCCTGGTGCCGCATCAATACCAGCGGCCAGTGTGGTTTCGGTACCAGCGGGATCGGTGAGCACAAGGAACCCAGCACCTAAGGCATCCAGCGCCGGGCGCGGATCGGCTTCGGCACCGGAGGTAAGTTGGGCTGCTACGGTACGCAGGGCATTATCGGCATCATCTGCTGGGGCAGTTTGCGGGCTAAACAGACCACCGGTGACCGTACGTGATGTCCAGGTACCGGTCATGTCGTCAAGCATGGTGCCTTGTCCTGAAATTAAGTGGGCCCGGATGCCTTCGGATGTCCGGGTGATCACCAACGTACGAGTTTGTAATTCAGACTGCGCTGCATCGACTGCGGTTGCCGGCAGAGCATACTGTTTGACTCCTGAGACGGTAGGCACGCCAGTGGGTTGCGCTAGGCTTGCATCGTCGTTTGCTGATTGGTCGCTTTCCGTCTCACCGGGTTCGGCATCGGTAGAGTTTAATGCTGCAGCCATTTTTCGCTCTTGTTGAGCTTCTGAGCGCGCCTGCGTCAGCGTGTCGTTCGTAACCAAACGAGGGGTGAGCCAGACGGCCGATGAGACCACGCCGGTGAGGACAAGAATCGTTGTAGCGGTACGCGCTGGCCATCCAGCCCGCAGATAACTGGCCGTGCCGGTAATGCGTAGCTCAGATTTTTCTGCGGTGAGATAGTTGATGCCGACGATACCGGCAGTAAGCCACCCAATCCAGCTTAACGATATAGCAGGCATAGTGGATAGTGCCACCGTCTGTCCGGTTTGATCCACGGCGAAAACGATATTTGCGTTAACTATCGCTGCGGCAAGCCCGATAAATCCTGTGAGAAGGCCCGTTCTAGCCAAGTTGCCGCCGACCCCTGGGGCGATCGCGCCAATAATGGCTGCTACAAGAAGTGGACCGGCAACAATAGCAATAAATATCCCGGTCCACGGCAGACTGGCGGAAGTAAAATCCAACCAGGGCAGTTCGGCCAAACCGGCGTCAAATGCAGTATCGTGCGGCAGACCAAAGAGCATTTGCCAAGCTGGTGCCGGAACAAAGCCAGCCGGTGCCCCTGGATCGGCGAAAATTGCACGCAAATCGGTCCTGTGGCTGACTACCGCTGGCAGCAACGTAGCTGCAGCCAGCAGCGGAGTCCACCACAACACTTTGGCACGGGACCGCAATACCACCGCCACCACTATGATGCCTGCGGTCAGTGGCACAAACATCGATGGCGCAACGGCAGTGATTACTGCCAACAGGATAGCTAACCAAGCAGCAGCAGTTAATGATGTTGCCGCATAGCGGTCAGGGGCTTTTCGTCCGAATAGCACCGGGCTTGGCGGCTGGGAACGATCCGCACGGAGGTTGCGGAATAAGTCGATATCATCTGCTCGATAACCAATGGCTTTCAGTAGCGCTAAGACAAACCATGGCAAAGCCAAATGAGTCAAGACGCCGCCGAAACGTCCTTCGGAAAGGGCAATGAATATAACCGGTGCCGCGGCCCAAACCATACCGGCAGCAAAACGCAGGAAGCGTGAAGAAGTTATGGCACCAGCTAGCATCCAGGCGCCGAAGCCTGCCAATGGTAGCGCAAGGACCCAGACCCACACCAGCACGATTGAGGCGTTCCCGGTCAACCCAAATAACACTAGGAGCCAACCGAAAGGCCCGTCATATCCAGGTGTGCCTGCCCCAGCATAGGACCAGCCGCTAGCTGCCTTGGAAAACAGTGCAGACAGATCATTGGTCACTGGTAACAGGTTACCTCCGGCCAACGCCGGCGCCCCGAGGAGATGGCGCAAACCCAACAGCGCCATTACGCCGAAAACCACCACTAAAGTTACCGCGCCGATACCAACCCAGTTACGTTCCGGGGTGGCTAATTCTTCAAAATCGTCATGACCACCGGTGGCTTGTTGCGGTGTCCGTGAGCTACCTGTGCCATCTCCAATAACACGGTCTGGCTCCGATACTTCCAGCACCGAACGCCGATAGTCACGTACCCGGGAACGCGATGGCCGCAATTCGGCAAGCGCATCATAGGAGCGCGTCCGGGTAGCCCGGGCAGCCTTCCGTGATTTCAACAGCGCAATCGGTCGGCTTAGGGTGCGAACAATCCCACGGGCCTGGGCAAGTCCGGATGCAGGGTCTTTGACGAATAAGCCAGCAATAAGTACGCCCAGGGTAGCCAGCACACCCCATAACCAGCCGCCCACTAGACCGAAAAACCCGGTGTGTTTGAGCCGCAGCCATCGTGCTGCAGCCCAAGAGTCAGCTACGGCGGGTTGCTCGGTGGCGGAAGCATGTTGGACTTCTGCAGTGGGCACCACGGCCACGCGATGCCCTGCAAGTCGAGTGCGCCAACAAAGATCAACGTCCTGAACAAGAGTCGGTGTTAACGGATCAAGACCACCTAGATCAGTCCATACCTCGGACTTCATCAGCATACCGGGTAGCGCTACAGCAAACGTATCGGTACGGTGATCGTACTGACCCTGGTCCATCTCGCCGGGTTCGATCATGGTCAGCACGTCGCCGTTAGGGGCTACGGTCAGACCTACGTTGAGCAGATGCCGAGCCGAAAGGTGCTTCGCCCCGGCAATAGCTACAGACGGCGAGACTTCTACAGCCTTGAGGTGATTCGCTAAAGCGTCGTGGGCCACAACCCCGTCTTCGGTGAGGAACCACAACCAGGCCTGTGCGCCAGCTTGTCGGGCGGACTCTTGCGCATCCGCTACGACCTCGGCAAGTG
>DEPX01000070.1:9018-18381 GCA_002358975.1 Micrococcaceae bacterium UBA3381 | reverse complement strand
TCATGATGCACAACGTGGTGGTATTCCAGCCCCGCTTCGCCGAAAAGTTTTTCTAAGTTACCTAATATCGCTTGGTCCACATTTGGCGACGTCACCACCACCGCGGTGTCTAAACCGGTCTGACCATGCAGAGCGGTCGTGAAAACCTCGGTGGTAACTGATGCCGGGTTCGTAAGAACGAAAATCCCAGTGATGTGGTATTGAGCCAAGAGTTAGGACGACTTCTTGCGTAGACGACGACGTTCGCGTTCGGACATACCGCCCCAGATGCCAAAGCGTTCATCATTGGCTAGCGCATACTCCAAACATTGTTCCTTTACCGTGCAGGCTCCGCAGACTTTTTTCGCGTCGCGGGTCGAGCCACCCTTTTCCGGAAAGAACGCTTCCGGATCAGTTTGAGCACATAGGGCATCGGCTTGCCAGGCCAGCTGGCCGTCGTCGGCGGTGTCGCCGAACCCGGGTATACCCAGCCACACCTCGGTGGCTTCCGGTACCGTATTGTCCACCTCGATGCCCGGATGCAAGGCAGTAACCGTGGCATCCTGCGCAGATTCAGTGGTTAAATCGACCATGGCCTCATGGGCGGCCAGATAAGCAGTAGCCCGATCATCTGGCGACGTATTGAGACCTTGAGCGGCACTTGGATCAGCCGGGTCTACAAACCAGTCATTAGGAACTTCTCGTCCGCTGCGAGTTACGGATTGGCTTTCGCGGCCGGGGTGCTCCGACCGTTGTGCATTGTCCATAGGTCCCTTTCCTGAATTCCCATCGGGCACAAATGTAGCCCAATATCGACTCAGACACACGTTGAGCGCGCCTCATCGATACGGTGAGTAATCTATTGTACTGCTTTCTAATTACACCGGTGTAACTTGTCGTTAGTCAAGCCCAGATCCGAGCCGATCCTTGGTCTGCCAGCCAATTCACAGCCAAATATCAGGTGGATAACATATCAGCCTCTGGACTCTCACCTGCGGTGATACGTTGAAATGGCTAGCCTAGAGAGCAACACCGTTGTCGTCAAAAGGACCCTATGATTTCGCTGAACCCCATACCCTCAAACCAGCCATTAAACCCCGGAGACAACCTCATCGAACATCTTGCGGCATCTGCCAGACCGGCAATTATTCAGTACTCCGAGGCCGACCGAGTGGAGCTTTCTGGACGGGTAACCATTAATTGGGCCACTAAAATGACACATCTAATCGATTCCTATGGCATCGTGGCGCCCGATACTCTCTTCATCGATTTACCGGTCACGTGGCGCTCGTTGGCGCTAGTGCTAGGTGCAGCGTGGTGTGATCTTGAATTCGTGACCGAAGCCTCCCAAGCCAGTGCCATCTTGACCGATCGGCCAGATCGCTATCTTGCACAGCCAGCAGAGATATTTGTCACCCACCATACCGATGTAGATTCAGCATTGGTTGACGTAGACGACGAAGTGTTATCGCATGCCGATCAACCGCTGTTATCCGTTCCTGACATTATCGGCAACGCCCGCACCGAAATATCAGCAGGCCAGCACGCACAGCCCCACGATGCGGGCACAGTCATTTATAACGACGAGCTCCGCCTCGATGCTGCCACATGGTGGAAGGTCATTGACGCATGGCGTCGCACATATCCGGTAATACTGATAGACACCGTCGCTGCCACTCAGCTACAGCGCATTATCGAAGATGAGCAGCTTGGCGAACAACGATAACACTAACCACGCTCATCGGAGTCGTCTGGGGTATCGAATCGTGGTGGAACGTGTGGGATCGCGTCGGTAAAGACTTCTCTGTCATATACTGCTTGGGGGTCAGCCTCAATGGTTTCGGTAAATACCCAAAGGCGATAGGAAATAAACCGGAAGACCGTGGCAAACCCCAGCCCAATGACGTTACCGAAAAGCACCATGCCGCTTGCCGAAGTGACATCAAGCCAGTATTTAGCAATAAATACAAACCCGGCTTGGATACCAGCACCGAAGCCATTCATAATTAAAAACAACACGAACTCTCGCACCACGTTTGACTGACGCCGGTTTCGAAACGTCCAATAACGGTTAGCGACCCAGGAAAATAAGGTGGCTACCGCTGTGGCAATGATTTTGGCTTTAACCGCAGATTCGTGCATCGGGCCGGTGATCAACCACAGGAAAATTCCGGTATCAATAAAAAAGCCAATGCCGCCAACGACACCGAATTTGGCTATCTCACGCCACAATAGCTTCACCAGTGCCACGAAGCGTTCCCATAGCTTGTGCAACATCGGTCCTCCTAGCTGGCGTCAGGCTCGTAGATACTCTAACCGCTCCGGTCCGCCACATGCCGAACCGGAACGAGAGCGAAAATACATCGTGTCGTATGTCATCATCGAACCACGCCAACAGCGAAAGCAAGCTAGTGTGGAAGCGTGAGTTTTCCAATAGTAGGTGTAGTAGGCGGCGGCCAGTTAGCCCGCATGATGGCTCCGGTCGCGATCAATCTTGGCGTGAAATTGCANNAGCGGCCAATTGGCTCGAATGATGGCGCCAGCCGCGATCAATCTTGGCATCAAATTGCATGTGCTTGCTGAAGCTGCGGATGTGTCGGCCACGACGGCGGCAACATACACCGTCGGCGATTATCGGGACTATGACACATTGGCCTCCTTTGCCCGTGACGTCGATGTACTAACCTTCGATCACGAACATGTCCCAACCCAACACCTAGCGCAGCTACGGCAAGCCGGTGTGCCGCTTGCCCCTGGCCCAGATGCCCTCGTCTACGCCCAGGATAAGTTGGCGATGCGAGCCAAAATGGCCCAACTCAACCTACCCCAACCTGATTGGCGGGCGGTCAGTTCCGTCGACGAACTCCTCGCTGCCGGTCAAGAGATTGGCTTTCCCATCGTATTAAAAACCCCCCGTGGCGGATATGATGGCAAGGGCGTATGGGTACTGGATTCCCAAGAACAAGTCCAAGACACCCACGCCTGGTTCAACGGCGACCACGAGACACTTCTGGTTGAAGCCAAGGTAGATTTTCAAACAGAGCTCTCAGCCCAGATCGCACGGTCCACCACCGGAGAAACCATCACCTATCCGATAGTGGAGACAATTCAAACCAACGGTGTCGCGGATATCGTCAAAGCTCCAGCGCCCCGGCTCGATGTGACCACCGCCCAAGCCGCACGTCACGCCGCCGAGACGATCGCAAACGGCGTCGGTGTAACCGGCATGTTGGCAGTAGAACTGTTTCACGTCCCTAATAGTGCTGCCGGCTTTATGATTAATGAGCTTGCGATGCGTCCGCATAACACCGGCCACTGGACCCAGGACGGTGCGATTACCAGCCAATTCGAACAGCACCTTCGAGCCGTACTAGGACTACCGCTGGGGGCCACAGAACCGATTGCACCGTATACGGTCATGAAAAACTATCTGGGTGCCGATAACCACGATTTATACGGGGCTTTTCCCTTAGCCATGCAAAAATACCCGGCGGCCAAAATCCATGCCTACGGCAAATCGGTACGACCCGGACGTAAAATTGGTCACGTCAATGTCCTGGCCACAGACGGAGACCTTGATACAGCACTGGCTACAGCCATCGATGCGGCAGAAATTATCCGCCACGGTACCACCGACTACTAAAAGGAGTTACGTGTGACGAATACACCACAACGCCCGCGGGTCGGGGTCGTTATGGGATCCGACTCAGACTGGCCCGTCATGCAAGCCGCTTCCGAGACGCTTACCGAATTCGGTATCGAACACGAAGTTCAGGTCGTCTCGGCACACCGGATGCCCCACGAGATGCTCGACTATGGCTCCGCTGCGGCTCAACGTGGCCTGTCAGTCATTATTGCTGGTGCCGGTGGGGCCGCCCATCTGCCCGGCATGTTGGCCTCAACCACCCCCATACCAGTTATCGGGGTCCCTGTGCAGCTCAAAACCCTTGACGGCATGGACTCGCTGTTATCGATCGTGCAAATGCCTGCCGGTGTGCCGGTTGCCACCGTATCCATTAACGGGGCACGAAACGCGGGATTGTTGGCGGTAAAAATTTTAGCTGCCAACACTGGAGACGACGCGCAACGACTTCGCCAACAACTCGAAAACTTCTCCGCAGATCTTAAAAAACAGGCCCAAGATAAAGGCGCCCACCTAAAAACACTTCTTTCCGGAAACGAAAACAGCTAAACTGTTTCGTTCGTTTGCACACCCAACTTCCCCAACCAAAACGAGTAAGCAGTGTCAAACACTTCCACACCACGCACCACCGGTCGATCTGAACGTCAGATTCGACGCGAACTCAATGACCGCCTGCGCAAACTGGAATACGGTAGTTCTACAGATCCCTTAACCGATCCCAGCAACGCTACCTTCGGACAGCGTACATACAGGGCTTTGGCCCTCATTCTGCTCACTGCCCTGGTACCCGGCGGCGCCCAGTCAGTCACCGGTAATCATCGTCTTGGCCGTATCGGGCTAAGCGTGACACTGATCAACTGGGCCCTTATCATTCTCGCCATACTCGGATTCGTGGTGGCACGTGATTTTCTGTTGTCGTTAGCATTTAATACTTTTGCCCAAAGCATTGGGATTTTTTATCTTGCCGCCATTGCAGTCGGCTGGTTTATCCTATGGCTCGATACCGCACGTCTCATCAGGTTCGTCCAATTAAAACCTGGCGCCAAACCTCTCGTCGGCATTCTTTTAGTCACACTTTTGGCGCTCACTTCAGGCGGGGCCGGTTACGGCGCGTTTCTCCTTAATGCTTCGACATCGTCTATCAGCTCTGTTTTTGGATCCGGCCCGGCGGTCACGAAGGCCGATGGACGCTACAATGTTTTGATTCTTGGTGCTGATGCAGGGGAAGGACGCACCGGGCTTCGCCCCGATTCGATTTCGGTAGCCTCGATCAATGCCAGCACCGGAAAAATTGTGCTGTTTTCGATTCCCAGGAACCTTCAAAACGCACAGTTTGCAAACGATTCTCCGCTCTGGGATGTCTATCCCGATGGTTACAATTGCGGTGATGAATGTATCGTCAACAGTTTGTACACCGACGTGGCGCAGAACCACCAGGACCTTTATCCTGATGCTGAAAATCCCAGTGCTGAAGCCATGATGGATGCCGCTTCCGGTATCCTAGGCCTGGATGTCAGCGGTTATGTGATGGTCGACATGGATGGTTTCTCTGAGCTTATTGATGCCATGGGTGGGGTCACCGTAACCACCGGGGGTTGGACTCCGTATCGCGGCGCGCGCCCAGACGGTGAGTGGGGTAATGCTTGGTGGGAGCCAGGAACTTACACGTTTGACGGCGACGACGCACTAGGGTTTGCTCGCTCACGGACATGGTCCACCGACTATGCCCGTATCCAGCGCCAGCAGTGTGTCCAACAGGCTATGCTGAGCCAATTTGATATCCCCACCTTGCTCACCCGGTTTGAATCAATCATGGAAGCCGGTGAACAAATGGTAGAAACATCAATCCCCAGATCGCAGGTCGGCAGGTTCTTAAACCTCGGTATGAAATCCCAAAAGCAAGATATGGACCGCATGACAGTGGGGCCACCGGATTTTGATAGCCAGTTCTCCACCTATCCGGACTTCGATCAAGTCCATTACCGGATCGATGAGTTGCTAACTGACGACGGTACACCCGTCTCAGGTGCGTACCTAATGCGGCCAACACTGAGTTTGTATATGGCTCAAAGCAGTAACGATCCAGAGGCAGATTGGGAGCCGGTGCCGACCCAGCCCGATGGCAGCCAAATCACTAAAGAGTATCTGATGCAAGCCGAAGACGCCGGCCAAGAAGATATGCTCAATGAGGCAGCCGAAACAAATTACCAATGCCATCCGGACTAGACTCACCACGAAAGAAAGACCAATTATTTGACCAATCGTGACCTGTCTAGCGCCAAACAGACCATGTACAGACTTACTGCCCCGGTAAAAAATTACGCCTGGGGTTCAACCAAGCTATTAGCCGACCTGACCGGCCAACAGCCCACTAAGGCTCCTCAGGCGGAAATGTGGTTCGGTACCCACCCCACGACACCCACCACCATTGAAGACGGCACTCCCCTAGCCGAGCTCATAGATTTGCCATATCTGGTCAAACTACTTGCCGCCGACCAGCCTCTATCTATTCAAGCACACCCAAATGTAGCGCAAGCACGTGCAGGCTATGCCGCTGAAAACGCCACCGGTTTGTCACTAGACGACCCAAAGCGCGTCTACCGCGATGCTAATCACAAGCCCGAATTATTGGTCTCACTGACCGATTTTACCGCGATGGCCGGTTTTCGAAATCCACTGGAATCTGCCGAAACTTTCGCCAGCCTGGCACGACTCGTCAGCAATTCTGAACTCGCCGCCAGACTGGATACTATGGCCCGTCAGCTGGCACGTGGCGAACTGAAAGAGGTCTTTGCCCAACTTATCGAACCTTCTGGTGCTTTCTGGCAAACCAATGGTTGGACCAAGGCTATCTTCACCAGCCTTGAACATAATCAGCCAACAGACTCACATCTGCGCAACGCTTTGGCAGCTGCGAAATATCATCCGGATGATCCTGGTGCACTTGTCACCTTGTTGATGCATCTCATCGACCTATCACCGGGCGATGCGATATTCATTCCCAGCGGCACTATTCACGCCTATGTTGCCGGTTTAGGCCTGGAAATCATGGCAACCTCGGATAACGTCATTCGAGGAGGCCTCACGATCAAGCACATTGCTATTGAAGAGTTGAACTCTGTAGTTAACTATCGGCACAGTCCCCCACCATGCCTAACGCCCAGTGTTGAATACCAGCACAACGCGGTGGTTACACAGTTCTACCCACCCGTCAGAGATTTTGACCTGACCCGGTACGATCTGAGCGCTGATGCCAGTCTGAGCCTGCCCCGCCAAACGAACCAAATTGCCGTATGCACCAGTGGAAACGGCTTGCTTGCCTCGGGGGAGGAATGCATAGAGATCTCCGCCGGCACGGGAATCTACCTGCCCCCAAGCCAACGCCCCGTTGAGATCATTGCCAGCTCGAATCCTGTGACGGTATTCATAGCCGGCCAACCTGAATAATATCGTGTCCAAAGCGGGTTCCTACGCCGGTAAGGTATCCCCAGCATGCAGTAGCAACATAATAAAATAGGCGAAATATTGCGCTCGTGACAGCCTGCGCCGCTTGGATTCTCGCCGTCAACTATTACGCTAACGCCCCAGCAACAACCACAACTCCCGTCGAGGTTGGTGATGAACTACCTTTGCTAACCATGCTCTCCACAGATGTGGCTATACCAACGGCACAGGAAAAACCAACGATCGTCGACGAAGGTTCATCAGCGACCGCGGCGTAGTTGGTCATTAGTTATCTTTCTTCCATTTGGCCGGCCGGTGCTCAGCTTCAATCGTCCGCACCGTACCGGTTTGACCACGCATAACGATCGATTGAGTTTCAACCCGGTTTGAGTAATATCGGGTGCCACGCAACAGGTCGCCATCAGTAATACCAGTGGCGGCGAAATAACAATTTTCGGTAGCCACCAAGTCATTAGTGGTCAAAATTGCGTCCAAATCGTGTCCGGCGTCCAAGGCTTTTTGACGTTCTGCCTCATCCACAGGAGCTAAACGCCCCTGGATCATGCCACCAGTAGCTTTGATAGCACATGCAGTGATAATACCTTCTGGGGTGCCACCGGTGCCCAACAGAATATCGACATCAGTGTTGTGTCGCGCAGCGGCGATACCACCGGCCACGTCTCCGTCCATGATGAACTTTACCCGTGCTCCGGCTTCCCTGATCTCGCGAACCAGTCCCTCATGGCGCGGCCGCTCCAAGACACAAACATTGAGCTGCGAGATGTTTTTGTCGAGTGCTTTGGACAGCAACAATAAGTTCTGTTTAACCGGCAGTCGCAGGTCCACCATGTCCGCAGCTTCCGGACCGACCACCATTTTTTCCATATAAAAAACGCTGGAAGCGTCGTACATAGCACCACGTTCTGCCACTGCCATAACCGATAGTGCATTGTTATATCCTTTGGCAGTCAAACTGGTGCCATCAATCGGATCTACCGCGACATCAACTTTTGGACCAACACCGTCGCCGACAGCCTCACCGTTGAACAGCATTGGAGCTTCATCTTTTTCGCCTTCACCAATGACGACTGTGCCATCCATATGCACGGTATGCAGGAAGGCGCGCATCGCATCAACGGCTGCACCGTCTGCGATATTCTTTTCGCCAAAACCGACCCATTCGGAAGCACCTATTGCGGCAGCTTCAGTCACGCGGACCAGTTCCATCGCCAGGTTACGATCCTGCGTACCTGCACCTTCGAATTGCTGTGCCGAAGACTTATTGGTCATGTCGCTACTCCTGAAAAACAGACTGTGCGGAGAAAAATTACCTACTCATTCTAGCCTGAATGTGGCGGTAGAATGGTTTGGTGGCACAATGGGGCTGTAGAGCAAAATTTCTGGTGTTGCTGAAAAGGAAAAATCATCATTACCAACCATGACAAGGCCGATACCCAACCGGCCCAACCGCAGGATAATGAGGGTGTCGCGAAGCCCAAGCTCACCAAATCGCAAAGTACCCGCATGAGCCAAAACGCCAAGGCGATGACGTATTCGGTTTTGGCGACGCTGGNNCATTGTTCTGGGCTGGATGGCACTAAACCCGCAAGCAGATAATGACTTCGATCCTGGCGTTGACGTCGCCGTGGCAGAAGAGCAGGTTTCCAAGGTTGCCGCCTTTAGTCCAGCCACTATTGATGTGCCAGACTCGTGGCGTCCCAACTATGCGCGTTGGGATTCCGGCGCCAAGAACGACATCCCTGTTTGGAATGTTGGATATGTAACCGGTGATGATAACTTTTTTGGCATTTCACAGACCGCTAATGCCACACCGGCGTGGGTAGAAGCACAAATCGAGCCGGCGGGCGAATCCACGCAACGCACTGTGGCAGGCCACAGCGTCACACGCTGGGTTGGTGAAGATGACCACGTGTATTTAGTTGCCGAATTCGAGCAGCAGGCGAACTCCCCCGAAACGTCGCAACAGGCAAATACAATCGAGCCGTCAGATACCATGACGCTCATCGTCTCCGGCTCGATGAGCGAAGACACACTTGAACAATTAGCTGCAGAAGTGTTCAAGCAGTATCAATAACTTCCTAGACATTTACGAGGTCGTTTAAGGAGCCATTTATGCCCTCATCTCTTACCCCTCAGCAAGCATGGGGGCAATTACAAGCCGGCAACGAGCGATTTGTCCGTGGTACGGTTGACCACCCACATCAGGATGCTGGATGGCGTCGTTCGTTAGAAGAATCCCAAAACCCGCACGCAGTAATTTTTGGGTGTGCAGATTC
>DEPX01000070.1:0-8968 GCA_002358975.1 Micrococcaceae bacterium UBA3381 | reverse complement strand
CGCACCGCTGGGCAAGTTATCGATGATGCTGTCCTTGGTTCATTACAGTTTGCAATCGAAGAAATCGATGTGCCATTGATCATTATTTTGGGCCACGATAATTGCGGTGCCGTCACTGCGGCTGTCGACGCTATGGAGACGGCCGAAATGCCTAAAGGTTTTATGCGCTCTTTAGTGGAACGCATCATGCCGTCCGTTATGGCGGCCCGCGCACAAGGTGTAACCGATGTTAACGGCACTGTTAAAGAACATACTGACCAAATGGTGCATCGGCTAGTGGATACCTCCCACGCTGTTGCTTCAGCGGTTGCTGACGGCAAAACCGCAGTAATGGCGGTAACTTATTCACTGTCAGATGGATCGGTCCAAATCGGTGATACCTTGGGTCCGGTAGAAGCCTGACCCGCTGGCTACTGACCAAAGCTGAAATAAGAATGAACCGCGGTAGTTCCCAATTAGGATGAGAGTTATGACAACGAAGTCTGATGATCAACAATTCCGTATCGAACACGACACTATGGGCGAAGTCCGGGTACCAAAGCAGGCCTTGTACTCGGCCCAAACCCAACGCGCCGTCGAAAACTTTCCAATCTCTGGTCAGGGACTTGAACCTGCCCATATCCATGCCTTGAGTTTGGTCAAAAAAGCGTGTGCCGTCGCCAATAACGAACTGGGTGTTATTACTGACGAGCAGGCAACCGCAATCAAAACCGCGGCCGACCAGGTTATTGCCGGTGAGCATGACGACCAGTTCCCCATCGACATTTTCCAGACCGGCTCCGGGACCTCGTCAAATATGAACACCAATGAGGTACTTGCCAATCTAGCCAACCAGGCGCTACAAGCAGCTGGGTCAGAAACCACCGTGCACCCCAATGACCATGTCAACGCCTCGCAATCATCTAACGATGTTTTCCCGACATCCGTACATGTTGCGGTGACCAACGCGTTGGTTAACGATTTGCAGCCAGCGCTTACCCAACTGGCTGAAGCCCTCGAACGCAAGTCCAAGGAATTCGCTTCCGTTGTAAAATCCGGTCGTACCCACTTGATGGATGCCACCCCGGTAACGATGGGACAGGAATTTGGCGGTTACGCAGCGCAGGTCCGTTATGGCGTTGAACGTATTGATTCAGCTCTGCCGCGTGTGGCAGAAGTGCCATTGGGCGGTACAGCGGTAGGTACAGGAATCAATACTCCCATTGGTTTTTCGCAGCGTGTTATTGAAGTTTTATCTAAAGAGTCTGGTTTGCCGATCACTGAAGCTCGCAACCACTTTGAAGCCCAAGCCAACCGTGACGGATTGGTTGAGGCCTCTAGCCAGCTGCGGAATATCGCCTACTCCTTGTTGAAAATCAATAACGACCTTCGCTGGATGGGATCTGGACCAAACACTGGTCTGGGTGAGCTAAGCATCCCAGATCTCCAGCCAGGTTCATCGATCATGCCCGGCAAGGTCAACCCGGTCATTGTTGAGGCTGTGTCAATGGTGTGTGCTCAAGTTATCGGCAATGATACAACCATCTCGTTGTCTACGACCAACGGTGCTTTTGAGCTCAACGTTGGAATTCCAGTTATGGCATCCAACCTGTTAGAGTCCATCCGCCTGTTAGCTAATTCATCCCGTGCCATGGCCGAAAAGATGATTGACGGATTACAAGCCAATGTGGAACGCGCTGCATTTTTGGCAAGCGCATCGCCATCGATTGTCACACCGCTCAATAAGATCATTGGTTATGAGCAGGCCGCTGAAATCGCCAAGCATGCTGTTGCAGAGAAAATCACCGTCCGTGAAGCCACTATCGATCTTGGCTACGTTGAACGCGGTGAGATCACCGAAGAACAGTTGGACGAGGCACTCGACCCGATGTCAATGACCCACCCCAACTAAAGTCAGTTTCTGATATTGAATCCTTGGTCCTCGCACACTGTGCGAGGACCAAGACGTTTAATCTGGATGGGACCAGTTTTGCATTCGTGCCGAAGCTGCACCAGCCAACCACCCCGGTGCAAGACGCATTGCCGCATCACGCAGCGTTGTGGTTATGACACCGTCTGCCTGTGCAACGGCGGCCATGTATCTCGACTGCCGCCATATCGCAGATGTCCGTTTACTTCGCACCCGGTTGTATTTCGTCAGCATCTGCCCCAGTTGTCCAGGTCGTACAGACCGCAGAAGCAACGTTAGAGTTGCCGCGTCTTCGATGCCCTGGGCTGCCCCTTGTCCCAGATTGGGGGCCATGGCATGCGCAGCATCTCCCATCAGCACCGTGTGCCCTTTAGTAAACGTCGATAGTGGCTTAGCAAGATCGTAGACATCATGGCGAACCACTTGATCGTGCGGGGTAGCCGCCAGACATTCAGGGATCGGGCTATGCCAGTGGCCAAAATACTGCGACACCGCATGCGATTCATTGTCAAAAACCATCTGAGCCGCGGTGTTTAGTGTGGCAAACCAATAGAGCCGATCATTCGGTAACGGTACCAGACCGAAAATTCGTCCCCGGCCCCAAGTTTCCCCGGCAGCATTACCCAAGTCAACCGGGCTCGCAGTTACGCCACGCCATGCGGTATAACCGCTGTAACGCAACCCAGTATCTAATCCTAGGATTCTACGGTTGGTACTGTTTATCCCGTCAGCCACAATCACCAGATCATATGTGATGGTTTTATCTTCGACCCGGACACTCGGGCTACCATCCGCTCTTACTAGGGCTCGCTTATTTGTCAACAGCGTGCCAGAAAACAGCTGGGCGGTAAGAGCCCGATGAAGCTCTATGCGGTGCACGCTGTGCAGGCTTGCCACAGCACCAGGTGGTAGAGTCACCAGCCACTGCCCGGATGGGTCCCGTTGACCAGTACGCATATTGCTCATGGCTGTACTAGAAATATCCTGTATAAGGTGCCTAAGACCGACAGCTTCCAACGCTGCCATGGCGTTGCCGAACAGCGTCATTCCGGCGCCCTCAGCGCTTGGATGCTTACGCTGCTCGTAGATAGTTACTTCATGCCCATCCTGTTGCAAACTGCACGCTGCCACCAAGCCGGCTATCCCTGCCCCAATGACTGCGATGCGCATCTGACCTCCTGTCCAGGTACCGTTACATTAATAGAGCCAGCAAGCACCCAATAAGCATGGCAGGTCCAAAAGCAATACGCGTCGTTTTCTTAGCCCCGCGAAATAGTACTAGGTATACAGCTTGGATGCCTCCAACGATAAAAGCTAGCGTGAAGCCTGCGACGAGTGCGTTGACGCCAATGAACCCGGTATACAGTCCCAGACCGGCAGCCAGTTTAACGTCGCCCATCCCCAGGCCACCTCGAGTCAACAGATGCAATACAAACATAACCCCCGTATACCCAACGGAACCCAATAAGGTTGTCAACCATCGACCATCGAGCCCTGAGGCCTCAGCGGCAGTGAGGGTTGTCGCCAGTAACAATATGGCAGCGCAAACAAAGAATCGGCCCGTCCAAGCATTCGGTAAGCGATGTTGGCGAATGTCGAAACCAAAGAGCACGGCGGCACAAATAATAAACCAAACCAGTGCACAACTAAGCAAAAGAATTACAACCGGATTCGGGGCACCCGAAACAAGGTATTGAGTTATCAGCTGGATCACATATGGTACCTTAGCTAACCGCGACAACACCAGGTAGGGATCAGCAACGGATGTGGATAACTGGTGCTATGCCCCGAACCGACGGTTTCGGGAAGCATAATCGCGCAGGGCACGAATAAAATCTACCCGCCGAAACGCGGGCCAGAGAGCCTCGCAGAAGTAGAACTCAGAGTAGGCCGATTGCCACATGAGAAACCCGGATAACCGTTGTTCCCCTGAGGTGCGGATCACTAAGTCTGGATCCGGTTGCCCGCGAGTGTAAAGCCGATCTGAGATGGCATCAACGTTAAGTGTCTGGATGGCCTGGTGTAACGTATAGCCGGCGTCTGAGGCATCGGTGAGAAACGATTTAGCAGCGTCGATGATTTCTTCACGCCCGCCATAGCCGATGGCGACATTAACGTGCAGGCCCGTGTTATCACGAGTCGCTTGGGCCGTTTCGTTAAGCAAGTCAGCTAGGTCTTGTGGCAGAATGCTCTGGTCCCCCACGGGATGCACTTTGAGCTGTGTGCCGTCGTCCAACCCGGCCGATAGCTTGCGCAAAGTATCGGCAATGATTCGGATGAGCGGTTCAAGTTCAGCTTTGTCTCTGTTGAGGTTTTCAGTAGACAGCATATAAAGCGTGACAACTGGGATGTTAAATTCAGCTACCCAATGAAGGAACTCGTGGATCTTCTCCGCTCCCGCCTGGTGGCCGTATGCCGTGGGGGCTCCGGTTTGTTTGGCCCACCGGCGGATGCCGTCCAATACTACCCCAACGTGGCCTGGAAGTTGGGCACCAAGGAGACTCCGTGCGAGCCGACGCTCATAGTACCGATAAACGACGTTTGGTGCTCGCACTGCAGCGAAAGGAAGCGTTGCCATAGGCGGGGATGTCCTAGTGGTCGCGACCAGTGTCGGGTTCTTGAGCTTCTAGTGTTGGCATATCCAGATAGCCAGGATATTTTTTGCGCAGAAGTTCTGTTTGGCTGAGCTCGAGGTCATCAATTTCGGACCGCTGTCGATCTGTTGTTGACAGGTGCGGCTGGTTTCGTTCCACTAACATGTCTTCAGCTGTAGTGGAGCGCAGCTTAACCCGACGAATCTGTCGGATCATGATACGGAATACGACAATGGCCATCAAGACGAACCCAAAGGTTGCCAAAAAGCCCACAATGCCGGGAGTAACGTCTTCGTCGCGTAAGCCCTCACGTAGGGTGGGGTTTTCGACCCCGGCCATAACGGCCTGACTTAATATTGTGTAAAACATTATGTTCTCAGTCTAGCGTGGTGTCGCGCAGCCCAGCGAATAGATCATCTTCTGGGGTAGTTGTTTCAACTTTGGAATCGATAAGAACGTAATCTTCCCAAGGCCAATGCTTGCGAAGAACTTCATTGGGTGTAAAGAAGAACGTTCCATGAGTATCGACCTGCGAGCGATGGGCGCGCAGTGCAGCGTCACGGTATTCCAAGAACGCCGCCGTATTGATCTGGGTAGTTACCTCGTGTTGGGTCAGACGCCACGCATCCGGGTCGTCTTCGCCTGCAGCCACGCGATCGTACCAAGCCAATCGATCCGTATACGGGGATTCTTCGCCCTGGTCTAGGAGCGCATGATGAATAGCGCGAAATTTTTCTGGGTTAAACGCACGATCATAGTACAGCTTCGAAATTTCCCATGGTTCTCCTGTGCCAGGGTAGGCTTTAGGATCGCCTGATTTTTCGTATGCTTCCATTGAGACCTCGTGGGTACGCAAATGATCCGGATGTGGGTAGCCACCAATTTCATCATAAGTGACTATTACGTGCGGTTTGAACTCCCGAACAAGCTGGACTAGTGGCGCTGCAGCATCTTCGAGAGGAAGCGCCGCAAAACAGCCATGTGCTAAACGGTCATCTGGGTCGCCGGAAGGGAAACCGGAATCGCGGAAACCTAACCAGCGGTGTTCTATGTCTAAAATATGTCGCGCTTCAGCCATTTCTTGGAAACGTACCGCGGTAACGTCACGGTCAACCCGGACAGATTCGCCATAGTGCGGGTTATTCAGATCGCCCATAGCGCCATCCGTCGCGGTGGCTACCATGACTCGTGCTCCAGAATGCACATAAGCCGCCATCATGGCCGCACCTTTTGAAGCCTCGTCATCTGGATGGGCGTGGACTGCTAATAACCGTAGTCCGGTAGAATCCGGCAGACCTGATTCAGAAACAGCTGGCAGCTGTGAATGGGACGACATGAGGGGCTCCTTGCTTGCTAATGTGCTGCTGGCGGCGTACACAATGCAGACGCCTGTAGCGGCTGTATTAGGCTATGACTCGATATGGTTTCCAACGCGAATCAGGCAGCGCCTGCCGACAACAGTGTAGCTACCCGATATGGTGGCACCAAAAAGTCTCGTGTCTCAAAAAAGACCGGACGGGTTATTGCTATTATTGCGGTTCTCAGCGCTATTTTAGTTACCTGCTGGTTCGCTTTTTCTGCTAGCTCAAGTTTACTGTCTTATGAGAGTGTCGGCTACAAGATTCACGATGAGTCAACAGCCTGGGTCGAATTCGAGTTGACCAAGGAACCAGAGGAAACGGTAGCATGTACAGTTCGTGTACTGTCCGAGAACGCTGCTATTGCAGGTTATCGCACTGTCCTTATAGGGCCTGACGAAGATACCGAACAAGACCGTACCGATTTAACCAAGTACTACACCACTGATTTACGCACTGATCAGTTGGGTTCTTCTGGCGAACTCGAGACTTGCTGGTACGTTGAGGCAGAAGAAGCACCCGGAATTTCTAATTTGCGCGACTATTAGTCGTCCTCCGATGACGACCGTTGCTGGGTTCTTGCTTTCCAGATTCTGTTCGGTGATATGATGAACACCGGTATATCCCAGAACTGTCGCCCCGTTTGCACATGCTTGGTGCCACGGGGCTTTTAGTTTGATAAATGAGAAAGTAAGGAGGCCGGAATGGCTACGACCAACGGCACACCATGGCTGACACAAGAAGCCTATGATCGGTTGAAAGAAGAACTCGACCACATTTCCGGTCCCTACCGGCAGGAAATCGTCGATCGTATCGAAGCAGCTCGCGACGAAGGCGACCTCCGCGAAAATGCTGGCTACCATGCGGCCCGCGAAGAGCAATCCAAAAATGAAGGCCGCATCCAAGAACTCAAAGCCCTGCTTGAAAACGCCGAGGTTGGCGAAGCAGCCGCTGATGATGGCATCGTCAAACCAGGCATGTTCATCGAATGCAAGCTCGCCGGCAATACCATGAAATTTGTCCTAGGCTCCCGCGAAATCGCGGGCGATTCTGATGTTGAGGTCTACTCCGTAGCTTCTCCACTTGGCGCGGCAATTGAGGGCCACAAAGCCGGCGATACTGTGACCTACCAGGCCCCAAACGGTAAAGATATCGAGGTTGAGCTGGTCTCTGTCACTCCATACAAGGACTAAAGTACTGCCTCAGTGAGATTGTGCATTTTGCGCTTATCAACAACAAGGTGGTCTTTCGATATAAAGAAAGGCCACCTTCAGCGTTTTAAAACACCTTTTTGGTGTTAGCCTGGTGTTGTGTTGAACGTCGAAAAATTTATGCTGCTGACCATCCCGTACGCTGATCCACTGACCGAAGTCGAATCCTTATTCCGCAAAGCACGAACCGCACTAACCCTTGTCGAGTTCGAACGCACGCATACTGTGCGCTTCGCACCGGCTGATGCTACAAATGCGTGGGACTATGAGGACCCGCTGATTAAAGTCGAGCAGTCACGGTTGCCGGACGCAGTCAGTCTCAACGAAGCCTTCAAAAAGCTGTCAAAGTTCCATGATAAGCAAGTTTCTGCGGCCCTCGGCAATAAAAAACTCGACCCTGCCAAAGGCGTTGCCACAGAGTTTGCTCGTCAAGGGATTCTGACCGGAGACCCGAAACATTATCAACTGGTAGCCACCGACGCCTTGGAAGCTGTCCGTGACGATTTAGGACTAGCATTGCGTGATCAGCGTGAAGTAACTCAAGAAGATCGCGTACTGCTAGAAGTTATTGAAGCTATCAATGCCACTAAATTCTTGTTGGGCTCACAACAGCCAGAATGGTCCACGCAACAGTTCAGCGAACACGTGCATCACTACCCTTCAGGCCATCCCGTTGTCGCTCAGCTGGTCAAAGACACTTCATCGATGTCAGGCCTCATGGAAAAATCCAAACTGGCACAGCTTTACGAAAAAGTAGCAGCTTAAACCTGCACCATCGGTTCGTAACCAGCCTCCCGCAGAGCTTCTAATACCTGTTCTGAATGCTCTTTGCCACGAATTTCCATGTCAATGGCGATATGGGCACCGCCCATGGTCAAACCAGCACCCACACGTGAGTGATCAACCCGGGTAACATTTGCATCGTTTTCGGCAATAATGCGCGAAATGTTTTGCAGTTCACCCGGTCGATCCCGCAAAGCAATCTTGACAGTCAAAAACCGCCCGGCAGAAGCCAGCCCAACTTGGATAACTTTCAACATCAACATCGGATCGATATTGCCACCCGATAACACGGCCACAATTGATTCAGATGTGATACCGAGTTCTTGTAATTTTCCGGTCATCAACGCAGCAACCGGTGCAGCACCGGCAGGTTCTACTACCATCTTTGAACGTTCCAGTAAGAACACGATAGCGGCAGCAATTTCATCGTCTGTGACGGTCACAACCTCATCGCAGAGCTCTTTAATAACTTCGAATGGCACATCGCCTGGACGACCAACTGCGATCCCATCGGCGATGGTGGCTACATTATCCAAAGCTACGGGTTTGCCCGCCACCAGTGACGGCGGATAAGCAGCAGCGTTTTCCGCCTGTACCCCTATTACATTGATGTGCCGTCCTTGTCGGCGTGCCTGTTCTTTGATGGCAAGCGCGGTGCCGGCCAGCAGTCCTCCCCCACCAATACTCAGGAGTACCGTGTCGACATCCGGTTGTTGCTCAACGATTTCCAGACCCACGGTTCCTTGTCCGGCGACGATCTTAGGATTATCGAACGGGTGGATAAAGGTCGCGCCGGTTTCTTCAGAATAACGTGCAGCTAAGTCGAGTGCCTCATCGACATTGTTACCAGCTAATACCACCGTGGCTCCATGATCACGGGTCGCCTGCACTTTAGGTAGAGCTGCACCCAGGGGCATATAAATGCGGGCCTCAATACCGAGTTGTGATGCTGCCAGGGCCACCCCTTGTGCGTGGTTACCTGCAGAAGCGGCCACCACACCTTTATCTCTTTCTTCCGGCGATAACGCTTCCATACGCACATATGCCCCACGAGCCTTAAACGATCTGGCCCGTTGCAAGTTTTCACACTTTAGATGCACCGTTGAGCCCACA
>DEPX01000183.1 GCA_002358975.1 Micrococcaceae bacterium UBA3381 | reverse complement strand
CCGTCTGAGGTCAGGTATTCGACCAGGTCGCTGCGCAGCTTGGGGTTGTTGTGACCGTAGTTCAGTGCACCGGCACCGGCGAAGAAATCGATGTATTCCTTGCCCTGTTCATCCGTCATAATTGAGCCGGAAGCGCTAGTAAAGACAGTGGGCCAGCTGCGGCAATAGCTGCGTACTTGCGATTCGGTTGTGTCAAAAATTGCAGTATCCATGAGGGTATTCCCTTCTAAATGTGTCATCGAGCATGATTGCTGTGACGTGAGGTTCAGTGAATTAATAGTGTGAGTGTGACTGCGGCCTAATGCGCCACCGCGGTCCCAGTGCTCGGAGCTGTCGTGTGGTTAACAGCAGTGGATGTCAGCGGACCGATACGGTGTAGGTACTCGGTATCGTGGCCATCCGGATAAAGTTCTGGAGTAAACAGTGGCGTAATGTCGTGTGCGGCAGCGTGACGCTGTGCGAGCGAGGCAAAAAGGCGGTTAGAAGCCGCGTTGTCGTCAGTGACGGTGGTTTCTAGGGTTTGAGCCCCGGTGGTTGTCACCAGGTAGTCCAGCATGCGGCCAGCTAGGCCTTGACCGCGGGCAGCGTCATCAACCCCGACCTGCCACACCATCAGTGTGGAGGTGTCCTCAGGGCGCAAAAACGCAGTGATAAATCCAAGTACTTCTTCATCTGCGTTGACAGCTACCACGCTGGTTGTCGAAAAATCGCGGCACCACAGCAAATACTGATAAGAAGAATTCAAATCTAAAACGCCAGTATCACGGGTCAAACGCCACATGGCGGCGCCATCAGATAGTGTTGGAGAGCGAAGATCAATAGCAGTTGCAGAATGATCTTTTTCGGTTTCGGAAATGGGCATGACTTACACAATAACGAGCTGAGCATGCATATCAACCGTGCAGTTAGACAAATTCCGGATGAAAAGAGGGAGGATCAACAGCCCCTCAGTTTCGTTCTACCCGCATAAACTCGCGGGGTTTCCGCATTTGTCACTCGCAGCTTCACGGACCAAAAACCACACCAAGACTGTTACCGCTTCGTTATACTTTTGTTATCTTGTTGTTATAAACCAGTGCGGTTATTCAGAACGCTTGTTGATACGCCGTGCCCCTGGCAGCTGGGGTGCATTGAGCTTGAATTGTACGCCGATGATCCGAATCAGCCAGCAAACCGTCGCCGCAATGACTGCCGCGGCCACCCCATAAAGCTCAGCAAGAATGGCACTTACGGTCATCGCTGCAGCCACTAAGGCAGGGATGGCATAGAGTCCTTCACTCATAACAGACGGAATCTGCCCAACTAACGCGTCGCGAATTGTCCCACCGCCAACGCCGGTAACAGCACCGAGAATAATTGCTTGGACTGGCCCAAGTCCGAATTCCATTGCCTTAGCGGCCCCGGTCACGGCAAATACGCTCAATCCAACGGCGTCAAGAATTTCGATCGGCATGGCTAATCGACGTAAATGCATAGAGAAAATAAACGCAATAAGCGCCCCNNGACCCCTGCGGCAGCTACGGCTAAGTACCGCCAGTCACGAAACGTAGCTGGCGGTAAATCGTCCAAAAGGATATCGCGCAGAATACCGCCACCCAGAGCGGTAATCATACCCAAGGTCATGACTCCAACAATGTCTAACCGGGCAACACGAGCCGCCGTCAAAGCGCCATTAAGTGCGAAGGCGAAGGTTCCCAGCAAATCAAGTAGCAGCCGCAACAGTTCCGTACTCATCTTCACCCTGCCTTACTCTTCGATGCTTACGAGACATCATGTGCCAATGCTGCACGGCTGAGAACAGAACCAAACGCAAGCATTCCTACGGTTGAATCTCCCGGCTCAACGCTCTGGCACGACCCATTCGGATACTGCGTCACAGACCTTGCCACAGCTTATCGTGTCCGTGCCAGAGGCTAGATTATGAATGGTTATATTTCACAGGTTGAAAGGTACTTCGTTGGATCAGTTGACCGCTCATGGCTTGAGCTTTGTTGCCATTGACTTTGAGACAGCAAATTACAATCGAGCGTCGGTCTGCCAGGTCGGCATTGCAAAAGTGGTCAACGGAACGATCGTCCAAACGACAAGCTGGGTGGTCGAACCGCCCACCAGGCAAACAAATTTCGAACCACGGTTTATCGCCATTCATGGAATTACTCCCCACGAGGTACGACGTTTAGGGGTGTCTTTGGAAGCATCGCTGGAGCGCATATCCGTCATTACAGGAGACCTGCCGTTCGTCGCACATAATGCGGCATTCGATAAGTCAGTCTATGTACAAGCCAGCGCAGCAATTGGCAAAACCGTACCAATCACAAAGTGGTTTGACACACTGGCGCTATCGCGACGCTACATACAAGCACCAGACTACAAACTACCAACCGTGGCCAAGGCGCTAGAATTGCCGACCTTCAAACATCACGAAGCCGAAGCAGACGCCATTACTAGCGCACGCATTGCGCTTCAAATTAGCCAACGCGAGCGGCTCAAAACCCTTCAACAACTCTGGGGGCAACCAAGCCCCAAGGAATCAGTCAGCAAAATCAGAAGGCAACAAATCCGTCCGCTATTTTCTCGCGTTAGCGACCTGCCCTCCCCAAATGCTGACGCCCACCCTGCTCATCCGCTGTTTGGCCACCACATTGTGATCACAGGTGATCTCAAAGGATTTACTCGAGAGGAATTTATACTCAAAGTCGCCCAGCTCGGTGGACAACCCCAGCTGAATGTGACAAAGAAAACCACGATGCTTATTGTGGCTAATCAAGAATTCCTCGAATCCAATTATGATCTTTCCAAAGGAACCGGCAAGCAGAAGAAGGCCATCGAATATAAGATGGCCGGCCAAAACATCCAGATAATCGGTGCAAAGCAAGCGCTACACTACTTACAGTTCCCCAAGCGCAAGCTGAAAAAACTAGCGGCCAGCCCAGCGAAGATACACACCGTCGAAACTACGCGTGCGATCACTGAGAAGACGAGGCCAAACTACCCATCTGTCTCAGAAGCGACGGTCCAATGGTCACTTCAAATGCCTACCGAGCAAATACAGAAGCCACCCACCGGAACTGAACATGCGACGGGCGTTTCGGCTCAAGCTCCACCAACAACGGCCCCTCGTTTATCGCAGGCTGTAATCAAAACAGTGTTGTGGAGCCTAATAGTTATTTCGGGCATCGTAGTGATGTTCTTTGTGCTCGGCCTAACCGTGAGTTTATTCTCCGCGAAACAACCCGACATCACCTTCGTTGTCTGGCTGGTCGGGCTCATCATTTTTATGCCACTACTGTCTGGGCCCGGACTCCTCGGCTTCTTTCTGCTCCACAGACGAAAACAACGACAACACGTGAGCGTGCGCGTCTAGGCTGGAAGGCCCCCGCCGGTCTACAGCTCCCATACTCTTCTGAGTAGTAGGTTATATTTATCTACAGTTGTCGTGCTGAATCCGTTACACAAAGCTCAGTTTGAGACTTTTCATTGCATGAAACAACACCTATGAGGGTCCACGTGCGGTTATTGCAAGCATAAGTATCTCATTTGACGGTTACTACGTTGGGGCCCATCCCAGCCCTAATAGACCTCTAGGTGTTTTGGGAGCACCACTTCACGAATGGTTTATACGTCGCTGGCAAGAATTAACGCAACGCTCACTATAGTTACGTTGCTCAGCTAGCGTTTGGGTGCCTTGGCGATAGGGTTCGATTACTACGAATATGCACAGCAGGCTTGTGGGCTGCAACCACCTTTTGAAGTCTCGTCTTTGTATTGACTCATAAGCGGCGCTGACCGGATATCCGGGATGGGACAGCATTTCACTTCATCGCGACAGGATTCGATGAGGCTCTGGACCAATCAAAAACGGCCACCGGGAAAAAGATGTCGGATGTGATGTGTTATCAGATCCGCAAGGGTACCGATTGACTAATACCACCGCCCAGTACCTCCCGCGCAGCTACTGTGATCTCATGACTGCTTGCAGCAGCTGATCGACCCATCGGTCATCCAGGGCCTCACCGAAAATAAGCCTTGCCAAAAAGCCGCTCATGAACAGCTCTGCGGCGAACCGCGGATCTGTCGAAAATACTGCGCTCTCATGGTTAACAGCATCAACGAACCGTTGCTTAACCGCTGCCTCTATAGGCCAAATGAGCTGCTGGTAAACCGGTTTTGCCTCTTGGTCACCGGCCATAACGATCGACACCACCATATTGATGATCTGGTTTGTGGCCGCCCCATCGTCGCGTTCATCAGCAATTTGTCTCATCCATGCAACAAGATCATCACGCAGGCTCTGCCTCGTATCGGGCCCTGGAACAGGAAAACTCACATACTCGGAGGTTAATACCTCGAGCAAGATTTTTGCCTTAGAACCCCACCACCGATAAACCGTCTGTTTGCTAACCCCGGCACGGCCTGCGATTCCTTCCATAGTGGTCTTGTCATAGCCAAGCTCAAGATATAAGTCTGCAGCTGCCTGCAGTACTGCTCGTTGTGCTTTCTTACTTCGCGGACGTCCGCGTGCCGGCTTAACCACACCTCCACCTCGCTCCTTATAATCCGTTTCGAGACGCAGCGTCTATTATAGTAACTTGGGACAGAAAACAATTTCTATTTTCTAAAGGATCACTATGGCCAAGTTGCTATACCGACTAGGGATTGGTTCTGCCAAGCGGCCCTGGATCGCACTGTTGTCATGGCTTATTGCGCTGGGGCTTGCAGTTGGTGGTTTCCTCACTTTCGGCGGTACGTTGACCAACCAAGTGGATATTCCGGATACCGAGACAGCTAAAGTCACGGACCAACTTGAAGAAGAATTTCCTGATGCTTCTAAAGGCTCCGGCGACATCGTTTTTCAAACCGACGATGGATCAGAGCTAACAGCTGATCAAAAGTCGAGTATTGAGGATCTGTTGGACGATCTGGAAGACGAACGTGGCGTCGACTCGACAATGAGCCCTTTCCAGACTGAGGACGATCTGGATGAGCAAAAAGACGAAATAGCTGAGGGACACTCAGATATCGATGACGCTGAAACTCAAATTGCTGATGGTGAAGAACAGCTTGACGACGGCCGAAATCAACTCGAGAGCTCGCAGGAAGAGCTTGACTCAGGCCAAGAGCAACTGGATCAGGCCAAAGAGCAAGCTGAAGCTCAAGGATTACCCGACGATGTAATCGACCAGCAGTTTGGTCCGCAGCAGGAGCAGTTAGATCAGGGTCGTGAACAGCTGGAAGAAGCTACTTCCGAGCTTGATTCGCAGGAGCAAGAGCTTGAGGACAATAAACAAGAACTGGCCGATAGTAAGGAAGAACTGGAGTACGGGGAGCGACTTCTAGAGCTGACCGAAGACTACCACGTTGTATCCGAGGATGGTTCGACCGCTGTTGCAACCTTGAGTTTCGACCAGCCGAACCTTGATGTCGACGAAGACGACCGTCAAGTTATTAACACTGCCCTGGATGATGCCGATATCGATGGTGTCAATGTTTATCCGACCACCGATATCTCGCAGGAAATACCAGACGTTGTAGGCCTGGGCGAAGTAGTCGGCTTGGTGGTGGCCGGCATCGTTTTGGTCATTATGCTGGGCACTTTTATCACGGCGGGTCTACCAATTTTCAACGCGCTGATCGGTGTCGGGGTTGGCATTGCGGGGGCTATGGCGTTCTCCGGCACTATAGACATGATGTCGGTGACCCCCGTGCTAGGGCTGATGTTGGGATTAGCCGTGGGTATCGACTACGCACTATTTATTGTTAACCGGCATCGTAAACAGCTCAAAGCAAATATGCCGATTCAAGAATCCATCGGTATGGCCAATGGCACGTCAGGCAATGCCGTAGTATTTGCCGGAACTACTGTGGTCATCGCACTGGCCGCGCTGAATGTCACCGGCATCGGTTTCTTGGGCCTCATGGGTACCGTTGGTGCTGTAGCAGTGGTCCTGGCAGTTTTGGTTGCTATTACGATGACTCCAGCATTGCTGTCGTGGATAGGCCCGAAAGCGCTGTCACGTAAAGAACGTCGTATTTTGGCTGAACAGCAATCTCACGGTGAGCATGCTGCATACTCTGAAGAAACCCGGGCCCAAGCTTCCAATCAGGAGCCTAAACCAATGTTAACCAGTAGAGCTGTTTTGCAAACGGTTGGGGCAGTACTGATAGCCGGTGTTGTTGCGATACCGTTTTTATCTATGCGTTTGGGTATGCCCGATGGTTCCCAAGAGAGTCCCGGCAGCCCAGCGTACGAGGCTTATATGGTCATTCAAGAACAATTTGGGGACGGACGTAACGGGCCGCTTGTCGGCGTTGTAGAAGTACCCGATGATCTATCTGATACTGAACTGACCGAACGGCAAGCCGACATTGGCGAAGAACTAGCTGAAATCGATCATGTCAAGCAGGTAGTACCGGCCGGAACCAATGACGACGATACGATGGCGATGTTTCAGGTGGTCCCCCAGGACGGACCAAACGATCAAAGTACCGAACAACTAGTACACGATCTGCGTGACACCACGGTAGGACCCGATAACGCTGAACTAAAAGTTGCCGGTTTAACCAGTGGTTTCGTCGATATATCAGAGACCCTGGCAGATGCGCTACCAATTTATCTCGGGGTGGTCGTTGGTTTGTCGTTTCTGATTATGATTCTGGTATTTCGGTCTATTCTGGTGCCCCTCATTGCCACCGGCGGGTTCTTGCTGTCGGTATTTGCGACCTTGGGGGCGGTGACCGCTATCTACCAGTGGGGATGGCTGGCCCCGGTATTTGATGTACATCAACCGGCGCCGATCCTGGCGTTCTTGCCCACCATTCTTATCGGCGTACTGTTCGGTTTAGCGATGGATTACCAGCTATTTATCTCTTCGGGGATGCGCGAAGCATATGTGCATGGTTCACCAGCCTCGATCGCCGTTCAAGAAGGTTTCCGCAATGGGCGCGCCGTGGTGATAGCCGCAGCGCTAATCATGATGTCGGTGTTTGCCGGATTTATCTTCAGCGATTCGTCAATGATCCGGCCTATCGGTTTCGGCCTCACCTTCGGAGTGCTCATAGATGCCTTCCTGGTGCGACTGGTGCTCATCCCATCCTTGATGCATCTATTAGGTAAATCGGCCTGGTGGTTACCGAAATGGATTAGCCGTATACTGCCCAATGTTGATGTCGAAGGCGCAGCCCTTGAGCGTAACCATGACTCTGGGCTAGGCAATGGCCATACTAATAACCAGGCCAAACAGGCTGAAAAATACCCCAGCGACACAACGGAACAATGACAAACAACTCCACATGAGCTTCCGTCCGGGACAAGCTGAGTTCTCACGGACGTGGCAAACGCTCGGCTGGGTAGAGCCAGCCGAGCGTTTTTATGGAACGGCTCTTATTGCCTTACCTCGTGTTGGTGCCGGTTGGTTGCAGAGTTAGGGTTTCTTCGGTGGTGTCGTCGACTGCTTGGGTCGAGTGGTGCCATGTGTATTGTTGTCCTTGGGCCCACGATTCAGTTTGGTCAGTGTAGTTATCGTGGAACGCGTGTCCGCTTGCGCCGGTCAGGTTGTGCCAGGTCGAGTGGTCCCAGTCATCCAGATCCACAACCATACGCATTGACGGCACAGTGTCGGTTGCATAGCTAACGTCCAGATCCCACCCGGTAGCATTAACTACCCCAGAACCGCCTCCCACCGGATAAGGCCCACGGTTGAATAATGCTTCAATGGGTGTGATGCCACTAGTACCAAAAGACTCATGGGTCAGCGGCAAAGCGTGCAGATCTCCCCAATTCCATTGGTCCATATCGGAACCCTGCTCATCGGTAAGTTCTTCATAGGCTGCCTCAGCTGCGTCTTGGAGCAGCTCCTCTTGAGAGTCCGCCCACCATTGGCTATCGGGCGATTCGAGCTGTTGTTTGAAGAACTCGACGAATCGTGATTGGTTGCTGCGTGGAATAGTGGCGTCCTGGGAGCGCATCATCTGGAAAGTGACATGGTTCCATAACACGTTAGCGAATGCTGCACCTGACGAGTCTGGATCGTTTTGCCCATCCCAGTCTGCTAGCAGATCCAGAGCCTGTTGGACGTCGTCGTCTTCGACTTCAATGTTGGTATAAGCCTGTTGTAAGGCTTCAGCCCCGGGAAACGCGTTATCCATTTGCAGTTCGGCCATATCGTCGGCCGTAACCGGTCCGGCATCCAGCAGCTGTTCCAATCGGTCAACGATGCGTGCTGCACGATGCCCTCTGTCCCAGTCGCGACTCAAGAAATACGGGTAATCATCATTGACGATCGGATTGTTGGCGGTGACAATATAACCAGATTCCGGATTGTAGCTCACCGGATGGTCCTCGAAAGCGATTTCGCCTTGCCAATCATAGGTGCTGTCCCAGCCTGGTTGCGGCAGGTAGCCGTCCCCTGCGCCACGGATGGGTAGGGTCCCGGGTGCTTGGTAGCCGATGTTACCGTTGGTATCCGCGTAGACGAGGTTTTGCCCCGGGACTTCAAACTCTGAAGCGGCCTGGCGAAAATCTGCGAAGTCTGTGGCCTGATTCAGCGTGAAGATCGCTTGCGGTGTGGTGGTAACATCTAACGCGGTCCAGCGCAGGCTGAGCGCAAAATCGCCAGGCGGTAGCTCCTCGCTTGCATCATCAATGGGCGGATTGATGGTCATCAACTCAAAGTCTGGTTCCAGATCAGACAGTATCGGACCGTGGTGGGTTGATTGCACCTCGAGTTCCTCAGGCTCGCTACCGGCGATCTCAAAAGTTTCTTTGCGTGATTCTAGCGGCAGTTTTTCGTCATCATGCCAGTACTTGTCGTCTTCAATGCGTTCGACGTACAGATCGGCAACATCAGTGGTCATATTTGTGAAACCCCAGGCAATGTCTTGGTTGTGTCCAATCGCGATGCCCGGTAGCCCGGAGAAACCAAAACC
>DEPX01000028.1 GCA_002358975.1 Micrococcaceae bacterium UBA3381 | reverse complement strand
CCCGCCAATAAAGTTGTGCACTGATAATGGAGCCATGGTCGCAGCTCTGGGCGCGCAGTTGGTAACAGCCGATGTGGACGTCTCTGGGCTAGATTTTTCAGCAGACCCAACGCAACAGGTGAGCCTCGTTTCGGTCTAATGTCGATAAGCGTTCTGGTGCCCTACCAGTTCCGAAGTGACGCTGCAGTTTCGCCAGCCGAATCTAAAACCAGGGCTTTTAGCTTGTCGTGGTCCACTTTGGTACCAAAGTGTGAGCCCATCTTCGCACGCTGCTGGGCAGCCAGAGTGCCCTCCTTGAGCATATCGCTGACCCACGACAGCTCACGGGAGCACCCCAGCTCATCAGCGATCGGTTCCAGCCGATTCAACATACTTTCAAAATCCTGTTTGACGGGTAACTCGGTGCCTGCGCAATCCACAATGACAGTTGCATCCAGACCATATCGGGCGGCGCGCCACTTATTTTCTTGAACATACCACGGAGGCAAAATCTCAACCTGCTGATCGGGATCAGAACCAACAACCTCGTGGACAAGACATTGGGTTAGTGCCGTAATTGCCCCAACCTGACGCAACGTAGCTACCCCGTCACAGGCTCGCTGTTCAATGGTGCCGAATCGAGGTACCGGTCGAATATCCCAACGGACTTCAGTGACATCATCAACAACACCGACACGCAACAAATCAGCAATGATGGACTCATACTCGGTCCAATTATGAAACTGAAACGGCAACCCGGATGTCGGAAGCTGCTGGAACACCAGTGTGCGTTGCGAAACATAGCCGGTATCATAGCCATTCCAAAATGGGCTGGACGCGCTCAAAGCCAGCAGATGCGGATAATACTTAATTAATTGGTTGACTGCCGGCATCGCTTTGGCAACGTGATCTAAACCAATGTGGGCGTGCACGCCGTAGATCAACATTTGTTGTCCCCAATATTGGGTGCGGTCCAACATTTTTTGATAACGAACATGGGACGAAGTCTGCTCATTCAAAGCGTTCGCAAAAGGATGTGTGCCCTGAGAATATAAGCTCAACTGTTCATCTGACAACACATCTAATAATTGCCTACCAGCTGTAGCAAGCTGATCGAGCCCTTCATCTACACGGCTACATACACCGGTTACTAACTCCAAGGTGTTGAGCATAAACTCGTCAACGACCTTATATGGCGCGTCACTGGGGGTTATAAGCTTGGCCAAAATATCTTTGCCAACATTGGCCAGCTGCCCGGTAGTCGTATCGACGAGACCGAGTTCCCACTCGATGCCAATTGTCGATTGGGCAGACTTTGTAAACTCCAGGCGCACGCTCTTGCCTCCATCTTTCGGGGGTCTATCTCATGGTACCGGGTGGTGATGGCACTGGGTGTTCTTCAGCCTTTTGCGTCCCGTTTATGTCGCCCTGTGGTTGTGTATCGGATCATAATCCCGAAAAGTCGAAGACCACGCTGGCAGCTAAATTTTAGTGAAATAGGTCGGCAAAATACGCCCAGCTCCATCGGAGCGAGACTGCAGGCGCTGATAGTGTCACGCGCAAAATCAATGAGTGCAACTAAGACGTGACGTAACTGGACGTGTCGGATGGCTCGAAGACAGTCTACGGAGCGCCAGAGTGTGAGCTGAATAACAGCACGTGCACTTGTGCTAATTAGTGAAGGATGGCTAAACTGTTCTCCGTTAGCTTAGGTTTACCTAAGTGAGTAAGCATGTTATTCTGTTGTTTTACTTTGTCGTTTGGAGACGAAACGTGAAAAAGCTTGGACTCAATCGCACCGGTTTGGCTGCTTTGATTGCCGTAGGTGCCCTAGGGTTGAACGCCTGTGGATCAGCTGACGCCGAAAGTGCTGATAGCGGTAGCGACAGTGATTCCACTGTGGAAGTGACCGATATGGCTGGCGATACCCAGGAAGTGCCAGCGGAACCTAGTTCTGTTATTGCAACTGATAACCGAATATTCCGCACATTGGCGGATTGGGACATTGATCTATCAGCCGCTCCGGTGGATCTGATGGACGAGAGTATGGAAGAAACTAAAAAATATACGGATAACGATGACATCCTAAATACCGGAAATCACCGTGAGCCCGATATGGAAATGTTCACCGCAGCTGAGCCGGATTTAGTGCTCAATGGGCAACGTTACAGCCAACACGAAGCTGACATTGCTAAGGCTATCGACGACAACGTGCCGATTATTGACACCAACATCGAAACGGAAACAGGAGAAATCGACCAGGAATTTCGTGACCAGATTTCTCTACTAGGTGAGGTGTTTGATCGCCAGGATGACGCAGATGAACTCATCTCTGAATTCGATGAAGCACTGGATAACGCCAAAGATGCCTATGACCCGGATATGACCGTTACTGGCCTAGTTACTTCTGGTGGAGACATTAACTATGCTGCGCCAACCACCGGTCGTGCTGTTGGTCCCCTGTACGACATTTTGGATCTTACTCCTGCCTTGGGTGATGAAGGCTCATCAGACCACCAAGGTGATGATATTTCTGTCGAAGCTATCGCAGAAGCTAACCCCGAGTATTTGATCGTGATGGACCGCGATGCAGCTGTTGGCGACGGCACCTCATCCGGTGCAAAAGAACTCATTGAAGAATCAGACGCTCTCCAGGATGTACCGGCGGTAGAAAACGATAATATCTACTACATGCCAGCTGATTTCTACTTGGCTGAAGATATCCAAAACTACACCACGGTCCTCAATGACCTGGCTGATGAATGGTCAAAATAAGTAAATAAGGTTTTGCGTGACTAAAATTTCTCATTCTCGCCCTGGTGGGCTCGTTACGTCTGCCGGTGCACCGCAGAAGCCTGGAAAATGGTCACGTACCTGGCCGCTGTTGATCGGGCTGATGGTTACCCTCAGCCTGGTCACAGCGTCCTTATTTATCGGAGTATATGACCTCAGCTCCGAAGGCGGTCGCGACATGTTCTTTGTAACTCGCGTACCGCGCACTATCTCGCTGATTCTGTCTGGTGCCTCGATGGCCGTAGTCGGACTAATCATGCAATTGATGACACAAAACCGATTCGTAGAACCTTCAACCACAGGTACTATCGAATGGGCCGGTCTCGGACTGATTTTGACCTACGTAGTCGTGCCACAACCATCACTAATGCTCCGTATGATCGTGGCCATTGTTTTTTCCCTTGTGGGAACGTTAATATTTTTTGCCTTCTTACAACGCGTGGCTTTGAAATCATCGCTCGTAGTACCCATTGTCGGCTTGATGTTGGGTGCTGTGGTGGGATCGGTGTCGACATTTGTGGCACTACAAACCGATATGCTGCAAAACCTAGGCATCTGGTTTGCCGGCTCCTTTACTGGTGTGACCCGCGGCCGATATGAGCTGTTGTGGATCGTTGCGGTGATGACTGTCGTTGTGTACTTTATCGCTGACCGTTTTACCGTGGCAGGACTCGGCGAAGAGATCGCCACCTCTGTGGGTCTAAATTATCGGGCAGTGGTGTTAACCGGCATTCTTATCGTGGCAGTCACCACCGGTGTCGTATCCGTGGTCGTGGGATCGCTACCATTTTTGGGGCTGGTAGTACCCAATATTGTTTCGATGTTCCGCGGGGATAACCTCAGAACAAACTTGCCCTGGGTGTTAATGGTGGGCATTGTGGTGATAACCTTGACCGACATCATCGGCCGGACCATTATCATGCCCTTTGAAATCCCCGTTTCGATGATCCTCGGGGTGCTGGGCGCTACGGTATTCGTTTATCTCATCGTGCGAAGGGGGCGCCGTGGCTAGTACTGCTCCAGCCACAGCGGCATCGACCACCACGTTTGTCGACGACAAACACCGCCGACGCTGGCTCATCTCTCTGGTCGCGCTGATCGTGGTTGCCATCAGCCTGGTGGTCGCCAATATTACCTTCGACAATCCGATGCCGGTGGGCACCGACGGGTTTTGGAAAATTGCCCGGTCACGTGTCTCATCGATCGTGGTCATGGCCGTGGTTGCGGCCGCCCATGCTTTCGCCACCGTGGCTTTTCATACCGTCACTTTCAACCGCATCGTGACGCCGTCAATTTTGGGCTTTGAAGCGCTCTACGGGTTAATCAATACTGCTGCGGTGTTCATTCTGGGTGCTGCAGGGGCGACGGTCACGCGCGGTATTGTTTCGTATTTTTTCCAAGTCATCGTCATGGTTGCATTCGCCACGCTGTTATATTCGTGGTTGCTAAGTTCCAAATTCACCAACGTGCACACCATGCTGCTCGTTGGTGTGGTCATGGGGGCAGGTCTTGCATCGCTAACCACCTTTATGCAGCGCATGCTAGACCCCAACGAATTCGATATCCTCACAGCGCGGTTGATGGGCAACATCTCCAATGCCAACACACAGTATCTGCCCTATGCGATCCCGATTGTGGCCGCCGTGGTGTGCTGGCTTATCTTCCAATCCCGGCGCCTCGATGTGCTATCACTGGGATCAGCCGTGTCAACCAGCCTGGGGCTGGACCACCGGCGTGAAACAATCAAAATGCTCGTCGCCGTCTCTATTTTGATGGCTATGACGACGTCGCTTGTCGGCCCCATGACGTTTCTTGGCTTCCTGGTAGCAACTATGGCGTATTCCATCGCCGATACATATGACCACCGGGCAATCTTCCCAATAGCGTTTTTGCTCGGTTTTGTTCTGCTGACCGGCGCATATTTTGTCCTGCGGCATATTTTTTACGCTCAGGGTGCGGTTACCGTCATTGTTGAGCTCATCGGTGGGCTAGTATTTCTAATCGTCATCATGCGGAAGGGGCGGCTATGATTACCCTAGAAAACGTCACGAAAAGCTATTCGGGCGAAACCACCATTGGACCCATCGACCTCGAAATCCCTTCCGGTGGTATTACTTCTTTGGTAGGGCCCAACGGCGCAGGAAAATCTACCGTATTGACCATGATGGGTCGGCTGTTGACCCCGGATTCTGGCAAAGTTACTGTCGGTGGACTGGATGTGGCCAAAGCGAAATCCAATGACGTCGCCAAAAAACTGGCCATCCTACGCCAGGAAAACCACTTCGTCACCCGCCTAACTGTGCGCCAGCTGATCGGTTTTGGGCGCTACCCACATTCTCATGGCCGACTCACCGTCGACGACGAAAAGCTTATTAACGCTTCACTAGAGTTCTTAAACCTGACCGCCCTGCAAGACCGGTACCTAGATGAGCTCTCCGGCGGACAGCGGCAGCGTGCCTATGTTGCGATGGTACTGGCCCAGGATACCGAATATGTTTTTCTTGATGAACCGTTAAATAACCTGGACATGAGCCACTCGGTACAAATGATGCGTCAGCTGCGTGCTGCAGCCGATGAACTGGGGCGCACCGTCATTGTCGTCATGCACGATATAAACTTTGCTTCACGGTACTCGGATAATATTTTGGCCATGAATGATGGCCAGGTTACACACTTCGCCGCCTGTGCCGACACGATGAAATCCTCGGTGCTTAGTGAAATCTTTGGCACTTCGGTGCGTATCATCGACGATGTCGATGGACCGCTGGCGGTGTATTTCTAACGTTAGTCCATCGGCTGGACTACGATGGCATAGCGGTCATCGCCGATACGGGTCAGCACCAGGGTCGTGTGCTCACCGGCGGTGGGTTTTTTCGTATTCCTGCCCTGCATCAAGGTGCGCCGCAATTCCTCGGGGGCAACATCGACGCCTCGTTTTTTAATATCTAACCGCGTCACATTGTGCTCTTTGATGTACTGCCGCAGCGTTTTGATTTTATACGGCAGCACCTCAACGATCCGATAAGCGGTAGCAAACGAGGTAGCCACGTATTCATCGGAACAAAAATAGGCAATGTGGTCATCGAGTTGCCGTCCGGCACCGGCATCGGTGGGGTCATCTGCCATAAAATGAGTGACCATTAAGTCGGTGATGAGTCCGGCACGGATCACTGCGCCATTGGGCTCATAGAGGTATCCCGTTGCGCCGTCCACGCCAACAACTGGTACCTGCGGTGACTGATTAAAATCTGTAGCGGCGGTCAGCTCGGCGGCGCCTGTCTTATCTATGACAAGTGCGGATCGGCGAACATCTGCACGTTGGGCCATATTGAACCAGAGCACTGCTTCTACAATATTGCCGTGCAGCGAGACCCACTGTGCTTCAGCGGTTTCGGGAATTACATCGTGAGCCAAGGCCGGGCCGAGTTTAACCCCCAGGGCATAACCTGCATCGGCGAGCTCTTCGACGAAAGACAGCGGTGGCGAGAATGCTTCTGGATCAAAAATACGTACCGTACCGTGTGACAACGTTTTACGACGAGCCGGATCTAACCAATACCCACGGGTCACATCAATATCAACGGGATGGTGCTGCACCCAATCCAGCGCGTCTGCTACTTCAACTTTTGCATGCGGAAATGCCATGAGATTAATGGTCGTGGCTGCAGCGGTAGTTTCGTCTATTTCTACGGCAATGACGGGAATATCGATACCCGCGATTGCCAATGCATCGGCGCCCAGCCCAGCACCAAGGTCCACGACCTCATCGACACCGGCACGGCTGAAACGACGCGCATGGTGGGCTGCTACCTGTAATGACGTGGCCTGTTGCAGACCGGCATCGGTAAACAACATTTGATCGACGAAAGGGCCGAACTTGACTTCGGCCTGCGTCCTCAACTTCAGCTGAGTCAACACTGAATTTACGACAGCCGGCTGGTACCCGGCTGATCGCAGGGATTCAGCGAGTTTAAGAGCATCGCCGGGAGCATAGGTGCCCTCACGCCATAGACGGTTGAGTAGTTCGAAGCCCTCTGGGGTGAGCACGCCGGCAAGTTCAGCAGCAGTTGAATCAGACACGACTACCAGGCTACCGGTTTAGTTCAGTGCGTGTGGGCTGGTGCGCTGGTGGCAATACGCGAAAAGATTCTGCCTCGCTGACGCTGGGTCTCTGGCAAGACCCGATAGCCACAGATTAACAACACAGCTGCCGCGCCCAGTGCGATAACGCTGCCCCAAAACGGGCCGGGTGCGCCCCACAATGCAATCAGCGGGGCCGATAGCAGCGGAAAGATCGCGCCGCCTAGGAAACGAAACCCCGAATATGACGACGATGCGATGTTACGGGGCAATGCAGTAGCGTTGAGGGCCGACTGCGTGAATAAGGTATTGGCAATACCTTGAAATCCACCGAGTGTAATAATGCCGAGCACTACAACGGTGAGGCTATTTGTGTTCAGGGCCAGCACCGTCATCATGGCGGCCATCGCGGCCAGGGTAGTCAGAATCGATGGCACCAGCCCAAGGTGCTCGATCATCGGCTCGGGTAGTGCCAGCGAGCAGATCGCTAATACGACGCCCCAGCCAAAAAACACTGTCCCTAGAGTTAATGGAGTATAGCTGGCCCCCGAAGCCTCAGCTGCTCCGGCTAAAGCATGTGGGGCATAGGCCAGAAGGCAAATAAAACTAAAGTTATAACACAAAGCTGTGGCCGCTAATAGAAGCAAGGGCTTCTCGCTAAGCGCGCTAAAACCGGCCGTGAGAGGAACGGGGCTGGGTTTGTCTGCGGGTTTGACAAAAATTGTCACCGTGGCGGCTGCCAGACCCATCATTAAAGCAGTGCCTAAAAATGGTGCTCGCCATGATATTGA
>DEPX01000202.1:26393-26569 GCA_002358975.1 Micrococcaceae bacterium UBA3381 | reverse complement strand
ACCCACTAGACCACAACACGATTGGAGCAGAACGTGACCACAACTCAGTATGACTATTTGGTGATCGGCGGTGGCTCCGCCGGTGCGGTAGTAGCTGCACGCCTTAGCGAGGATCCAAATGTTTCTGTCGCCCTGCTGGAAGCCGGACCCACCGATATCGATAAAGCCGAAGTACT
>DEPX01000202.1:22471-26383 GCA_002358975.1 Micrococcaceae bacterium UBA3381 | reverse complement strand
CAGCTCAACCGCTGGCCTGAGCTGCTGGAATCCGGGATGGACTGGGACTACCCCATCGAAGAACAGGAGAACGGCAACTCCTTTATGCGCCATGCCCGGGCTAAAGTACTTGGCGGCTGTTCCTCGCATAACTCGTGTATCGCGTTCCACCCACCGGCTGAAGATATGGACCTGTGGGAAGCAATGGGTGCTGAGGGCTGGAACGCCGAAACTATCCTGCCGCTGCTTAAACGCCTCGAAACCAACGAGAATACCGGTGAGCATCACGGCACAGATGGCCCGGTACACCTCATGAACGTGCCACCAAATGATCCCGTCGGTGTGGCACTGTTGGATGCTTGCGAACAGCAAGGCCTTCCGAAAGTTCAATACAATGAGGGCGAAACCGTTATTAACGGTGCAGGCTTCTTCCAGATTAACTCGAAAAAAGACGGCACCCGTTCATCATCGTCAGTATCGTATCTGCACCCGATCATGGAACGTAAAAACCTGTCGATTCTCACCGACCACTGGGTCACCCAGATCCTGTTCGATGAGAACAACCGTGCCCTAGGCGTGGAGTACTTGGATAACGCGTTTGATCGTACCGCTACAATGATGGCCAACCGCGAAGTCATTGTATCGGCTGGTGCCATTGACACGCCAAAGCTGTTGATGCTTTCCGGTATTGGACCGGCAGAGCACCTGCACGAAACCGGTGTGGATGTGCGCATCGATGCACCGGGTGTGGGCTCCAACTTGCAGGACCACCCCGAAGCCGTCATTTCATGGGAGTCCAATGTTCCGATGACTCGCGAAGCCACCCAGTGGTGGGAAATCGGCATTTTCTCAGCTACCGAAGAGGGCCTAGAACTCCCCGATTTGATGATGCATTATGGTTCCGTCCCATTCTCGATGCATACTCGCCGCCATGGTTACCCGCACGCCGATGAATCTTTTGCTTTGACGCCCAATGTTACCCACGCCAAATCGCGTGGTACGGTGCGACTGCGTTCCTGTGACTACGCGGATAAGCCAAAGGTTGATCCACGCTACTTCACTGACCCCGAAGGCCATGACATGCGCGTTGCAGTTGAAGGAATTAAGCTCGCCCGCAAGATCGTTGCCCAGCCGGCCATGGCGGAATTTGCCGGACGCGAGCTGTTCCCTGGCACTGATGTACAGTCCGACGAAGATATCGCCGCCTATGTTTCCAAGACCCATAACACGGTCTATCACCCGGCAGGCTCTTGCCGTATGGGACCGATAGACGACGATATGTCCCCGTTGGATCCGCAGCTACGTGTCAAAGGCACCACTGGGCTGCGAGTGGTTGATGCTTCAGCCATGCCGCAGTTGCCCGCAGTCAACCCAAACATCACCGTGATGCTCATGGGTGAACGTGCCGCTGACCTGATCAAAGCAGACCAGTAACAGTTCAAAAAGCTTAGGGGCCTCGTACCATTTGGTACGAGGCCCCAACTTTTTGTAAGGCTCATTTGAACCATAACCCAGCTTAGTCTTGGGTCACGTCACCAGACTCGGCGTTCACTGTTACCTCGGTGGTGTCATCTACGGCACCTAAGTCGAATGGGTATTCATATTGCCCGTCGTCCCACATCGTTGGACGATCGCCCCAGTGTACCTATCTCCTCAGAATGTTGAACGAATTCGCTCGGCTCCATACCAAGGGCGTTCCAGGGAAATCGATTGGCCATCTATAATCGGTCCATGAAAAACTTTGTTCCCGAGGACTGGAAACCGTGGCGTGACCCCTCGCCACTAGGTGGCCGCCGACCAACAAAAGCAGACCTGGTGCAAGCCAAAAGCTCCCAGCTTGGGAGACAAGATGTTCTGCCCTATCCTGATGATTGGCAATGCCAAGATAGGCTGCGAATACTTTTTGTCGGGGTAAACCCCAGCCCATGGACGGCAGCCGTGAACGCTCCCTTTGCGCACCCAGGAAACCGCTTTTGGAAAGCGTTACATGCCTCCGGTATTACGAATGACATCGTCGACGCCTCGCGTGGTTTAAGACAGCACGACGAAGGCCTATTAGCAGGACTTGGCATCGGGATAACGAATCTTGTTGCGCGTCCAACAGCACGCGCTGATGAAGTAACTTCAGCGGAGTTACGTAGCGGTGCCTCACATCTGATGGAACGGGTGGCAGTCCTTAAACCCCATGCCGTCGCCGTGGTCGGTGTCACTGCTTTTCGGGATGCGTTTATGCTCCCCAAAGCAACACTAGGAACACAGAACAACGCCTCCATTGAAGGTTGGCCACAAAGCGTATTGCTGTGGGTCCTACCCCATCCCAGTGGTTTGAACGCCCACGAGAATATTGAGTCGCTGGGGCAGAAGTGGAAAGCAGCCTGGGAAGCTAGTGCGGCATAACATCCTATTTTGAAGTATGTGACGATGTTCCAATGCTCGGCGCTGGATATAGGATCAGCGTATCCTGATATTTATGGAGTTTAATTGGGTTTCTGATTCGCTAGGCACCGAGGCGATTTTACTACTCGCTTCTTTCGTGCTCTCAGGAATCATTGGTGTTGAACGCGAGATACAACACAAATCGGCTGGGGCTCGAACACATATTCTGGTGGGGATGGGGTCTGCGTTATTCACTCTGGTGTCCGCTTACGGTTTTGATCATGTGCTGAGCGACACTGTGGTTCTGGATCCTTCACGAATTGCAGCACAAATTGTTTCTGGTATCGGTTTCTTGGGCGCTGGAGTCATTTTCGTACGACGCAATATCGTGTCTGGACTGACTACTGCTGCTTCAGTGTGGGTTACTGCCGCTGTGGGAATGGCATGCGGTGCTGGTATGCCTACTATCGCAGCGCTCACTGTTGTCCTCTACCTTGTGGCAGCCACCGTCTTAGCGCCCCTGATGCGCCGATTGCCCGATCCCAGTAGAAGTGAAGTGTATACCGTCCATTACTCTGACGGATACGGGGTGCTGCGAGATATACTCCAATTGGCTTCCGATGAAGGCTACGATGTTGCGTTATCAGAGACGACGCGTCAAAGCACTCATGAAGGTCCCGTTGTTGGCGCTGTTATGCGGTTTACGCGGGGCAAGCAGCGGCCAGCTGAACCATTATTCCGGCGCCTGAGCGAGCTTGACGGGGTTCTCGAAATTAAAGCTGAAGACCAAGACCGTGACTAATTACCCCAGGACATGGTCAGTTACGGCATTGCTAACAACCCATTCGACCCTAAAAGGGACAGCCTGACGGTTTTTGTAGGACTGTACATTCTGTCTGGTTGAATCGCACAGACCCCTTCACATCGCTTGTCACTCGCGTAGACTCGTGCCATGACTTCTCAGCGCGAAGCATTGCTACTCGTTGACTTACAAAATGCCTTCTTCGATGATCCTGGCCTAGCAGAGCGTAAAGGTGAAGTAGTAACCGCTGCTAACCGTCTCGCAGCTGCAGCCCACGATGTCGGAAACCCCGTCTTTGTCATTACCACAGTTCATAGTCGCGACAGCTCGACCTGGACTTTAAATATGTTGGAAATCGGCGAGGGGTTTTTATTTGACGGAGAAGAAGGCACCGAAGTTGTAGCCGAGCTCAACACTTCAGAAACGACTCGCATTGAAAAGACCCGTGACAGCGCCTGGTTCGCCACTGACCTACATTTGCGGCTAACCAACCTGCACATCACCAGAATCCTATTAGCTGGAGTCTCAACGCATGGATGCATAGCTCAGACGACGCGTGACGCTTATGCGTACAACATGCGCGCCACCATTGTGACCGACGCCGTGGCTGATGCCCGGACCGAGGATCACAGGGCCCAAGTGGCCCAGCTAGAACAAGATGGTCAAGCTATATTAGCCACAGTGGATGAAATCATTGCTGGTTGGCAAACATCCTAGCGGCATCCTCTGACGCAACAACGAAAACGCCAGCCATC
>DEPX01000202.1:21860-22411 GCA_002358975.1 Micrococcaceae bacterium UBA3381 | reverse complement strand
TCCGGACTACCTACGACTTCCTCCGGATCGAGTACGGTAGATCGTTTCCGTAAGGGTTGAGCCTTCGTGACTCGCTGACCAATAGCTACGCACATCCAGCCAATAAACACCCCGGCGATACTATCGACCATGTAGTGCCAACCAAAGTAGACGGTGGCAATAAATGTGGCCCCAAAGAAAATCCACGCACTCCAGCGGAGTATTGCATTTGACGATGTTTTATGAGCAAAGAGCGCGATAGCAAAGGTCACCGAGCAATGTAATGATGCAAAAGCTGCCACACCGTGAATGACTTCTGCAGCCACAGGGTCCGCGAGAAACTCAAGCCGGTTATCCCACAAGGTTGCTTGCAAGGCAGTGGTGCCCGTCTCGGGTAAGGCCTGATAATACTGTTGTTGGTAGTAGACCGGTCCAACTGCAGGAAAAGCGTAATAGCTAATCGCACCCATGATCCAGTTCAAACTGATAGCAGTTACAAACCATGCCCCAGTTGCCAAGTTCCGGCATAGCACCAGCACTACACCAATAGATAGCGGGATAAGTGGCATGTA
>DEPX01000202.1:11765-21755 GCA_002358975.1 Micrococcaceae bacterium UBA3381 | reverse complement strand
AACATCCACTTATCTAGCTGCGCGAGTTCAGTATCCCATAGAACACCATCGGTGTAGATCGGCAGCACACTTTTTAGGTTGCGATAACCGACGTAGCATAAGTAGAACGCAAAGAAACCAGTACCGATATAGAAAACGCGTTTCCATGTCCACTCGTACTTAGCGACTTCTAGCATTCCGCGTGGAATCGAGCGCCACCCGCAACGACGAATTGCAGCAGGGACAAGCCCCACTGCAAACAACAATAAAGCAATAAGGGGCAGGCGAATGTAGGCAGGACCCAAAAATCCTTCCGGGTCACGCATCGGGACACCGGTATGCATGGACGCTGCAATCGCAGCAATGATGGTAAGGACAGCCACACATATAATAAATGTGTAAGGCCAGCGTCGTATGGAATTCATCTGAATTAAGATACCTCGAAAAACCTTATTGTCATACTTTTTTAGTTCGGCACCTTTTGGTTTTTGCCTACATACGCGCGATCATGCCGATGCTCGTATGTTAACAATACTTGGCGTGTCGGAATTTTAACTTGTCTTTGTAGTTTGACATAGACCCAGAAGATCTTACCATCATTTGTTGAACGGCGTGGCTCTATTTCGCCGGACTTTCTACTCAATACGAACAAATGTGGGGTAGATAACAATACCTAAAAGAATAAAAGCATATTTATTTAGCTCCCATCGTTTCAAAGCCTTACATATGGTTACGACGACGCACCAGAGCTGCCACGGGAGACAACAGCGAAAAATGACGACGAATCAGACGATGAGGTAACCATCAGAGTAACCGGTGCGTGTCTATTGATGCATAATGAAGACGGCGCGTACATGTGTTGGCTGAATGCACAGCAATGAGACAAGTAACGCTTTAAATTTTCGTCTTGGCACGATTCGATATGGAGGTGCACCGTGATACGTTCCTTCCGACGGGTAAGCGCTTTAGTCTCTGCCCTTGTGCTGATTGGCATCGTTATCTGGATCGACGTCACAACGACTATCTGGCAAGAGCTTGTAATCATTTCTGGGCTTGCCGCAGGACTGGTTACCTTCCTGCTCACCTCAGTATTCATCGACCGTTTCATTCAGCGCGCTACACAACGACACTGGGCTCCGGTGACCCGTCTTGCCCTGACTGAAGTTCTTCATCAGCTATCCAATGACGAACATAGCGAACTGAGCCGAGGGCGTATCGAACCGCGACAACTCCCCACCGTCGGTGAATCATTGAACAAAAGAGCTCTTTTGACCGATACGGAGTCGCTGCGCGCTGTTGTCGTACAGGAACGTAGCCACATTGCAACAGTGCTTGGTACATGGTGGAACTTCTTATCAGTGACGTCGGACGCCGATGAGGTTATTCGTCACATCGCCGACGCGACCCTACTGTTTGATCATGTACGGGACGTGTCATTAGAACTGGACGAGGCACTTCAACACGCGCCACAACAGAAAATAGACGAATACTCACGTGAAGTTTTGGCCACCTTAAACACCCAAGTATTAACCTGCAATAAATCAATTGCCCACATTGTAACGGAGATATCTGCACGGCTTGCCACAGATACCACTACTCTGAGTCAAGAAGCGCAACAAACACTAGCGCGACTGAAAGTAATCGGTCATGGACACGGCAATCAGACTGATAGTCCCCGCAGCTAACACGTTCTACGCCGTTGACTACATGTCAGACGCGATCCCTTCGACGGATTGACGCAGCAGCTCCCGAAAGCGCTGATGATCTTCGAAGATGATGTCTGGCAGCACCAGCAGAGTCCAACGGTCCCCGAGCACCTCAACGGTATTGTAAACAGACTAGAGTATGGCCATAACTTGTTGCGATAAGCAATCAGACAGGGACTAGGGACCCCGTAGTGCGATGGTTGTACCAAGACGGCGGCCCGAATCGAACTCGAAGGAGAGTTATGGGCAAGCTGGTGTACTCGATGATCGTGTCTCTCGACGGCTACGTCGCAGACCATGCAGGCGAGTTCGATTCTTGGGCGCGCCCCGACGAGCAGGTTCTCGCTTCGATCAACCAAGAAACCTCGGCAGCCGGCACCTATCTATTGGGCCGGCGGATGTACGAGATGATGGCAGTCTGGGAAACGAACCCCGAGATAATCCACCAGTCACCGCAGTCTACGCAGTTTGCACGAATCTGGCAGGCCGCGAACAAGGTCGTCTACTCCCGCACTCTCAAGGCCGTGAACACCTCGCGCACTCAGCTGCGCTCTACTTTCAATCCCGAGGAGGTCGCGCAGATTAAAGCCAGTGCGAACAGCGACATCACCGTGGAGGGCCCGACCCTGGCAGCCGAGGCAATCCGGCACGGTCTTGTCGACCGTATCGACATGCTCTTGTGCCCTGTGATCATCGGCGGCGGACTGCGGTTCCTGCCCGATCAACAGCTCAACCTGGCCCTGCAGCACGAGCAGGCATTCGACAACGGTATGGTTCAGTTGCGATACGGTGTCCTCGCCGCTAGCTAGAGCTTCTCAGTCCAGCCTCCGGTTGACATGAAGCCGTAAGTGAGCTTCGACCTGTGGGCCAATTCAGTTCCTGTTTCGTCGCGCCGCCAAAAACCGACTCGTGCCTCATTATCCGCTCAATAGCAGCCTATCCGATCGGTTGCCACCAATCGGGCCAATAGACTGCTTGTCCTTATGGACCCCACTCTTTTTCCACGAGGTCCGCGAAGGAGTCAAAGTCATTATCGATGCCTAGAATATCCGGAGAATCCTACTCTCAGAGAGTCCACGCGCGCCTTATGCGATCTGCGATTGGAGCTGACGCCTGATCACCGTGTCACGCAACACCGTCTCGAGGCCACACCTGCGACGCTCTCAACTGCGAAGAGCCCCTTTATCCCCCGTCGCTCCAGGTCAGCTCACACGTGAAAGCGTGAGGCCAGCGTGACCGGGTCAGGTCGGATGGTACTGTGGAGTCATGCCAACAGCCATCGACCTCACCTGCTTCCGCGGCAGCGGTCATGTGGCATTGTTCACGTGCCGCGGCGGAGCATAGCGTGAAAAGAGGCCGACGTGAAGCGTGTCGAATCGTTTGTGGAACTGCGACCGCTGCTGTTCTCGATCGCCTACCGCATTCTGGGTAGTGTCAGTGACGCGGAGGATATTGTCCAAGATGCTTGGCTACGTTATGACTCCACCGATGCTCACGTTACTTCGCCTAAGGCGTTCCTTTCGACTATCGTCACTCGGTTGTCGATCAACGAACTCAAATCTGCGCGCTCTCGACGGGAAAAGTACATCGGTGAATGGTTTCCAGAGCCCCTACTAGAAGACCCCTATAAAGATCCCGAGCGTCAAGCAGAGCTCGCCGACTCGGTATCCGTCGTCGCACTTGTGCTATTGGAACGGCTCAGCCCGTTGGAGCGGGCAGTCTTCGTTCTGAAGGAGGTGTTCGGTTTCTCGATGGCCGAGATTGCAGTCATGATCGACCGCTCGGAATCGGCGTGCCGACAGCTGGCGGTGCGAGCCCGAAAGCACATGGATGAGGGCCTCCCGCGTTTCGAGACCGATCGGCACGAGCAGGAGACACTAGCCAAGCACTTCTTGGCAGCGCTAAACGAAGGAAACGTGGACGGGTTGCGGTTGCTCCTAGCCGCGGACGTGCAGGTATCACACGACAGCGGCGGCAAGGCACCGAGCCTCCCGCGGATCGTCGTCGGGGCAGACAACGTGTCTCGGTTGCTTACGACGGCGTGGCCGCGCCTTTCGCAGGTTGGTCTCAACCTGGAGATGTGTGAAATCAACGGCCAGCTTGGCGTGCTTGTGCGTGATCGTGCTGGCGCTGTCGTGAGTGCGACAATGCTTGACATCGCCGACGGTCTGATCCGCACGGTTCGCATCCTGGTTAATCCGGATAAGCTCGCCCACCTCGGCCCCCTGGCCGATACATGGGCCGTGCGCGACGCCTATCGCACAACGCGGGGAGAGTGACCCGCGCCTAACTCGCCGGGCAGTTTACCGCCCGGATGTCACAATCGGCGGTCGTGTCTTGTCTTAGGTTCTGACACCCATTGATCTCGATCTGAACCGAAGGAACGCGCATGACTGACATGACCAATTTCACGAAGAAGTCTTCTTACCCTAAGCAGAATGCGGCCTGGTTTATGCTCCTCGCTACAGCAAGTATTGCATTCGCCACGGCATTGAACCTCGGGCTTTATGTCCTTGGCCTTACGGTCGACGCGACACTTAGAGTGGACCCCGGGCTTGGCGCCCCCAACCATCTGATCGCTCCTGGCGATGTGGCCTGGAAGACCGCCGTGCCGCTTGCTGTTGGAGCGCTCACTCTTGCATTCATCGCGGGGCGCCCTCGACGATGGACCACCGTACTGATCCTTACAGGCGTAGTCATTGTCGTCGTCAGTATTCCGATCGTAATCATGAACGCACACGACCTGGCCACTGGCTTGATCTTGGGCAGCATGCATTCAGTCGTGGGCTTGGCGTATGTTGTTCTGGGTTTCAGGATTCGATCAGTAGATAATTGACCTCGATTTTTCGTCGAGCTGCTGAGCAGGTCTGGTCAGCGAGTCCAAGCCGATCTCACAGACAGCCGCAACCAGACCCGACGGCTTGTCCGGGCGAGCTGCGGGCAGCGTCGCCCCGATCGTCATCTACGACGGGGCGACACACTCAGCACGTAGGAGTCACACGTTGAACCTAAACTCCACGACGTCGCCGTCTTGCATCAGGTAGTCCTTACCTTCGAGTCGAACTTTTCCTCGAGCCTTTGCTTCGGCCATGGAACCCGCCGCAACTAGGTCTTCAAATGACACAATCTCGGCGCGGATAAAGCCTCGTTGGAAGTCGGTATGAATCACTCCGGCGGCCTCCGGAGCAGTATCGCCTTTGTGGATAGTCCAGGCGCGTGCTTCTTTTGGTCCTGCAGTCAGGTAGGTTTGCAAGCCGAGCGTTTCAAACCCAACACGGGCTAACTGATCCATTCCCGATTCTTCTTTACCTGCCATCTCCAACATTTCCTGAGCTTCTTCCTCAGACAACTCTACGAGCTCGGCTTCGAACTGCGCGTCGAGGAATACAGCATGTGCTGGTGCAACCAAGTCACGTAGTTCTTGTTGGTGTATTTCGTCAGCGAGTACTTCGTCATCAGAATTGAATACGTAAATGAATGGCTTTGCGGTTAATAGATTGAGCTCCTGTAAGTGCTCCATCTCTAACTTTTCCGATTCGATGCAGGAATAGATAGTGTTTCCGCGCTCAAGTACCGTTTGGGCAGCCAGCATGGCGTCTAGTACTGCTTTGTCCCGCTTTTTTCCTTTAACTTCTTTTTCAATCCGAGGGATGGCACGCTCTAGTGTTTGCATGTCAGCAAGAACGAGCTCGGTATTAATGGTTTCCATATCCGATGCTGGATTGATCTGACCATCAACATGCATAACATCGGAGTCTTCAAACACACGCACCACTTGGGCAATTGCCGATGATTCGCGAATGTTGGCAAGGAATTGGTTACCTAAACCTTCACCTTCTGAAGCACCCTTGACAATTCCGGCAATGTCAACGAAATCTACGGTGGCTGGCAGGATTTTTTGAGAGCCAAAAATCTCAGCGAGTTTCTCCAGCCGTTTATCCGGTAAATTGACGATCCCGACGTTAGGATCGATGGTCGCAAATGGGTAGTTTGCGGCTAAAACTGTCTGGCGGGTGAGAGCATTAAATAACGTTGACTTACCTACGTTGGGCAGTCCGACAAAACCAATTGATAAAGACACGGGCCTTACTCTACCTTGTCGATACGACTCAGTTTTTGATTTTTTATTGTTTTGCATCAGACATCAGACACTTGGCGAAGCGCGCCGATTTATCCCCTCAAGCTTTTTGCATTTTCGTTATTCAACGAGCTTGCCTTCCAAACTTACTTCTTGAATCAGTTGGTCTATTTCCGGTGGTATAGATGCAACCGGTTCACGCGTAATGCCGTTATCTGGGGACCAAACTAGATTGACTTGCATGTCAGCATCGATTTCTGGATAATCGCTGCGGTTGTGGCATCCCCGAGTTTCGTGCCGTTCTAATGCTGTTTCTAGGGTTGCTCGTGCAGATAACGCGGATGATTTTAGATCGTATGCATGAGCCAGATCCTGGAATCCAGCGATATCGGGGTGAATACCAACGTTAGACATGCGTTCTTCGATCTTATCGTACATCCAATTTCAAATGCAGGAAATGGCGGGACTGCGCCAAGGAAGGGTTCGGCTCGGAGCGCCACCAAGTATGTGTATTTCTGTTATTGCTGAGGCAGTAGGGCAGTATCATCTGAACTATCCAGGCGTAGATTTAAGTCTTGATGAATCTGGCTCGCATCGCCTTCTTAGCGAGCTCGTGGGCGGTAGGTTGGATCTTGCTGTAGTTGTTGCTTCAGAGCACGACCCAGCTTCCGCCGAAAGTCTTACGCACACGCCGTTATTTGTTGAGGAGCTAATTGTTATTTCAACAGTCTCCGAGCATTTCGCTGAACATGACAGAGAGTTATCGCTGGCAGCGCTCGCAGACATCCCGCAAATTGTATTTTCAGATACCTACGACCTCCGTGCGGCCACAACGAAGGCATACTGGCAACAGGGCTTAGTTCCTAATGTCGTACTAGAAGGTGCCGAAATGGACGCAGTGCTACGGTTCGTTGAAAGAGGCTTAGGCGCAGCAATTGTTCCGGCCACGGTGCTGCTAGATCGCCCCAACTTAAACTCTCGAAGGCTCATCGAGCCTTCGCTAACTCGCACAATCGCCATCGCCCATCGCAAGGACGTTGAATTGAGTCGAGCCGCATCAGCAATGTATCAACTGATCGTAAGCACTGCCACAACCTTGGCATACCAAAATTCTACGATGCATATGTTGACAGCCACTTCGTAACTACTATCGGCGCCTTCCACTACCCCAACTACTGCGGCAGCCAAACTAGATCAGCATCATACTTAGGCTGCTAAAAAACTTTCCGGCTCAAGGTCGTGACCTAATGCCCAGGGCGTTTCAATTTCCTCACGGAATATATACCCATGATTCCAATCAATAAGTTGGTCTAAGAGATCATCCAAAGATGTGGAGCATTGGGGTACCTGCGTTACATAGTCAACAACGATGGGCCAAACTAAGACGGTCTGACCAATAAACCTATCCGCTAGTAACCATCCCGGATTTTCGCCTCGCAAGGCATTTATAAGTTGCTGCGCACCGCTGGTGATGTCCACAGCCAAGCGCGCCAATGTGGTGTTGTATAGAAGTTGTTCTCCGAAATACACCGTGAGACCACGTATCAAGCTTTTGGAAGCGGTTGTAATTTTACCGTCTTTATATTTCACCCGATTTGTAACGAACTCGGCGAAGTCCTCCATCGTTACACATTTGTGGTCGCGACCAATTTTTTCGAATCGTTTGACGTCCTGTCGAATACTGGTCTTCTCTCGACGGGTAAATGGCCGAGGCCTAACTTGCAAATCTTGTCCCGCAGTCATGTCTAGCTCCTCTTTGGTTTGAACCGGTATGAGTAACTAGAGTGTGGCAGAAATTACACAACCATAAATGGCCAAACAGACCGATTGTGGATAACTTCGCAAATATTGCTGACCGTCATTCGTTGTGAGAAGTCTGGGCTTGGATATGCTCGATTATCTGGATGAGCTGACGACGAGTCGTCACACCAGATTTAGTGAATACATGTTTACCGTCTCGAAATGCCGCGAGTGTTGGCAGGGACTGCACTCCCATGATTGCCGCGAGTTGTTGGTGCTTATCGGTATTGACGGTGCCAAAGATAACGTCATCAAAATATTCCGCAACGCTTTTAAAGATGGGGGCAAACCGTGCACATGTTGGACACCAAGGAGCCCAAAAGCCCACAACAACCACCGGATTGTTTTCCACCGTTGAACCAAGCGTGACCAAGCTAAGTTCTTGCATTGCGTGCTCCATACGGATGGTTAACGGACTGTGTCCGGGGCAAGCCCCGGACACTTACCCTAGCGGCCGTTTAGTCGACGAAGATATCTTTTTCTAGTTCATTAGGGTCGATCCCTGGCGAGTATTGGCTAAAGTCACTAACCCCAATATCTGTTAATACGTCTTCACACAATACCGTTTTGCCAGCATATTGTGCCCGGTCGGAGGTCAGCACGGCATGGGCCGAATCGGAATATACCGCCGGAGTGCGCGAACGTTCATACATCTCCGACCCACCCAAGGCATATTGCACTGCAGCTGTTTGAATGGTCGTTTTGGGCCATAAGCATGTGGCAGGGATTTCGTATTGCGCTCCAATACCTAGCGCTGCCAGAGACATACTATATTTTGCCATCATGTATGCCGGTGCTGCTCCAAGCCAGTGCTGACTCAAGTTTAAGGGTGGTGACAAACTCAGGATGCGGGGATCAGCAGATTTTTGTAGGTGTGGAATAGCTGTGCGAGTTAACAGAAACGTCCCACGTACGTTGATATCGTGCATGAGATCATAGCGTTTCATATCGAGCTGTGCTGCCGATTCCAAGTTGATTGCCGAGGCATTGTTTATGACAATATCAATGCCACCGAATTCCTGGACCGCAGTATTCACAGCCGTTTTTATGTCCGCTTCTTCACGTACATCGCCGACAATGGGCAGCGCTTCTCCACCTGCCTGCCGGATCTCGTCGGCAGCAGTATAGACTGTTCCGGACAACTTTGGATGGGGCTGGGCCGTTTTTGCCAGCAGTGCAATATTGGCTCCGTCTTCAGCCAGCCGTTTGGCAATAGCCAAACCAATGCCGCGGCTGCCACCAGAAATCAGTATGGTTTTGCCTTGCAGATTTGTGTTGGACATTGATGCTCCATTCATTTTTTGACGTAAGCTAAGCTACATTCTGCCAGATTAATCCGATACTTTCCGTATCGGGTACTTTGTGATTACATTAGCGCCACTTGCAGCGCGCCAGGCTTATCGTGTCCGTGGGGTATGTCAAAGTTAATGTATGCAAGTTTCAACCACGATTGTGTTGTGCGTTCTGATCGCCATCGTATGTTTCGGTGTTGGCTTTTTTCTCGGAGCACGCCGTATCGCCGAGCAACCACCTACTGACTACAGCGCACTCCGCGAGCAATTGGCCACTGCAACAACTCGAGCCGAACTATTAGAGCAGCAACGCAACGAGGATCGCCAGCAAGTCCAGTCGCAACATCAGATTGTGCGGATGCTGGGCCCGCTGTCTCAGCAGCTTGATCATCTGGGCGGGCAGGTGGCGCAATTGGAACGGGATCGTGGTCAGCAATATGGCCAATTGGCTGCCCAGCTGCGCAATGCCCAGGCCACCGATTCAGCTTTATTGGAAAACACTCAGAAATTAGTGGCCAGCCTCAAGTCATCATCTGCTCGGGGCCACTGGGGTGAAGTTCAGTTGCGACGCATCGTTGAAGCAGCAGGTATGCTGCAGCACACTGATTTTCAAGAACAAGTGTACATCTCGGTAGATACCGCAGAGCGTGATGGTGAAAAATTCCGTCCCGACATGCTCGTTCACCTTCCAGGTGGTAAGTCGCTGGTGGTCGATGCAAAAGCCCCGATGTCAGCTATTTTACAGGCCGGTGAGCTGCCCGAGGGCGGGTCGGAAGAAGAACAACGTCAGCGTGCAGAATTAGAAACTGCACATGCCCGAGCCCTTCGAGCACACGTGAAAGAACTGAGCACGAAAAAATATTGGGCCACTTTGGATAATACGCCAGATTTAGTGTTGTTGTTCTTGCCCGCCGAATCACACCTATCTACCGCACTGCAAGCCGACCCGCAGCTCTTAGACCATGCTTTCAATCAAGGCATTGCGCTCGTCTCACCAGTTTCGTTACTTGCCACTTTGAAATCGGTGGCTTATGCGTGGCAGCAAGAAAACCTAGTAGATAATGCCCGTACCGTTTTTGCTTCAGCGCGTGAACTTTATGAACGCTTGGGTCTGATGGGTCGACGGCTAGATTCG
>DEPX01000202.1:0-11680 GCA_002358975.1 Micrococcaceae bacterium UBA3381 | reverse complement strand
GAGCTCGATGCATCATTGACTAGCATTGATTTACCTGAAGGTGTCCAGCAGACAGCTCGTGATGTAACAGCGCCTGAGCTGCAAGCAGATATCGATGACGCCACATACTCTGCTGAGGCGGAGTAATACGATGAAGGAGCAATCCCCAAAATCCGTGGTGTTCCGCTTTCAGCACGCCTGGAACAACCATAATGCGGACGAACTAGCCAATGTGTTTGTCGACGATGCCCATTTTATTAATGTCACGGGTTTGTGGTGGTCAAACAAAGACCAGATTCGGAAAGCCCACCTATTTGGGTTTGAAAATATCTTTGGCAATTCCTATATGACTATAGGTCGCACTGAGGTGCGTATGCTAGGCCCCGATCACGCGGTGGTCCATGCGCGGGTGACCGTTAGTGGTCAAAACACACCCGATGGCCAGCTGGCAGACGACCGTCGTACAGTTTTCACTTTTGTCGTAACCAGAATAAAGGAAGACCGGCATACCCAGTGGAAAGCTGTCTCAGCCCAAAACACCGATGTAGTACCAGGCGGACCCGAAACACATGTTAATTCACCACATGGTCAAACCGCTGCCCGGTATCGCGCTTAATACCGCACCTGACGCCGGTTCGAAGAAATGAAACCGCCAACTATCCCCAATAGTGCCACACCAGCACCGGCAGCCATCAAAACAATCAGCTGCGGGTCAGCCCAATCTTGTACAGCACGCAGAAATGGTCGTAGCAACACGAGATGCGGAGTATCTTCAGCACGATCAAGAATGAGATGTTGCATTTGGGAAAACTCGAATTTAGCGAACATCCCGCATACCGCAGCTACCACACCGGTGACCAACCATACAATCCATCTGCTCCCACTCCGTCCAATCAGTAAGGCTATCAAGAATACGATTCCGGCCAGCACGAGCAATACCGGCCATAAAGTAGTAAATTGGGTGGTCAAGACAGTCTGTTCGGCGGTCAACATGCTTACCGGCGGGATCGAAGTGTTGATAGTAAGTTTTGGCTCAAGTTCCATGTTTGAGGCAGAACCCGTGACTTCAGTTACCGCATCATTAATATCTGAGACTGCCACCTTAGCCACTGGATCTAGACGCAATTGCAATTGGGCAGCAGTGGAGTTATCGGCAATCGGTTTACCGGCATCCATTTCATCTTGCAAAGAATCGATCTGCTCGACCCACCCGGTACGTGTTTGCTCTAAGCTTTGGGCCCAGATCTCATCAAAGTCATCCTTAGAGGTGACGTGTTCCGCAGCCGATGACACCGCCGAGTTGACCGCCTCGTCGAGCACGGCCACGTCAATTGACTCAGATGCCATATTGCCAAGCGCATCGGGGACGGCAGCTTTGAGCTGTTCTGCTGCGTCACCAGAACCTAAAATGTCCTGGACGGGTTCCGGCTGGTGCATCACGCCATTGAGTTTCCACGCGATAAGCCCGAGCGATGCAGTGAGGCCAACAACGATGGCTAGTATGACCGCCAAAAAGTTACGCATCCGTGAATCCTGCTTTCCCCACGTTCGGACATTTTGTGAAATTATCGTGATACTAAGTAACTAGTTTAGGTGGAAAGTGATGACTGAACACATTCCTGCACGGAATGGAACCGATCAGCCCCAGCAAGCCGCTGATACCACAGCAGACAATCCCTGGCCGCTGTCTCGGTTGTCAGATAATCTCAAACGCTATATTGAGCGTGTCTCTCCGACCTGGGTCGAAGGCCAACTTATTGAACTTCGTGTCAGTCGAGGCCACGCCTGGATGACTATGCGTGACATTGACGTTGAAATGTCACTGCCGGTGGTCGCATGGGCACGCACCGCGAGACGATTGGACGTTTCGATCCAAGAAGGCAGCCGAGTTGTAGCCCTAATTAAACCCAATTTTTATACTAAAACCGGCCGGTTAACCATGGTCGTCGATGATATGCGTCCTGTCGGCATTGGCGAATTGCTGGCCAGAGTCGAAAAGCTGCGTCGTCTTTTAGCTGACGAAGGCTTATTTGCTCCTGAACGCAAGCGCCCCCTACCATTTTTGCCCCATACCATCGGGTTAATCACCGGCCGGGATTCCGATGCAATGCATGATGTGCAACGAAACGTCTGGTCGCGGTGGCCTCACGCCCAGTTTAAAGTCGTTCACGCTGCCATGCAGGGCCCTCAGGTAGGAACAGAGGTTTCAGCCGCTTTACACCAACTAGATTCAAATACCGACGTCGATCTCATTGTTGTAGCACGCGGTGGTGGAGCCTTAGAAGAAGTTGTACTGCCGTTTTCCGAGGAAGGGTTGATACGTACAGTTTCAGGCCTCAGCACACCGGTTGTGTCAGCGATCGGCCACGAACAAGACCGTCCCGTGCTCGATGATGTTGCTGATTTCCGGGCCTCGACCCCCACCGATGCAGCCAAAACTATCGTGCCCGATGCTGCTGTGGAACTTGCTGGTATCGCTGATGTTCGATTACGCATGGCCCAGGCGGTGGAACGTATGATAGATATTCAGAGCCAACACCTTGACCAATTACGTTCAAGACCCGTCATGGTTCAGCCCGCTACTATGATTAACACACGGGCTGAAGAAATTGAACTGATATTGACCCGCACCCGCGCGACTCTTGGCCACCTATTACACCGCGCAACTGATCACGTCGGTCAGCTCAAAGCCCGGGTGCGCTCATTATCACCCCAGCACACGTTAAATCGCGGTTATGCCGTAGTCCACCATAATAACGCCATTTTGCGGAATACCGCCGAGGTCGGTGTTGGCGATAGCCTAGATATTCTGGTGGCCACAGGCCGGCTAGGTGCCACGACCACATCGGTTGCTGAGACAACACAGGAGTAAGAATCTATGACTGATAACCAACATGCCCAGCCAGCGGTGACCGGCTTTTCAACCGCAGATATCTCAGATATAGCGACTATGAACTATGAACAAGCCCGCACGGAGCTTGTTCAGACCGTAGAACGTTTAGAAGCCGGCGGCGCCGGACTCGAAGAGTCACTGGCGCTGTGGGAACGCGGTGAGGCACTGGCTCGCCGTTGTGAAGCTTGGCTCGATGGTGCCCGCACAAGACTTGCCGAAGTACGCGCTGAAACAGAAACGCCACAACAGCCTGACCAATAAGCTCTGCTACGCGTCTACTAGCTTATGCATGACGGTAACGATAATCGTCTAGGAACTCGGCAATCCGTTCAATTCCCTCCGACAATTCACGGACCGAAGGCAAAGTGACCATCCGAAAGTGGTCGGTATCTGAATAGTTGAATGCGCCACCATGCGAAACTAGGATCTGCTGTTGCCGCAATAGGTCAATGACAAATTCCTCATCATCCTCAATCGGATACATTTCCGGATCTAGTCGCGGAAATAGATATAGTGCCCCATGTGCTTCCTGTACTGAAACGCCGGGGATCTTTCGCAACAATTTTGTAGCCAAGTTACGCTGTTCTAAGAGTCGGCCACCGGGAAGTATCAAATCGTTTATTGACTGATAGCCGCCCAAGGCGGTCTGAATTACGTGCTGAGCGGGCACGTTTGCACACATGCGCATGTTAGCTAGTAACGTCAGGCCCTCCAAGAAATCTGCGGCTCGATGCTTAGCCCCAGACACCGCAACCCAGCCTGCACGATAACCGGCGACCCGGTAAGCCTTGGATAGTCCCGAAAACGTTAGCACGAGGACATCTTCAGCAACCGATGCAGCATGAATATGTTCAGCATCGTCGTACAGAATTTTTTCATAAATCTCATCTGACAGAACAACCAGGCCGTTTTTTCGTGCCACCTCAAAAATGCCTTCTAGTGTTTCACGAGAGTACACAGCACCAGTAGGGTTATTAGGGTTAATAATCACAATGGCTTTGGTGCGCTCAGAGATACGGGATTCAATATGTTCAAGGTCCGGAGCCCAACCCTCTTCTTCTACACACCGGTAGTGAACAGCGCGCCCACCAGCAAGAGTGGTGGCACCGGTCCACAGTGGGTAATCCGGTGATGGAATAAGGACCTCATCGCCGTCGTCAAGCAACGCTTGCAGCACCATCGAAATCATTTCCGAAACGCCATTGCCAATAAAGACGTCGTCGCTGCGGATGTCCATGATGCCTTCGGTTTCATAGTACTGCGATACCGCTCGGCGCGCAGAGGTGATGCCTTTAGAATCAGAGTAGCCCTGCGCCAGCGGCAAGTTGGCAATCATATCTTTGAGGATTTCGTTCGGGGCCTCGAAACCAAAGGGGGCAGGGTTACCAATGTTGAGCCGCATAATGCGCTGACCTGCTGCTTCTAAGCGTTGGGCCTCTTCGAGGATAGGACCGCGAACATCGTAGCGGACGTTAAGAAGTTTTGATGATTGACGAATGTCACGGTGAGCGCGGGTCAAGTGGGTCCTCCTGAAACCTTTGGGGTTAGGTTGATTGTAGATGACAACTAATCACTGTCCGTCGACATGTCAGCAACCGTGTCTGCATCAACAAGATCCTGTTGTACTAACCAATATGCCACTGCGGTGTTAACGTCATAATCCAAATCGGATTCGGAGGTATCTGCCTCATGATAGCCACGTAGCAACTCAGTTGCTGCTTCGGCATCGATCACATCCAGTACCGCACTAATTTCTCGCTCAAGTGAGCCCTCAATATCGTTATGACTAACCGCCGCTAGACTTGATGTGGCAGCCTCGTTGTCCAGGTCCAGGGCGTCCAAACCTAGGTCCGAAATAACCGGTGCCACGTTGTATAGCATTGCCACAGTATTCGGCTCGGCCGTCATCCGGGTAGCAATGTCGTTGTAGGTGTCGATATCCACTAACCCGATAGTTTCGTATTCAGGTTCACAACCCTGGTCAGTCAGATCCGTCATGGCTTCACCGACTTCATCCGCGAGCGCTTCCGGCAAGATCCACGTCAGTTGAGAACATTGGGTTTCCAAGGCGTGTGGATCTTCAGCCTTGGTGCTTTGATGCTGTGCTTGGTCAAATTGGTTGGCAGTAATAGTCGAAGCAGCAGCGGTTGGCCGCAATTCTACGGGCGCTTGGGAAACTGTCTGCAGCTGTTCGGACAGTTGGATTGCCGGACCATTTGCTGTCGGGTCCTGTCGAGCAGTAACCACCCCGATCCGTGCATGATCCGCAGGTGTCTGTTGATCAAGGTCAGCAAATACAGCGTCATAACCCGAGCGCTGTTGGATCTCTACTTCCGTTCCTTGGTCTTGAACGTATTGTGCAATTGCCATTGATGCTGCCTGGTCCAAGACAGCATCGGTAGTGATAATCGTCAGCTGTTTCGCTTCGATGGTCTGCCCAGAACCACAGCCTGCCAGCAACACACCGGCTAGGGCAGTGAGCGCCAAAAATCGTGGAGCATGCCTCACTGATTAGCTCACAGTTCCGGCATTGTAGGGTCGGCGAGCGGAGTCAGTTGCAGTGCTTCAGTCACCCACTCAGACACGCGGTGCCCCTTGGTTTTTGTTCGATTATGCAACTGGCTTATCGGTATCCACGCGGCATCTGTCGAGGATCCATCTACCTCTGGTCGTAAGGTTCCAGAGACGATATCGGCGGTGTACAGCAGACGCAGAATCTGCAGTGGCAAGTATCGTCCCGGTACTCGTTTTTCAGTGCTAATCACATGTGTGGATACTGTCAGAAAGCCGGTGAGCGCAACGTTGTAGCCGGTTTCTTCCCACACCTCTCGAATGCATGCGGCTTCGGGCTGTTCATCGAATTCGATACCCCCGCCCGGTAAAGTCCAAAAGGAGTCAATTGAGCTCTCCCATAGACTCAACAAAACTGCATCCTGTTTCGTAATTAGCGCATAAGACGCGGGTCGCCACTGAAATTCCATACTTTCTCAGTGTACTGGTCGTTTCTGTCGCTCAGTGATCACTAGACTATGAGTCATGGAATTCTCGACGTCGTCGGCTGAATTTGAAGGATCTGACAGCCACTCCGCTTTCCCGTCTATTGTCGAACCTAAGTTGCGTTCGTTGTTAAACACAGGACCGTCCGGCACTGACCTGGATCAAGAGGCTGCCCATACGGCTCATGGGTGGTTGGATTTAGCTCACGAATCAGCGTATGCCGACGACCTAGATAGAGCCTTAGCATGTGCTACAAAAGGCCTGGCAAGCACGGGTACCAATCCGGATATTAAACTGGGGCTATATCGGCTCATCGCATCGGTGCATCACAAACTTGATGATGAGGACGCCATGCAACATGCCATCTCGCAACGTACTGCACTGTTGCGCTCAGTTGGTCAAACACACCAGGCCGATATGGAAGACCAGTTGGGCTCTATTTTGTTTGCAGAAGCCGACGGCTTCGCCTCCACGGTGTTATCTGGGGTAGCGGATCAAGAACGGCGCCAGGGTACCACCGATACGGTGTTGGCCGATGTGTTGATCGGTTTAGCGGTTTATCAACTCAGCCAAATGCGCGGCGAAGAAGCTCTTGAACTGATCGAAGAAGCGGTTACCATGCAACGCCGGCGAATCGACGAAGGCCTGCGTCTTTCAGCCGGTTCACAGGCCAACACAGAAATGTTTTTGGCACACCTGAAATTTATGAATGAACAGGTTGACGAGGCCGATGAGCTTTCTAAAAAGATTTTAGAATCCGGGTGTAACCGTGCGGTTCGTGCCGCCATGTGGATGATGCAGGCAGTTATTGCCCATCACCATAATGATATGTCCGAAGCCGCGAGCTTCGGCATTCGAGCATTAGAGCTCTATGCCCGACTACAAATTCGGCCCGGTGCCGCTTCTGCTGCCTCACTTGTAGCCTCCGTGGCTCGGCGCGCAGATAAACATCAGCTATCGGTGCTGGCCTGGAAGGTGGCGGTAGACCAAGCTGAACAAGGTGAGGTTGAAGAGGCCTCTGGCCTTGTTGCAGCATTAGGTCACCAGTTGTTAGACGCCGGTGAAGTCACCGAGGCCGAGCAAGTCTTATCCGGTTTGGTCACCCGGGAGAAGTTGACGGGCAATTACCAAGTCTTAGCTCACGCTCTTATTGATCTTGGCAACGCGGTCTCCCGTCAACAGCGTCATCAGGATGCCATTACTCACTGGCGCGATTCCATTGATGCCTTTTTAAAAGTCGACGCGGTGCACGAAGCCGCCCGCACCAGCCTGGGTGCCGGCATGAAACTTGCCGAATCACAGGACCAAACGGTCTTTGCTGAGGCTGAGGAATTGATGCGACAGGCCATCGAGATGTCTAAGGCCTGTGAGGACCCCACCGTAGAGACCCAAGGTTTGCGCGAGTTGGCGAAACTGTTATGCGACCAAACCAAACCGGAGGGCTTGGAACTCTACGACCAGGCCATTCAGTTAGCTAATAATGACGACGTTCGCTATGTAGCCGCCGAGCTGACCCGCCAAAAGGCACGCGCTTACGCACTCTTTGGCAAAACTAATAAGGCGGTAGCGACTGCTCTAACTGCTGCCGATATGTTTGAAGATGAGGCTGAACTCGATATGGGTCACGGTTGTGAACTGTTGGCTGGGAAAATTTTGTTAGAAAACCAGAAATGGTTGGAGGCCACAACACTGTTTACCACGATCGCCGATGCCGAGGGGATCCAACCTCAGCTGCGTCGTGCCGCACTGCTGGGGCTTTCTACTGCGCTTCAAGGGCGCGGGGAACAGCAGGAATCGCAACTCGTCAAACAACAGGCCGAGCGGATCCAGGTGGAGACGCCATTGACAACCGAACACGAGTTCACCGCGGAACACTTTTTTGACAACTAATGCGAACCTAACAATTTTTCCGCCACGGATAGGTAAGCCGCACCAGTAGCGCGTGTGACATCGTCAGGCTGATATGCGGGGATCAGACTCAAGACCACGGCTGCTGAGCGTACAGCCAGGGCCACCGGGTTTGTGAACGGGGCTAGCTGATGGAAAAATCGTTGCGCAGTTTGCCAGCCCCATTGATGTCGTCCGGGTTGTCCCAGCACCGCCAGATGCCCGATCAAACACGCATAATCATCTACCCGATAGCCGGGTCCCACCCCATCGACATCCAGAATGTGTTGTATCCGACCGGTGGAAGGATCCACGAGAATATGGGCCTCATAAAGATCAGCATGCGTTGGCACTAAGGGCCCTAAATCTAGCCCCTGGTGGGCATGTTCCAGGCGGTTGCCCAAGTGTGCCAAACGGGCATCATATGCTGGCATGGCTTGACGTGCTACGGCCACAAACTCTTGGTGGCGCTCGGCCCAGGATTGCCGGTACGGGTAGTCCATGATTTCCCGGGGGAACCGGTCGAGTATTTCGATGAGCTCGCGGGGGTCAAAGGGGTTGTGTACCCCTTCGCTTCGGATGAGCTCGCCAAGTGGCATACCGTGGCCACCAGCTAGTGCCAGCACGTCTTCCACGGGTGGCCGCACCGGGGTAGCTACCGGTACACCTGCGTGTCCCAAGGTCAGGTGGGTGTCGTACAGCCCAGCGGCCATGTGTGGGCGTAGGACTTTCAAATACATTGTGTTGCCTATTGCCCCGGGCGACAGCGGGGCAAGATGCACTTTGAACACTGCACGGTTCATTGGTCGATATATAATCGTGTGCAGACCGTTGAGTTGACGATTATTAGTGAAAGTTTTCCGTACCGTTGATGGTGTTGCCGCTAATTTCAGTCCCGGCAGCAACGGGTCCTGCGGGTGTTCCCACACAAACATTGGGTATCCGCCATAAGTAATGGCGCGGCCTGGTGCTTCAGTTGGCACCGGCGCTGTCGTCAGACCGTAATAAAAGTGGCCCACTCCCCCAGAATGGTGAGCCGTAACCTCAGCTATGGCGTAATAGTGTCCGCCACGAAATTGAATATCGTGCAGTGTTGCACCGGTGAGCCGCCGATTTGCGGTGGCCGTTGCCTCGTGGAGCACTCCGGTCAGCTCAGCGCCGCTAAACGGCCCAAAACCACCGGCAATCATTGCTGTCCTGACTTAGATGGCCCGACGACGTTTGAGCACTTTATCCAAGTCGAGACGGGTATTAGCCTTTTCGGTAATTTGCTCTTGGTACTGGCTAGAGACACCTTCGCTAAGCTGCACTTGGCGTGAGGGTGTGGGCTCTTGTGGGGGCTCCAGCGGTTCTGGTGCTGCACGTGTTATCTCGGGGGTTTCCAGGTACATCGGCCGTGGCAGTGGTTTGCCTGCAGGTACCGGGGTGGGCGCCTGCTCGACGGGTTCTTGAACTTCAGCAACCGGTTGAGCTTCTCGCGTTGCAGGTTGGTCAGCCACATCAAAAACTTCGTCGTTGGTTTTGACCGGCTCGTGCTCCTGGCGAGTTTCGGCTTGGTAATTCGCAATGCTGGTCTCAAAACCTTCGGAGACGCTCAGCCGTTCACGCTCACGAGCTCGTCTTTTGGAGTCTAGGATCACCAAACCCCGAAGGGCAGCATAGCTGGCAGCAGTGATCAAAATGCTGATTCCTGTGGTGAGCCAAGTGGCAGCACCAAAGAGACCAGCAATAGTGGCTATAACGGCAACGAGCAGGGCGATGGCGCCGAGCGTAAAGATGGTGAGACGGCCCCAGCGAATTGAGAACCCAGTGCCGCCGGAGGTGTTCGAAGTGGGGGAAGTATTCATAGCTTTCCTTCGTTGGCGGGATTCGCGGCTCTTACGAGTCCGCAATGTGACGTCCGGTCGTCGGGCAAGGAGCACTACGCCAGCTACGACGACGACAGCGATGACCAGTGAGGTGGCAATGTCGATTTCGGGCAGGAATCCGAGCGTAGCGGCTAATGATTCTTGAAGCTCTCGGATACGGTTGTCCACTCTTATTACGATATACTGCGCCACAAAGAAGTGGTCGATATTGGCCGCGTGTGTTGCCAGGTTTGGCTACGATGAGTTAGTCCAGTCGTGATAGCAGGCCGCCGGCTGGCAGTTCGGATGCGGTTATGGCAAATGATTCGTGATCGCGCCATCGCCCGTTGATGTGGATATAGTCCTCACGTATCCCTTCGGAACGCAGAGCAAGTTTTTCCACTACGCGCAGCGAGGCGCGGTTGTCCGGGACAATATTGATTTCGATTCGATGTAATCCAACACGGGTCAGCAGGTAATCGCAAGCTAATGCTACGGCGGTGGGGACAATGTTTTGTCCTGCTCGGGCCTGATCAATCCAGTAGCCCAATGTGGTTGAGCGCAATGCGCCCCACAATACCGGTGCGGCGATGAGCTGTCCGACCAACTGGGGTTTGTTTTCGTCGTCATTCTGGCAAAAGATTGCCCAAGGATATGACGCGGCCGTGGCGCCGTCTCGATTATAGGCTCGGATCATGGAACCGTATGTCGTTGGTGTGGGGCGTCCGCTGGGATCTGTGGCTTCCCAGGGCGCTAGCCAGTCGGTGTTGCGCTGACGGACTTCGTACCATTGTCTGCGGTGCACATAGCGTAGTGGAGCCAACTTCACATTGCCGTGTTGAACTGTGACGGGCCAGCTGGTTGGCAGGGCAGAAAATGGGGTCATGCCACCATTGTAGGGTCTGTGGGGTTGGTGATGTATTTGCATGTGTGGTTTGCGGTGTCACAATTGGGATTATGTTTAACGAAACCAAGGATCAGTTGCGTCGCGAGTTTTTCAACCAACGCAAAGAATTGGGGACCCAGGAGCGCCAACGTCAGTCCGCTGTGCTGTGCGGGCTGTTGTTGGATTGGTATCGAGGTTTGGAGGCTGCTCATCGTCCCGCCAAGAAGGTGGGACTAACGATTAAGTTTGGTACCGAACCGGATACCGATCCGATCATGGAGACACTATACGGTGATGGGGTGGAAATCTGGGTACCGATCTCACATCAGGATCGTTCCATGTCGTGGACGCAGTGGTGGCCGGGTGTAGAGATGAAAAAATCGGCGCTGGCACCGGTTCTTGAACCCACTGGCCAACGCTTTGGTCCGGAAGCTGTAGCCGATGCTGATGTTGTGTTTGTGCCCGCGTTGGCGGCCGATACGGCTGGTTACCGGTTAGGTAAGGGTGGCGGTTATTATGACCGGTTTTTGGCCACACTACCTACGCGCAGTGATAACAGACCTATGCTTATTACCCCGATTTTTGATCACGAGTTTTTTGCGGTGGAAGCTGAAGCATTTCCGGTTGCCGAACACGATCTGCCAGTGCAGGCGGTAGCTACGGCACAGTCTGGAATTGTGTGGTGTTAGTAGTGTGGCGGTTTTTGTTCCAGGATCCACCAGTCGCGTTCCGTTAAATTCTTTTGAGAACGTGGGTTCGGTTGCACTGCCTCAAGGCGTGGTTCCGGGCCGTTTGCTGTTGTTGGGCCGGTTCCGGGAGCTGTAGCACGACGAGGTGTGCGTCTTGTGGCGTTGCGAGAGCGTTGTTCGCCGTGTTGTTCAGTGTTGTGGTTGTCGTTGGGCATAGTTATTCTTCGGTGTTTTGTGGTGCGGACACCGTGGTGTCTGGGTCTACCGGCAATGCCTCGGTCGTCTCGGTTTGCTGAGGTAGTTGTAGTAAGTCAGCATAACTATAAGTGCTGCCGATGGGATCGGTGAAGACGTCGATGGCCCACAGTGTTTTGTTGCGCCACCCAAGTTGCGCCATTTGGTCAGGAATGGTCCGTGTTCGAGTCCGCAACGCTGTCTGATGGTGACGTGGCGCACCGTCATAGGAGACCGCTACCGGCTGATACTCAGTAGCATGCTGGGG
>DEPX01000175.1:10991-11315 GCA_002358975.1 Micrococcaceae bacterium UBA3381 | reverse complement strand
AATCTGGGCGAAAGCCGCCTTCTCGGCTTTTTTATTCATAATGATAATAGCCGCGAGCAAACCCAATGGGATGAACATCAGCGTCCATAGCACAGGGGAACCTGTGAACAAGCCGATGACGAAGCCAATTACTAAAGCAGCGACGAACGCACCAATCATCCACCAGATAATGGACGGATCATATTTCCGTGTCATCTGAAAGACTTCAGCAATTTGCTTGAAAAAGCCCCGCTTATTAGCCTTCTTGGCTTTTTTGTCCTCTTTAGCTTGCGTTTTCTCAGCCTTGCGACGAGCCTTCTGCTCCGCCTTGACGGTTTTGAGGTC
>DEPX01000175.1:2871-10949 GCA_002358975.1 Micrococcaceae bacterium UBA3381 | reverse complement strand
TTTTGTTCAGCCATGATAAACCTATTCTAGCCTTAACCCCTGTGGATAACTTAATCTGACCTTTACGCTTTCGGGCATCATAGAGCTTACATGTCTGAGGAGAACAAGCGTGAATTTACCCACCGCCCAAGCATCGCCAGGATTGAGTGCTCGGATTGCCCCGAGGTTGGTTCCACGGCAGTTGTATAGTAACGGTTGTTGGCAAGTCATTCGGCACTTGGGTAGCGGTTCCACCGCTGATGTCTGGCTTATGCAACATATCAAAGAGCACCGGTTTGCTGCTTGTAAGACACCGAGGTCAGATAGCGAGGCGGGATTGCTTTCGCAAGAAGCAGAGCTGGCTCAGTCCCTGACCCACGAGAACCTCGTACAGTATCTAGGCCCTGCAGACGTGGTTGGGACGGATGCGATATCCGGATCCGCCACCTTTTGGGAGTTTTTGCCTAGCGGTTCATTAAGTAAATTAATCGGTGCCGGTGGCAGGCTGAGCCTGGCAGAGACTGTAACTGTACTTTTGCCGATGATACAAGTGACGCAGTATCTGCATAATCATCAAATTGTGCATGGAGATATCTCCCCGTCGAATATTTTGTTTGATCTCAACGGTCGTCCGGTATTGATTGATTTCGGTGCATCTCGAGCTAGCGCACTGTCCTCAAATCTGACAGGAACACCAGGGTTCTTAGCACCCGAACTTGAACAGCATGACCCTCAGTTAGCCGGTCTCGGTTCTGAAGCTGACGTGTATTCTCTTGCGGCTGTCGGTTGGTTTTGTCTTACTGGCCAAACTCCGGGCCCAACGTTTTCTCGGGTTCCGTTAGGCACTCTCAACAACGGTTTGGCACCAGATGTGATTGAGGTACTCGAGGCCGGCTTATCGGATGAACCCGTGCTGCGTCCCAATACGGAACAACTGCTCAATGCAGTGCAATATTGGGCAGAACCGCAAGCAGTTGACCTCTTTGCTGCGGTAGACGAACACTATGAGTTATTACTGCCTACCCGTAAACCAATAAAGACAAAGTCACGGCCAAGAAATCGCTATAGGCGAGTCCCGCGTTCACGCGCCCATCGTAGCGTGAAAGGGTTTATTGGCCACTCCGAGCGCCGGCCAGGCCGCAATCGGCGCATGATATTAGCCATAAGCGGCATGCTGCTATGTGGTGGAGCACTAACTACAGTCACTTACGCACCTGATAGACCGCCCCACTCTTCGAATAGTGTCGCCAGCCAGACAGGTATGAACCAAAATGTCGACTTTCAAGCGATAGTCGATTCTTTGGCGAAAGCTCGTACAAATGCTTGGGTTACAGTTGATCCGTCGCTCGTGGGCGATTATGCAATTGAAGATTCACGAGTATATTCCGAAGATTATGAGACGTTAAGATCGTTGGCTGCTGCAGGCAGCGCTTTGGAAGGAATACGCATGCGAGCAGTAGTCGAATCAGCAGAAGTTACCGGAAATGGTGCGATAGTTTCGGTCCAGTGGCAAACGGATCAGTACACGCAGCACGATTCTAGTGGCGCAGAAATGGAGACGTTTCCTTCAAAGACAGATCCCATAGACGTAAAACTGTTGGAAACTGAGCAAGGTTGGAAATTTCAAGACTTTTAAGCTACTGCACGGTGTTGGAAAAAATGAAAGCCGCAGAGTGTTTCTCTGCGGCTTTCATTGAATTTTCTTGATTACATATCAAAACGCCATAGCGTTGCGACCAAAGCGGCAATTACTGCCGTACCACCGGTGGCGTGAGCCAACCCGGTGGAGACCTCTTGACCTCGGTTGATCTTGCGACGACTTAATAGGGCCGTGACAAATACGATCAGACCAAGAAGTAGTTTGACCGTCAGTTTAATACGTAACGCGGGATCCCCAATGCCGTTCATCTCGGTTAATCCATAAAGAACAATGCCAGAGATGATCATTCCGATGGCACCATACCATTGGGACGGTGTGACCGTTGGGTTCTTAAAATTGGCTAACCAGCCACCAATGACTGCTGCAATCGACAGAATGTGTACGGCAATGAAGATCGTTTTAACGATAACCATAGAGTTCCGGGGGTTCCTTTCAGAGACCTAATTGACCACCAAAGTCACCGGCTTCGAGCCGATTCTTCAAGGTCGTCATGAAGCGCCCAGCATCTGCTCCATCAACGATACGGTGATCATAAGTCAGTGATAGGTACATCATGTGACGAATAGCGATGGAATCGTTACCGTCAGCATCAGCCATGACCATCGGTCGTTTGACGATATTGCCTGGACCAAGAATTGCTACCTGCGGTTGATTGATCACTGGCGTGTCAAAAAGAGCGCCGAAAGATCCAAGGTTCGTAATCGAAAAAGTACCGCCGGCAAGTTCGTCCGGGCTAACTTGGTTATCGCGGGTTCGCGTTGCGATATCGGCAATTGATGTGGCGATACCGGTGAGGTTTAGATTGCCGGCGCCTTTGATAACTGGCACCAAAAGACCACGGTCAGTATCGACAGCAATACCGATATCTTCGGTGTTGTGGTACGTGATCTCTTGTGTTTCAGTATTGTACTGTGAGTTCAGTGCAGGGTGTGCCCGGAGAGCTTCAGTGGTCGCTTGGGTGATAAATGCCAAGAACGTGAGGTTTGCACCGTTTTCAGACTTGAACCGGTCTTTGACTTGCTTGCGCAGGTTGACAATGCGAGTCATATCAATTTCGTGGACCTGCGTAAGCTGTGCTGAAGTCTCCAAGGACTCGACCATACGATCGGCGATGACCCGGCGAATGCGGGAGGCTTTTTCGGTTGTACCGCGTTTTGATGGGTCAACGGAAGAAGCTGGTTCCGGTGGTCGAGTGACCTGTTGCTGGGCAGCGGGCGCTGCAGGAGCTGATGGTTCCGTCTCGCGTGTTTCGTAATCTTTAGCAGCCGCGGCAGCCAAGACATCTTGTTTGCGAATTCGACCACCCACACCGGTGCCGGTGACCTGGGCTAGTTCAACACCCTGTTCCCGGGCCAAACGTCGTACTAATGGAGTAACGTAGCCGTCTCCTCGTGGCGTTTCGTCTGGCGAGCTTGGTGCCTCGGTAGCTTCTGAAGTAGGAGCTGGCGATGGCGCAGCACTAGGCTCAGGCGTGCTTGGTTCAGGTTGCGGTTCACGTTCTTCAGCAGGCTCACGAGCTGGCTCAGGCTCTTGAGCAGCTTGTTCGGGCTCGGCTTTTTCAGGAGTTGGTTTGGAAGAGCTTTCAGTTTGAGCAGCAGCTTCCGAGCCAACCAATGCTAGAACATCGCCAACCTCAATGTCTTCATCTTCTTGCACTTTGATTTCGAGCAGAGTACCGGCGACAGGGGATGGGATTTCGGTGTCGACTTTGTCCGTAGAGATCTCGACGATTGGCTCGTCTACCTCAATTGTGTCGCCGACTTCTTTTAGCCAACGCGTAACGGTACCTTCAGTAACCGATTCGCCCAGCTCTGGCAGCGTTACCTCTTCGGAATCTGCAGAAGCTGGTGACCTCTGCTCGGAAGTTTCAGCTTCAGTGTCTTCGCCTGTTGGTTCTTCTTCCGTTGGCTCTTCGACTGGTTCTTCCGCTGGCTCTTCGGCTGGTTCTTCCTTGGCTTCAGGGCTGTCAGCGGCCGTATCTGTTGAAGCTTCGCCTTCACCAACGACAGCTAGGCCCTGGCCAACTTCAATGTCTTCATCTTCCTGGACGAGAATCTCTTGGAGTGTCCCGGCGACAGGGGATGGGATTTCGGTGTCGACTTTGTCCGTGGAGATTTCGACAATTGGTTCGTCTACCTCAATTGTGTCGCCGACTTCTTTTAGCCAACGGGTAACGGTACCTTCAGTAACCGATTCGCCCAGTTCTGGCAGAGTAATGGTTTCAGACATTACGTCCGGTTTCCTCTCTATTCCTCTTCGTATGCTCACACGTTCGGTGTTGTATGCGCAGGTGGCAAAACCACCATGGCGGACTAGGCGTGCAACGGGAATCCGTTGAGCATCATTGCTGCTTCACCCAATGATTCGTTTTGAGTCGGGTGGGCATGGATGAAGTGGGCGACATCCTCTGGATAAGCTTCCCAGTTGACGATCAGCTGTGCTTCACCAATTTGTTCTGAAATGCGATCACCGATGGCATGAACACCTACGATGGGTCCATGTTTCTGGCGCACCATTTTCACAATACCTGTGGTATTAAGGATCGATGACTTGCCGTTACCAGCAAGATTATATTCGATGGTCTCGACATTTTCGGCCCCAAATTCTTCCTGAGCGACTGGTTCGGTCATTCCTACCGAAATAATTTCCGGGGTCGTGAAAGTTACGCCAGGAATGTTGCGATCCTCGACTTTCAGTGGGTTGTTGCCCATAATTTCTTCTATGACGAAGTGACCGTGCTGGTAGCCGCGATGCGCTAACTGCTTGCCTTTAACTACGTCGCCAATAGCATAAACGTTGCCAACGCCGGTATATAAACGGTCGTTTACGGCAACGTGAGCCCCGTCCATAGGGATGTTGACGTCTTCGTATCCCATGTTTTCAGTATTTGGTTTACGGCCGGTAGCAACAAGACAAATTTCAGCCTCAAATTCTTTACCATCTGCCAGGGTGACTTTCACACCGTTGGCTGTTTCTTCAACCTTTTCAAAGAACACACCCAAATTGGACTTGATGCCTGCACGACGGAAATGGCGAGTCAATTGCTTGATAATGGCCGGGTCTTCGTTTGGAACAAGTGAATCTAGGCCTTCAATGATGGTTACCTCGACGCCGTAGGAATTCCACGCCGAAGCGAACTCGGAACCAATGACCCCACCGCCTAGAACGATGGCCGACTTTGGAGTGTAGTTAAGCTGTAAAGCTTCGGTGGATGTAATGATGCGATCAGAAATGTTGAGACCCATGGTGTTGGAAACTGAACCTGAAGCCAAGATGATGTGTTTACCTGTGTAGACGGTCCCATCAACATCAATTTGGTTTTCAGATACCAGACGACCATTGCCAGTAATAGTTGTTACTTTGCGCATCTTGAGCAAGCTTTGAAGACCTTTGTACTTGCCTTCGACGATCTTGTCTTTGTAGTCGCGGACCGCAGCCATATCGATGGAATCAAAAGTGGCTTTGACCCCGAACGTTTCTGAACCGCGGGCAGCATCAGCAACTTCTGCTGCATGCAAGTATGCTTTCGTCGGAATGCAACCATAGTGGAGACAAACGCCACCAAGCTTATCCCGTTCAATAACTCCAACAGAGAGTCCGTGGTGTGATGCGCGTATCGCAGCGGCATAACCGGCGGAGCCACCGCCGAGAATTAGTACGTCGAATTCTGTAGCGGTTTCAGTCACGATTGATGCTCCTCATCTTTGCGGAGGTTCGCCCCGCAGTCGTCCTCGTAAAGGTTTCCAACCATGCGTCCTAAAGTTTTTGGTTTCCTGGAGTTACCAGGCCAGTATCTGGACACTTGCCCTTAACTGTATAGCTTCCTTCAGCTGTTGTCCCATAACCTGTACCACGTTAACTTTTGTCGGCGCAGCATACATATTGACAGCAAGAGTTTCAGTGGTAGAAAACCGGTTGGGCCCTCGGTAAAGGACGGCCCAACCGGTTAAAGCCGCTGGCTACTAACTAATGCGTTTGTCGACGAACTCAATGAGCGTTCGTACCATAACTCCAGTCGCATCCTTGGGCGTATAGCCGCGCGGGCTGGACTCATTGAAAGATGGTCCCGCAATATCCAAGTGAGCCCAGGGAGTTTCACCGACAAAGTCACGCAAGAATGCTGCTGCACCTTGCATACCGCCGAAACGTTCACCGGTGTTCTTCATATCTGCGACGTTAGAATCGAAAGCGGCACGCGCTTCCTCTGGGATTGGCAGTTCCACTACGATTTCGCCAGTGGTAGCGGCAGCCGAGGACAGTTCTGCTCGAACATCATCGCGCCCCATCAGCCCGGTCGTACGGACCCCGAGTGCGACCATGGCCGCCCCAGTAAGGGTAGCAATATCTACTACAACGTCGGGGCTCTCTTCCGTGGCAGCTACGAGTGCATCAGCCAACACAAGACGGCCTTCGGCATCAGTATTCATAACTTCTACGGTCTTACCGCCTCGTATCGTCAAGACATCAGAAGGCTTAATACCTGTGCCTGAGGGCATATTTTCAGCCATAGCCAACCAGCCAGTCACATGGATATCTAATCCCAGTTCTGCCACGGCGTGTACAACAGCACCGACAGTGGCGGCCCCGGTCATATCGGATTTCATAGTTTCCATTGCCCCTGCAGGCTTGAGCGAAATGCCGCCGCTATCGAAGGTAATTCCCTTACCTACCAGAGCGACGTGGCCTTGGGCATTTTCTGGTCGATAGTCCAATTTTACTAGGCGTGGTGGATTTGCTGAGCCCTGTCCTACGCCGAGCAGCCCGCCGAAACCGCCCTCGGCCAGTGCGTCCTCATTGAAGACGGTGGCTTCAACCTTAGAGCCGGCTACCAAAGCCTCGATTTCATCAGCAAAAGTGCCAGGAAATAGATGCGAGGGTGCAGTGTTTACAAGATCGCGCGTGATAAACGTCGCACGAGCTATGATGCCGGCTCGTTTTATAAGTTCGTCAGCCTCAGCAATCGAAGTAATAAACTTCAGCACGGTGTTATGCGTTTCTGTTTCGTCATCCTCTGAAGTTTTGTACCCGGTAAAAGAATAAGTACCGATGGTTGCCCCTTCAGCAACTGCAGTCAATCGGGCAACGCTGTCGGTTGGAAGTGCCAAGGTGATTTCAGAGATATCACTGAGTTTAGCTGTGGCGGCACCGGCCGCACGGCGCAAGGCTTCAGCTGAAATGGTACCTGGGCCGGAGATATCCAATACAGGGCTGCCCTGTGCTGGCGCCTCATTGGAACCCAAGCCAGTCAATACAACAACCTTGGCATCAAAATCGGTGACAGAACCAGCAACGCGGGTGACTTCGTCGGCAGCGCCTTTAACACCGAGGGCTTCAAGTTGGTTCTGTAGTGCCGTCACAGCCGCGTCATCCAGTTCTGGAGCGGTAATCACCGGGCCGTCATCGGTAGCCTCTACACCAATAACCAGTGCTTCGGTATGGTCGGAGGGCTCGGAGGTAGTTAGTTCTGTGGTGAATTGTCCAATAAATTCATTGGAAGCGGCGTTTTCGGCCACAAGATCACATCCTTGGAGATACAGCGGAAAATTGCATAGCATCTCCATCATAACGACGGTCTAATAATTCGGTCCCGGAATAAGTGACCCAGACTTATTGTTGTCGGGATGAGCATCTATACGGCATTTTGCTGACCATGATTTGGAGGAGTCCGCATGCTTGATCCAGTTGATCTTATCTGCATGTCTTCATCGGCGAGGCGGCTATTATCGGGAACTGCAGCAGTTAAAGAAGATTCTCCTGCAGTCCACAATCTGGATCTGCTAGTGATGTTTTCGGGTTATTTAGACGCCGGGAACGTTTCAACTCAGATTGAAAATGCGCTATTAGAGCGACTAGATCACCAGCGGCTGGCAACTTTCGATATAGATCAGTTGCTCGATTATCGTGCACGCCGGCCACAATTACGCTTTGACGGGCGGCGCTTTTCTGACTATGAAGCCCCAGCGCTGGAACTGCATTTGGTAAAAGATCAGATGCAACAACCATTTTTGCTGCTCAGTGGACCTGAGCCAGACTATCAATGGGATCGTTTTGTTGCAGCAGTGATGCTTCTAATAGAGCAATTAGACGTTGGTTTGATCAGCTTTGTCGACGCCATGCCACTGCCGGTGCCTCATACCCGCCCGTTGGGAGTTTCTACCCACGGTACAGCTGAGGAACTATTAACTGGGCTAACTACTTGGGCGCCAAAGGGCCGGATTGCTGCTGGTGTGGCGCAGCTTTTGGAACTACGGGTCGCAGAAGTCGGACGTCAAGTGAGCGGTTATACTCTGCATGTGCCCCACTATCTCGCCGATGCTACCTATCCGCAAGCAGCCGTAGCAGGGCTGGAGTATGTGGGGGCGGCCATGGACTTGATGTTGCCTACTGAGGAATTGCGAGAGTCCGGGCGTGAAGTAGAACAGCAAATCAATGCGCAAGT
>DEPX01000175.1:0-2807 GCA_002358975.1 Micrococcaceae bacterium UBA3381 | reverse complement strand
CCGGCCGCGTAGTCTGTTACTACGCCCTGATGAACACGTACCTGATGCCGAAGAAATTGGCTCCTTAGTTGAAAGCTACCTTAGTGGTCAAGCTCAGCAGGATGCTGCAGGGCTCGACGCAGACGAGCGTGACGCTTTAGAACTTACCGGTTCTTTAGGCAGCCAGGAAACTATTAAAGATCCGATGCGGCCCTCAAGGGCAGACACCGAGCCGGATGTTTTCTGGTATGTGGTGGATGATGCAGACACTGGCGCAACAGATGATGATCGTGATGAATCAGATGACGATGACGAATAAAGTTATCCACATTTAGCCAGCGAGTGCCACCATGACGCGGGCAGTTGTTTCATGCTGGGAACATGTTGCCTCATAACCAAAGCTCAGAACCCAGCCAATTCAATCAACCTGAAACTTCAGATGACCATTCTCACTTCACTCCGTCGCCCCAAAAGTCGTTAGCTGATAAAAACTCTGCAACCAATTCCGTTCGGGCAACCTCACCGGAAGATTTACTGGCCTATGTCCAGTGCACATTAGGCTTTCGTCCTAAGAACTCTTTTATTGTCGTAGCGTTTGCAGGCGAACAATTGTCCACAGTAGTTCGTTGCGACCTCCCTGAATTATTGCAATATATGTTGCGCTCCGATACGCCAGAATGTGTAACATACATGGATCTAGGGCTCACTGAGTCTCAAGAGTTGCAGATATTTGATACTGGGCGCCACATTAGCCAGCTGATGGCAAAAGAATCATCAACGACTTCTTGTATTGTGGCCTATCTGCCTGACAACGTGACAGTATCAGACCAACAGGCCCTGGCCGTCGCGGGCTCAGTGAATTCGATAATTGCCACTCAATTCGGGTTACAACAGATACCGGTTGAAGAATCGTGGTTCATTCATCACGATACGCTGTGGCATCTATGGTGTGCTGCTACCACGGACTGCGAAGTTCAAGGTCGAGAGGTGGGAAATCCAGAACTAACCCGGATTTTTCGAACTCTAGACCCCCAACGAGTAACCTCCGTTCAAGCCGCTGGAAAAGTGCGGCAACTAATATTTCCTCCCGTACAAGCTGGCCAGTCATTCCGGCCCAGCAACCAGAAGGTCTTGGTAAACCGTCCCGGTCTTGTGTTGAATTGGCTCAAGCTCTGGGATGATAACGTCTCGAACGGACCACGAATGTTGGATTCGAGACAAGTTGCTGACATGTTAACGTCCCTGGTACATCCGCAGATACGTGAAGCAGTGCAAGCTTTAGCCTGTTTCGATACCACTACGGCCATTCGCGGGATGCTGACGTTGGACCGATTTCCGGCTCAAGTCGGCGCGGCCGCCGACTTACAAAAAAGTATTCGGGACGGTGTCGCCGTCAAAGACGCCATGCACGGACAGTCCGACCGAGGGCCGGACTGGCACCGTGTAGGTCAGTTAGAACGGCTATGTCATCAGTTGTTACCACTTGCTGATGTCCAAACTGGTGGGGTAGTAGCCGGCATACTGGTATGGATTGAATGGATCAAGGGTCGAGGCAGTATCGCCATGACCTATGTACAGCAGGCCCGCGAACACTATCCGGCCGAGTACTTACTTATTACACTGGAAAGTTATCTTCGAGAAGGAAAAGTTGCCGGCTGGGCCACAAGAACGGAAAGCGCTTGGAACCCCCAACACGCGGCGTGATGAAAACGGCCACCGAGAAAATTTATGGCCGTCTTGTGGCATAATGTTCTGGTCTAACGGCTGTGTGGAAAAACTTGTCACAAAGTTTTTTATCAAGGTGGGAACAAAACCAACACCTAGCACGTTACACACACTAGAGACCCTGCATGCGTGGATCTTGCAACGGTCGGTCACCAAATGTGCACCGACGGGAACAATGATTATTCAAACACGAAATTGACAGGGTCATAGGTGTGTTGATCGTGTGTGAGCTCGTTACTCATACGGCTGCCAATGAGGAAAGGACCTGAGTGACTACTACTCCAAAACAGGCGACTGCAGCAAAGGCAGCTGCTACCAAGAACGGTAAGAAAGAAACAGCGACTACTACTGATTCTGACCTCGTAGAAGACGAGGAAGTCTTAGACGACGATACCTTGGATGTCGAAGAAGAGGGCGAAGAAGTCGAAGTCGCCTCAGACGAAACTGAGGAGACCGTCGGCGAGGACGAAGTTGAAGTCGAGATTAAAGAGACCGCAGGTCCAGAACGGCCCGATGTGGAATCCACCGAAAAGGCCGGTGGCTTCGTCGTTTCAGAAACGGAAGAAGACGCACCACAGCAGCGAGTGCTCAACATCGTCGGTGCTACAGCTGACCCTGTCAAAGATTATCTGAAACAAATCGGTAAAGTCGCGCTGCTAAATGCCGAAGAAGAAGTGGATTTAGCTACCCGCATTGAAGCGGGTTTATATGCTGAATACAAGCTTAAAACAGAGGAATATACCGATCCACGGTTACGCCGTGACATGCAACTAGTAATTGCTGATGGTCGGCGCGCCAAGAATCATTTGCTGGAAGCTAACCTACGTTTGGTAGTCTCGCTCGCCAAACGCTACACCGGCCGAGGTATGCTTTTTCTCGACCTCATCCAAGAAGGAAACTTGGGGCTAATTCGTGCAGTAGAGAAGTTTGACTACAGCAAGGGCTTCAAGTTCTCCACGTATGCGACATGGTGGATTCGTCAGGCGATTACCCGCGCGATGGCAGATCAAGCTCGCACCATTCGTATTCCGGTTCACATGGTCGAAGTCATTAACAAGTTGGCACGTGTTCAACGGCAAATGTTGCAAGACTTGGGTCGTGAA
>DEPX01000195.1:4331-5551 GCA_002358975.1 Micrococcaceae bacterium UBA3381 | reverse complement strand
CGGCTACTGCAGAACCGGCACCGCCGGCGCCTAGCAGCACCACGTCGGTGAGGTCAGCGGCTGGCAGTTGTGTGGCCAAAGCCGAGAAGAAGCCTGAACGATCCGTGTTGAAGCCAATTAGGCGGCCTGCAGCAACCAGTACGGTATTGCACGCGCCGAGACGTTGGGCTGCCGGATCGATATCGTCGAGCACATCTAAGACCACCTGTTTGCACGGGTGGGTGATATTGAAAGCATCGAAACCCAGCTCGAGTCCGGCGGTCAATAGCCTGCCTACATCGTTGGCCGGCAAGTTTAGTTCGGTGAGATCAATCGGCCGGTAGACAAACCGTAGGCCCTGAGCGGCGCCTTCTTGTTCGTGCATGGGTGGGGTCAATGAAGGTCGAACACCTTCACCGATCAACCCCATCAGATAACTATGTTCACTCATTTAGTCACTTCTAATGCTGCGCGTTCTTGCGGGGTGGTGTGCATGTCATCAATTTCAGCCAGGGTGGCCGCATGTGTTTCTTTGGCGGTCATAGCTGCGCCAGCAACAACCAGGCACACTACCGTGGCAAATAGGGCTGGCAGCAGCCAACCGGTTTGTTGCTGACCGGATAATAGGGTGGCAATAACCGGCACAAAACCGCCCGATAGGGCGAAACCGATCTGGGTGCCAAGGGCCAAACCGGTGGCACGTACACGTACCGGAAACATTTCTGAATAAAAGGAAGGCCAGACGGCGTTAGCGGCCGAATACATAGCCCCCGACATCATAATGCCGCCCACAAAAATGCCGATCCAGTTTCCCTGGGTGATGGAGTAGAGGTAGGGGTAAACGAAGACCGCCGAACCCAAAGCGCCAGTGATAAACACTTTTTTGCGCCCAAAACGATCAGATAACCGTCCGGCGGCCGGGATGGCAAACAGCGCCAACAGGTTAGCTAATACCGGTACCCACAGCAGTGTGGAGCGATCCAGATGGTAGCCGTTGGTGGCAAAAGAGATTGCCCACACGGTAATGAAAATATTGATCGTATTAATCAGTGCACAGGCAGTTACCCGCAGGACGGCTTTCCAATGGAACCGCAGCGTTTGGGTCAGTGGTGATAGGGCCACAACTTCTTTGCGCCGGGCCTCAAAAGATGGTGGCTCTTCTAGGTGACGGCGGATCAGATAAGCGACCACGACTACGATCGCGGAGATCCAAAACGGTATGCGCCAACCCCAGCTATACA
>DEPX01000195.1:0-4261 GCA_002358975.1 Micrococcaceae bacterium UBA3381 | reverse complement strand
CCGGCCTGGGTTCCGTGGAGCGTCCAGGAGGTTGTTAGCCCGCGGTGCTGTTCATCGGAGTGTTCCAAAGACACAGAAATTGCCGAGGCCTGCTCACCGGAGGCGGAAAGCCCTTGAATGACACGGCAAAGCACTAACAGTGCTGGGGCGAGGAAACCCACCTGCTGGTAGGTGGGGAGAAGTCCGATCGAGAAAGTGGCACCGCCCATCATAAATAGGGTGAGCATGAGCACGAAGCGTCGTCCAAGTTTATCTGCCAGCGGTCCCATAATGACGGCGCCAAGTGGGCGGACCACATAGGCGATGCCCACAGTGCCCATTGCTAGCAGTACGGCAATGCCTGGAGTGGTGGTCTCTGGGAAGAATAGCTTATTGAGCACCAGTGCGGCGGCAGTGCCGTAGACGGCAAAGTCATAGTATTCCAGCGCCGAGCCGATCCAGCTTGCTAGTGCCGCTCGCTTTGGTGTTCGTTCAGGCAGCGTACCGGAGGAATCCGCCTGGACCTTAGCTGCCGATGCAGTCATAAGATCACCCATCCTTCTCTGCATTGCCATATATTGGCAATAGCTTCTACATATTGATAATCTATCTTGGAGTGGTACGCACCTGTGTGTCAAGCGACATGGCTGTGTGCTCTGGGATACCATGAGTTCTGGCCGCAAATCGTAAGGGAGCGTGGATGAGTCGGGGCAGTTCAACACTGACAAAAGGCCTGGAATTGCTCAGGCTGATGGGCAACTACCCGGACGGCGCAACGGCAGCCGTTTTTGCACGCGATTCTGGGTTGCCGTTTTCTACCACATACCGGTTATTGAACACATTGGCTGACACAGAATTTGCCCAATATGATCCAGGAACCAAACAATACCGGCTAGGCTTGACGATCTTCCAGCTCAGCCAGGTGACCGCGGCTGCCCGCGGGTATGACGGCACGGTATTGCCTGTGTTGCGAGAGTTATCAGAGACTACGAATGAGTCTTGCCTGTTCGCTGTGCCAGACGGTACTGAATCAGTCACCGTACATACCGTCGATGGTCCAGAGTTTCGCCAGACCACCGACCCGGGGGATCGGTTACCACTACACGTCTCCTCGATGGGTAAAGCGATGCTTGCTGCCATGCCAGAACAGCTAACCCAAGAGATCATCAGCGAGCTTGAACTGCGAGCTTACACTGAGCACACGGTGACTGATGCACAAATATTGAACCAACAAATTGCAGCTGGCCGTGCCGATGGATTTGTCTATCAGGATCAAGAAGTGGATTTGGGGATGAATGCCCTGGCCGCGCCGGTGACCACACCGACCGGGCGCTTATTGGGAGCCGTGGCGATTGCAGCCCCGGTATTTCGCGCCGATAAAGCCCAGCTATTGACATACCGAGATGCTTTGCAGCTGGCGGCACAACGCTTAGCAGCCACTTTGCCGGCAAAATAGTAAGGAAAATGATGAGCAGTATTTACGTGTTAAACGGCCCCAACCTCAACCTGCTGGGTGTGCGTGACCCCGATGTTTATGGCAGTCAGACTCTGGCTAATGTCCAACAGCGTTGTCAGGAGATTGCCGCAGAGCTTGGGCTCGAACTGATTTTCCGGCAGTCGAATCACGAAGGTGAACTCATTGATTGGATCCATGAAGCCGGACGTGCCGTAGCTGATGGTGAAAGTCTGGGCGTTGTCCTCAACGCTGGCGCATACACGCACACCTCGGTCGCACTGGCCGATGCTATTTCTGGTGCCTTGGTCCCCACCATGGAAATCCATATTTCCAATGTGCACGCCCGTGAAACATTCCGGCATCACTCCTACTTATCGCCAGTAGCTGCCGGCGTGGTCGTTGGGTTAGGCACCTATGGGTACGAAGCCGGTATCCGGGCACTGCACCAGAAGGGCTTTGTTCAATAACTCTTCGGTGCCTCCAAGCCAGTTAGTACATGGCGCCCTTTCGAAAGTGCCCTGCGGTCAGTAGCGTGGAGGTAGATGCATCCTTCGGTTGAGTCCGGTTTAAGGATGAAAGGAGGACAGCCATGAATCCTCGCCAAACAGGTACAAACCAACAACCGCAACGACCAGATCCAGAACACGGAAAATCCTCGACGACACTTGGCTTTTTCGGTGCCCTTGCAGAAATATTTGGTGTGGTCCTGATGCTTGGGATCGGTCTAAGTTTCTTGATGGTGGAAATGCAACCCAATGCGGTGGCATGGGTGGCCTTTGCTATCGGTGCGGTTCTGCTCGTGGACGCTATTCGGCGGTTACGACGCATCGCCATCGGTAAAGACCGTTATTAGCAGCACCGTAACCCAGCTCTCTTTTCAGCCCAATAACGAAAGTTCTAGTGTGGACATATGGAAATCACGCTAAATAATGGAATTTCAATGCCGGCATTGGGATTTGGTGTGTACCAGATCCCGCCGGATGAGACCGTGGAGGCAGTCTCTGAAGCTCTACGAGTTGGCTACCGTCTCATTGACACCGCAGCGGCTTATGGAAACGAACGCGCGGTAGGCGAAGCGATCAACAACTCCGGCATTGACCCCGATGACATCTTTATCGAAACCAAAGTATGGATCAGTGACTACGGCTTCAATGAAACCCTGCACGCTTTCGAAAAAAGCGCGAGCAAACTGGGCGTAGATACCATTGACTTACTACTTTTGCACCAAGCACTGCCCGGCGACTTTGAAAAAACCATGGATGCCTACCGGGCACTAGAACAGCTGTTAGAAAACGGACGCGTCCGGGCCATTGGGGTCAGCAACTTCATGGTCGAACACTTACAAACCTTGCGTCGGCACACTACGGTGACACCGGCAGTCAACCAACTCGAAGTCCACCCGTTCTTTACCCAACCAAAGGTGCGCCAACTCAATGACGGGCTGGGGATTCTCACCCAGGCCTGGTCACCCATTGGCGGTATTACCTCCTATGGCGACTCCGAGACAACAACTTTCGAAGATGAAACCATCCAAACTATTGCCGAACAACACAACTGCACCCCCGCCCAGGTTATGTTGGCTTGGCACCTACAGCAGGGCCGCTCGGCGATTCCGAAATCCGTCAACCCAGAACGCATTGCTGAAAACTTTGACGTATTCGACATTGAGCTCACGCCTGTCCAAATTGCAGCAATCGAAGATCTCGACACCGATGAACGCGGCGGCCCTGAGCCTGAAGAAGTTACCCTGGAAACCTTCGGAAAAGATATTCCCGAAGCATAAAATGCCCCATTGGGGTTAGATGTCGTCATACCGCTTCTAAAGACTCCGACACACTAGGCTAGTGCGTTGTGGCTGAATACATCGGGCACAAAAATATTCCTGCTGAAGGAGTCGCAACGTGGGGTTGTTCATGGCGGTGCTGCCGGTCCTACTTACCCTGGGACTGTTGGCGCTACCGCGCATCCCCGCCGCACTGCCACCACTGCTTGGCACCATCGCCGCAGGAATCGTAGCGGTTGCCTATTTCGCCGCACCCATCCAAGCGCTCATCAATGCATGGAACGACACCTTTTGGACGCTGGTCAAAGTCCTGGCCATCATCGGTGGCGGGGTACTGCTTTCCGGAGTCATGGATCGCACCGGAGCTCAACGCCGGCTAGCAGGCTGGCTTTCCGCCGATGGTCCCACGGTCGCATCCGCCATGCTGATGACCCACGGTGTGGTTCCGTTCTTAGAAACTGTTACCGGGTTCGGTGTCTCCGTGCTCATCGGATTGCCGCTGCTGCTATCCTTTGGATTCACCCCGTACCGGGCAGCATTGCTTACTCTGCTGGGGCTGATGATCGGCCCGTGGGGATCCATGGGTCCGGGCACGCTGATCGCCGCCCAAGCCGCCAACTCGTCACTGACTGACATGGGGTTGGTCTCCGGATGGATGAATCTTATACCATTTATTGTCTCCGGTATTGCCACCGGGATTGTGGCGGGTAACGGTTACCTTAAACCCGACATTGCCCGCAGTCGAAAACTTTTTTGGGCCGTCGCAGGTATCGGCTCTGGTGTCCTACTTTGGGCCGTGACCATGCTGGCCAACCTGCTGTTGGGCACTCCGGTGGCCGGCGCAGTTGCCACACTGATTATGGCTATCCTTTGGTTACTCTACATTCGCCGCGGACGCCTGATTCCTGGGCCCGGACGCTCTCTGGTGCCTTATCTCATCTTGTTGGTTGGCACCATTTTTGGGCAGATCATTTATCGGACCGTTGAGCTGGGTGCTCTCGGCGAGGTGTTAGCGTCCCCAGCACTATGGTCGACGACGGCGG
>DEPX01000181.1:28070-30069 GCA_002358975.1 Micrococcaceae bacterium UBA3381 | reverse complement strand
CAATACCGCAGAACGCGCCGACGGCGGCTGGCATACTGAATGGGCGGCCTTTCGCGACTTGCTGCGCACCACCGGCGCCGTCGCAGAAATTCTCGCTGAACTGTCAGCTGACCTGCAGGTTAACCCCACAGCCATGCGGCGTAACTTGGCTATCCATGGTAACTATATTTTTGTGGGGCGACTTAGCCAATGGCTAGCGCCGGTGGCTGAAGCTTATGGCGTTGCTAAACCCGGTGAGGGCAAGCAGTGGGTCGAGGCAGCATGTAGTGCCGCGATTGCCAATAAAGAGGATTTAGCCAAAGCACTAACCACTCGCCTTCCCGATGGCGCGGTGAGCGTGGCCGATATTGAAAAAATGTTAGAGCCTTCCGGTTACACGGGAGGTGCTGCCAGTATCGTGGCAGCAGTAAATTCGCGTTACAGAAAGTGGAGTTCATGACCGAACCATCGATCGCCGGTATCCAATTCACCCAACCCGATGCCAGCAAACCCGTTCTGGTTCTTGGCCCCGGCCTGGGCACCGCCGTAGAACCGCTGTGGGGCAAGGCCGCCAAGCTGCTAGCGGATGACTATGAGATTATTGGTTATGACCTTCCCGGCCACGGCCGCTCAGAGCCTTCTACCGACCAGTGGGAAATTGATGATCTGGCAAGCATTGCCGCCCGGTTAGCTACTGAAGCCACCGACGGTACCGGCCGAAAAGCGTATTTCGCCGGCGTTTCGCTTTCCGGGGCTGTTGCACAGCAGGTTGCCGCCCTACACGGTGACGTGTTTGACCGAGTAGCCATGGTGTGTTCATCACCAAAATTTGGCACCACCCAAGCGTGGCAAGAACGTGCCGAATTCGTGGCCCAGGCCGGCACCCCGGCGATGGTCGAGCGCTCTGCTAAAACCTGGTTTGCCGAGGGTTTCATCGAGAGTCATCCAACGGAATCCGCTGCACTACTGCATTCGCTGCAGGACACCGAACGGTTTTCATACGCCCACGCTGCCACCGCCTTATCGCGTTTCGATATGACGGACCGCCTGGCCGAGATTGCCACCCCACTGCTAGCGCTAGCAGGCGAAGCGGATTCGGTATCACCACCGGAACATGCTAAAACTGTGGCGCAGACAGTGCAACACGGTCAAGCTGCGGTATTGGAAAACGTGGCCCACCAGGCACCCGCAGAAAATCCTGCCGACACCGCTGAAATTCTGCATGCCTTCTTTTCTGGGCAGTATGCCGATGACCCTACCGCGTCACAAACCTATGATGCAGGTATGACGGTGCGACGTCAGGTGCTCTCAGACGCACACGTGGATCGGGCCAACGACAACATCGATGACTTCACTGAAGACTTCCAAAATCTCATCACCAGCTATGCTTGGGGCACCATCTGGACCCGTCCCGGTTTGGATCGGCGTATGCGTTCGGCTGTGACACTCACCGCGATGGTCGCAGGTAAATACTGGGACGAGTTGGCCATGCACGTCAAAGCGGCGCGTCGCAATGGGCTCAGTGTCGCTGAAATCAAAGAAATCTTATTGCAAACCGCTATCTACTGTTCAGTGCCGGCGGCTAATGTGGCGTTCTCAGTAGCCAAACAGGCCCTGGCTGAATACGCGTCCGAAGAAGCCTAAACCAGGCATGAAAAATCCGGTTCAACTCTATGTTTGAACCGGATTTTTTATGCCCTATTCCACTGACACTACAGATCAGCTAAACTAGAAATATCACATGGTGAACATACGTTCGCACAGCGAACTTTACTACCGGCTCGGAAGGAATCATGCAGCAGGTATATATTTACGACGCATTACGCACCCCGTTTGGTCGACTGGGCGGTGGGCTGGCTGGCGTTCGCCCAGATGATTTGGCTGCTGCTGTCATCCAACAGTTAGTCAAACGCTTTCCGGACCTGGACACCGCAGAAATCGACGACGTCGTCTTTGGTAATGCCAATGGTGCCGGTGAGGAAAACCGCAACGTGGCAAGAATGGCTACTCTACTGGCCGG
>DEPX01000181.1:24775-28055 GCA_002358975.1 Micrococcaceae bacterium UBA3381 | reverse complement strand
CCGGCTTGCCTCCTTCGATCCCTGGCGTGACCGTCAACCGACTATGTGGTTCCTCCTTGGACGCCGCCTTCCATGGCAGCTATTCGATTGGCGCCGGGGATAATAAATTGGTTATTACCGGCGGCACCGAATCAATGTCACGTGCCCCCTATGTGGTGCCGAAACCTGAACGAGCCTACCCTGCCGGTAACAGTCAGATGGCCTCAACTACCTTGGGATGGCGCCTTATAAACCCAAAGATGCCTAAAGAATGGACGGTATCACTGGGCGAAGCCACCGAGCAGCTGGTGGAAAAGTATGATGTCTCGCGTGAACGTCAAGACCAATACGCCGCCCTATCGCATCAACGCGCCCATGCCGCCTGGGAGGCAGGCCATTATGACGATCTTGTGGTACCCATCGACGAGGTTGTCCGCGATGAAACTATCCGCCCTGAAACAAATGTTGACACGCTTTCGGGGCTACGTACGGTCTTTCGCAAAGATAACGGTACGGTAACCGCCGGTAATGCCTCGTCCATGAATGACGGTGCCGGCGTGGTGCTCATGGGTTCCCAAGACGCAGCAGATCTCCTCGGGGCCGACCCGTTGGTGCGCGTTGTTTCCCGCGGTGCAGCCGCCAACGAACCCCAATATTTTGGTGAAGCTCCGGTACCCGCTGCCAACATTGCGCTGGAACGTGCCGGTATTACCTGGGATCAGGTGGGGGCTATCGAGCTCAATGAAGCCTTTGCCGCACAGGTGCTCGTGAATTTAGATTCTTGGGGTATTGACTTGGAGGATCAGCGGGTCAACGCCTGGGGCGGAGCAATCGCTCTTGGTCACCCATTGGGTGCCTCCGGTTCACGAGTACTTGGTACCTTGGCACGTCGCCTCAAAGCCGAGAACCGTCGCTGGGGCCTTGCAGCGCTGTGTGTCGGCGTCGGGCAGGGTGTTGCCATGGTGGTCGAAAACGAAGATGCAGAATAAGGAAACGATATGACCAAGAAAGTAGCTACAGCAGCACAAGCGGTTGCCAATATCTCTGACGGTTCAACGGTACTCATGGGTGGTTTTGGCGATGCCGGCCAGCCCATGGAACTGATCGAAGCCCTGTTGGATTCAGGCGCAACCGATCTGACCGTCGTCAACAATAATGCTGGCCAGGCCGATGCCGGGTTGGCGCTGCTAATTAAAGAGCGCCGGGTAAAGAAGATTATTTGTTCTTTTCCCCGTCAGTCGGATTCGTGGCACTTCGATGAGGCCTACCGGGCTGGTGAAATTGAATTGGAGCTCGTCCCCCAGGGCAATTTGGCCGAACGGCTACGTGCCGCAGGAGCTGGTATCGGAGCATTCTTCACCCCCACCGGTTACGGCACCATGCTGGCCGAGGGCAAAGAGGTCCGCGAAATCAACGGGCGCCACTATGTGCTGGAATACCCAATCCACGGTGACGTTGCATTGATCAAAGCCTTCACCGCCGATGAAAAGGGCAACCTGGTCTACCGTAAGACAGCCCGCAACTTTGGCCCGGTAATGGCTACAGCCGCCAAACAGACCATTGTCCAGGTAGAAAATATCATGGCCACAGGAACCCTGGATCCAGAAAATATTGTGACCCCGTCGATCTATACCGACGTCATGGTGGCAATTGAAACCCAGTCCACAGCTCTGGCCGCACGTGAACGCACACAAGGAGCGAACTAATGCTACGCAGTGAAAAAGTTGACCGTAATACCCTGGCCAAACTTATTGCCGACGATATTGAGGCCGGCTCCTTCGTTAATCTTGGCATCGGCCAACCAACCTTGGTCTCCAACTACCTGACTGAAGAACACGATGTCACCCTGCACACCGAAAATGGCATGCTAGGTATGGGCCGTGCAGCAGAAGAAAACGAAATCGATGCAGATTTGATTAATGCCGGCAAGATCCCTGTCACCGAAACCCTCGGAACCGCATTCTTCCACCAGGCAGATTCGTTTGCCATCATGCGCGGTGGCCATTTAGATGTGTGTGTACTGGGTGCGTTTCAAGTATCGGCCACCGGAGATCTAGCTAACTGGCACACCGGCGCTGCCGATGCCATTCCCGCTGTCGGCGGTGCCATGGACTTAGCGATCGGCGCCAAACAGGTCTACGTGATGATGAACCTGTTCACCCGAGACGGCGACATCAAGCTGGTCCCCCAGGCGACCTACCCATTGACCGGGGTCGGGTGTGTCTCGCGTCTATACACCGACCATGGGATTTTTGACCTCTCTGATACGGGTACGGTCACCGTTGGTGCACTATTTGGTCTGACTATGGACGAACTCAAAGCTAACTCGGAAATCGAATTCGTTGATGCAACCTGATCCTGCACTATTCGTTCAGTCGTTTGCCCGGGGCCTAGAAGTCATTGAGGCCTTCGGGCAAACACCGACGATGACGCTATCCCAAGCAGCCGAGGCTACGGGGCTTTCGCGGGCCACTGTACGGCGTTTCCTGCACACCCTGACAGCATTAGGGTATATGCGGGCTAGCGATAAAACGTTCCAGCTAACCCCAAAGATCATGAACCTAGGGTTCGCCTACCTGGCGTCCCAACCTCTGGTCGAATTGGTCGACCCTGTCCTAGCCAATCTGTCGGAACGATTGGACCAGTCCACTTCGGTCTCGGTGTTGGATAACACTGACGTCGTCTATATCGCCCGCCAGGAAACCACCTCAATTATGCGTATTAATATCACGGTGGGCACTCGGTTTCCCGCTTACGCCACATCGATGGGTCGGGTTCTACTTGCCGGATTGCCAGAAAACGCGCTGCAAGAATACTTCGCCGAGGCCAATCTCACCGAGGTCACCGGTTATACCTTGACCGACGAAACACAATTACGCTCCGAACTGGAGCGGATCCGCACTGCGGGGTATGCCATCGTCACCGAGGAACTTGAGGTCGGCTTGGCCTCTGTTGCCGTGCCCATTTGTGATCGAGCCGGGACAACCGTTGCCGCGATGAACACGTCTGTAGCGGTGCCACAGCATACCCCGGAGGACCTCACCGAACTGCTGCCCGCGTTGCAGGCGGCAGCCGCTGAAGTCTCCAACGCCCTTTAGTTTTCCCGCCGGCGCGTTTGACCGGCAAATGCCTCGAGCACACCGGGGTCATCAATGGTGGCAGGGGCAGCCACCTCATCGCCTTCAACAATTGAGCGCATGGTGCGACGCAGGATTTTGCCCGAGCGGGTCTTTGGCAGCGCCGAGACGATTTCGACGTCACGGAATGCGGCAACGGCACCAAAGTCTTTGCGCACCTTGGC
>DEPX01000181.1:18860-24689 GCA_002358975.1 Micrococcaceae bacterium UBA3381 | reverse complement strand
GCGACGGGTTTTTGTCCCTTGATCTCATCGTGGACGCCGATCACTGCAGTTTCTGCTACCGCAGGATGTTGTGCAATAACGGATTCCAAAGTCCCGGTGGATAACCGGTGTCCGGCGACGTTAATTACGTCATCGGAACGGCCCAGCACAAAAACGTAGCCGTCGTCGTCGATATATCCGGTGTCGCCGGTTTCATAGTAGCCAGGAAACGCAGCCATATATGAGGTGTGGAATCGCTCCGGCTCACCAAATAGACCCACCATAGCACCGGGCGGTAGCGGCAGTTTGATAACAATGTTGCCCTCCATACCGGGTTCAACCGGTTCACCCAGCGGATCAACAACCCCCACCTGATAACCCGGCACAGGTACCGAGGGCGAACCGGGCTTCATGGGCATGGGATCAAGTCCACGCAGGTTCGCGACAATTGGCCACCCAGATTCGGTTTGCCACCAGTGGTCAATAACCGGTTTATCGGTTACCTCAACCAACCAGTGGTAGGTGTCCTCGTCTAAACGCTCTCCAGCCGAAAATACCGATTCCAATTGCGACAAATCGTACTGTCGCCACAAGGCACCTTCTGGATCCGCGGCTCGAATCGCCCGGTAGGCGGTCGGTGCTGAGAAAATGACCTTCGCTTTGTGCTCGGCGGCAACTCGCCAGAAGGCTCCGGCATCTGGAGTACCCACCGGTTTGCCTTCATACACCACCGTGGTTGCACCCCCGACAAGTGGCGCATACACAATGTAAGTGTGACCGACGACCCAGCCGACATCGGAAGCCACAAAAATCGTTTCGGATGGTTGGATATTAAAAATATTTGATAATGACCAGGCTGCAGCCACAGCGTAACCACCCTGGTCACGAATTACGGCTTTAGGTTTTGACGTTGTCCCGGAGGTGTGCAGCAAATACAGCGGATCTGTGGCCGCTACAGGCACAGCGTCAACAGGCTGGTGTGAGGCCAGCTCTTGGTCAAAGTCGACCCATGACGGATCGTAATCTGCTATATCGTCATCAATTTGTGGACGCTGTTTCACTACGACGACGTCGGGGCGATGTGCAGCCATTTCGAGGGCTTCAGCAAGATTTGGTAGATACCGAATCGTGCGGGCCGGTTCAATTCCACCATTGGCAGCAATGACCGCTTTAGCCTGCGAGTCATCAAGACGGGTCGCAACTTCTTTGGGAGCAAATCCGCCAAAGGTCACCACGTGGACGGCGCCCAACCGAGCAACTGCCAGCATGGCAACCAGTGCCTCGGGGATCATCGGCATGTAAATCAGCACGCGGTCACCCTGACCAATGCCGTTGGCTCGTAAGGCACCGGCTAACCGGGCGACTTTATCTAGCATGTCAGCGTAGGTGTAGGTGATTTGTTGGCCGGTCATCGCCGAATCCCAAATAACTGCCGGCTGGTCTCCGCGACCACTTTGAACCCAGCGATCTAAAGCCTGATACGTGATATTCAGTCGACCGTCAGGGTACCAGTTCCATGATTCAGCGCCGTCATAGTCGAGACCCCGGGTAGGTGGGGTATGCCAGTCGAGAAGCCCTGCCTGTTCCAACCAGAACGTTGCCGGGTCCGCTACTGACCGGTCAAATACCTCTTGGTATATGCTGCCCGGTTGTTGCACATCTTGCTCACCCATGGTGCTCCTTCATTGCAGTCCACACGCTGTATACATTGGATCACACATTAGTCGCCGGTGATGTGCATTACAAAATTTATGCCGTGGCTATGCAGCTGTGAGCCGTTTTGCTGAATCGTTTCGCATTCGCTATGGTAGAGGGGTTATTTGAATACGCGTGCGTATTCAAAAACCGGAGGCGTGCCAGAGAGGCCGATTGGACTTCACTGCTAATGAAGGGTCTGTTTAAACGCGGACCGGGGGTTCGAATCCCCCCGCCTCCGCCGTATGAAAGCCCTGCAAGTTCTTCTTCAACGTGCAGGGCTTTTCGCGTTTGTGCTTCATTTAAGCAGCTACATCCATGCATGTATACATTGTGGGCACGCTCATTAGAGGACCAAGTCTTGCACCGGCCCTACAGCACGGGCGAAACTGAAAGGGAACCACAACTGATCAGTAGAGGGGATCGTTATGACTACTCAAGATGTTTTCAATTCCAACCTTGCACGTGCTGGTCGAGCCCTTATAGGGATCTCAACGTGGTACATTGCCGATGAGACCGGTATTGCTCGCGATGATATTCGAAAGTTTGAGCGTGGCATTATCGGCCTACCCGAAGACCAGCAGGAACAGATCAAAGACGTACTGATTGATCACGGCGCGGTATTTCTGCCAGACTCCCAGGCCGGTGGCTATGGTGTTCGGTTGAAATACAGTTCTGAGAAGTCTCGCCAGATTGACCGTTGGGAAGGCGAAGGTGGCCCAGCCGGCGAAGACGACGTTTAGTCGGTGCCCTCATCATCCGTGGTGTGAATCTGCTGGGCAATAATTTTGATAAGATCTTGCGCCTCAGCTGGTTCCAATACGGTGTGTTCGGTTAGCGTTTCCGCTGCATCGTCGAGCCGATCGTCTCGCACCATGGCTTCAATTTGGTCGCGAATCCATGGAGGCAGCTCCTCTGACGACATCGAGATGGTTTCTGATTCACGTTCGATTTGCACTTCGAAACGCTGTGGTTTCGGCTCTGTCTGCTCCAACCATTCTTCTGGCACGGTCAGCTCAGTGACTTGCTGTTCTGCCACATCCTCGGGAACAAAAGGGTCTGATCCGGCGACATCTTCTTCCGAGGTTTCATTATGTTGCTGTGGGAATTGATAAAGCGCCTGAACATCCACAAAAGCTTCGATACGGCCCACACCGGTGGCCTTATGGTACACCTCTGCTGCCTGTGCTAGCTGTCCAACGGCTAAGTGACGGTACACCTGTGTGTGGGACTCTTCATCAAGACGTTGCGCGGCAGCTGCGGCGCCACCTTCAGACATCCGGTCAAATAATGCCGGTGATTTACCGACAGATTTTTTTTGAACGCCTGCGGAACGACCCAAGAATACAATTAGGCCCCAAACAAAAAGTGCCGACACCGCGAGCAGCAACAGAGGGATAATAAATTCCATGACGACTATTGTACTGTCAAGCAGCTAAAGGTGTGTCGAGTTCTGCTCTCGGGCCGCCTTAATTCGCGGTTGGACAACAAAAAGATACAACAGCACGGTCGCTAGCAACGCCAAGCCAGCTAGCCCTACTGTCATGAGCACAGTGCCTGGCCAACCGTAGCGAGTCAGAAATATGCCACCGAGCCAGCCAAAGACCGAAGAACCGGTGTAATAGCATAAATTATATAGTGACGTCGACTGTGCCCTGCCGCCTTCTGCGGCAGCACCAGCCCAACCCGAGGCAACTGAATGCGCACCAAAGAAAGCTCCGGTAAAAATAACCAAACCGCCAAGCAAAACCCAAATATTGGGTACCAGGGTGAGAAGCACCCCGATGATCATAGTCACCGTCAAAACCATCAGTACTCTGGATGGCCGATACTTTGTAGCCATGGCTCCTGCCCATGGCGATGTCACGGTACCCATTAAGTATGCCAAAAATAGGAGGGACACTACCGAAACCGGGAGATTAAAGGGTTCTTCGACAAGATGGAAACCTAAAAAGTTGTAGACCGCCACGAAACCACCCATCAACAGCATGCCCTGCAGGTACATGACATTGAGCACCGCCGAACGCAGATTGGTGGTGATGGATGCAATGGCTTTTCGCGGCGACGTCGTCGTGGGAGAAAATTTTCTGGCCTGTGGTGTGAGCAACAAAAAACAGCTGGCCGAAGCTACTGCAAGCAGCAACACCACTCCCATGCCTATACGCCAGTGATACCACTCCCCGATGGGCGCTGCTACGATTCGTCCAAGCAGTCCACCAATGACGGTTCCAGCGATGAACGTGCCAGCTGAGCGGCCCGCCGATAACGGGTGGACCTCCTCATTGAGGTACGCCATCGCCAACGCTGGGACGCCACCCAACGCCACGCCTTCGAATACACGAAAAATCAAAATCACTTTGAACGTCGGCGACAGTGTCGCTCCGATACCAAACGCACACGCGGCAATGATCGAGATCGTCATGGCCGGCTTTCGGCCGAGACGATCACCAACGAAGGACCACGGGATAACGGCCAAGGCCAATCCGATGGTGGATGCTGAAACTAACAGAGCGGTTTGGTCGGCTGTGGTGTGCAAGTCCACGGCAATCAACGGCAGCAATCCCTGCGGGGAATACAGTTGGGCAAAAGTCGCCACCCCCGCGAAGAATAATCCCGCCATAAGACGACGGAAACCTGCAGTTTTCGGGGCGTGTCCCAACCACACTTGCCCGGTTTGTGGGTCCGGAATTACCGGCTGATTCATGACAGCCTTTCTGTTGAAACCTATCTCTAGTTTACTTCTAAATGTTTGGGGCTAGACTCAGAGGTTGTGAAGATTGCCTTTGACCAACCCAATATTGATTTAGCTGACAGTTTCAAAGCCTACGACGTTCGAGGTATCGATGAGCAAACGCTCAATTCCGACGTGGCATTAGCAGTAGGTTTCGCTTTCGTCGAGGCCACCGGCGTCGACCAGGTACTTGTGGGTGGCGATATGCGTCCGTCTTCACTCGACTACGTTACGGCGTTTACTCGCGGAGCCACTGCAGCCGGGGCAGACGTGGTGGATTTGGGGTTAATCTCCACCGACATGTTGTATCACGCCTCCGGGGTGCTCAACGCTGCCGGGGTAATTTTCACCGCGTCACATAACCCTGCCGGGTATAACGGCATCAAAATGACCCGTGCATCCGCGGTGCCAATTTCGGTTGAGACCGGCCTGGTAGAAATCCAGACCTTGGCTCAGAGTTACCTAGATGCAGGCTATCTGGAAACCGATCAGCTCGGTACCGTAACCCAGCGCGATACGCTAAGCGACTATGCCCGCTACCTACGAGACCTAGTTGATTTATCCAAAATCCGTCCGCTAAAAGTGGTGGTCGATGCTGGCAATGGGATGGCCGGGCGTACTACCCCAGCCGTGCTGGGCGATCAGGTGCTGACAGCACTACCGCTAAAGATTATTCCGCTATATTTTGAGTTAGACGGCACGTTTCCAAACCACCCGGCTAACCCCATTGAGCCGGCAAACCTAGTGGATCTGCAGGCCGCCGTCCGCGAGCACCAAGCCGATATTGGGTTAGCCTTCGACGGCGATGCTGACCGTTGTTTTGTGGTAGACGAACGCGGTGAACCCATAACGCCGTCGGCTATTACCGCCATGGTTGCGGTTCGCGAGATCGCTCGGGCCAAACAATCTGGTGAGAACACCCCCGTGGTTATCCACAACCTCATTACCTCCCGGGTGGTACCTGAAGTGGTTGAGGAAGCAGGTGGTCGGGCCATAGAAACCCGGGTGGGGCACTCCTTTATCAAAGCCTACATGGCCGAACATGCCGCAGTGTTTGGCGGTGAGCACTCAGCGCACTATTATTTCCGTGATTTCTTTAACGCCGATACCGGTATGCTGGCGGCAATGCACGTGCTAGCAGTGTTGAGCGAGCACGATACGGCGTCGTCGTTGGCTGCGCAGTACACCCCCTATGTGGTCTCGGGTGAGATTAATTCGCAAGTTGACGATCCGGATGCGGCAATCACCAATGTTTTGGCTGAATTCGATGACGTGATCATCTCAACGCTGGACGGAACTACGGTTCCCGCCACTGATAAATCGTGGTGGTTCAATATTCGGCCCTCGAACACAGAGCCGCTGCTACGTTTCAACGCGGAAGCAGCGGATCAGGCAACTATGGTATGGCTGCGCGACACGGTGTT
>DEPX01000181.1:14370-18848 GCA_002358975.1 Micrococcaceae bacterium UBA3381 | reverse complement strand
TCTTATTGACCCAATGCCAGGGTAAGCGGCAGGACCCCGCCTGCTCCGGCCTCCTGGAGTTTGGTAGCAGCTACGGTCAGTGACCAACGAGTATTTGCCACATCATCGACGAGTAGCACCGGTCCGTGCTGCGGCACGTCTACGGGTACGCTATAGCGTTGCTGGACTTGGGCCAACCGAAAAGCACTGTTGGCCGCCGGCGGCTCGACCGGTCCGTTCCACTGCAATTGGCCCAAATATGGCAGTTGACCTATCGTGGCGATCGCCTGAGCCAGGGAACTCACCAGCTGTGGACGATTCGGTGAGGGCATGGACAACACGGCAACTGGCCGTTGGGCCCAATCCCAGTCGGCGAGGACCTCCACCATGGCCTCAACGACGTCGTCGGCAACGGGTTGATCCGGTTCTGCAAATACTTGTTGCAGCCGTTGGCCCCAACCAAGATCGGTTAGGCGGGCCAGGGCGCGTCCAGGTTCGTACTGGAGTCGAATTTTTCCTTTAAGGTCCATACCGGTGGGCCACATACGTCGCGGGGCGATCGGCACACCTGGTCGTGAAAGTATCTGCTGGGCTTGGCTACGGGCGTCGTCGCTAGCTTGAAGACTCAGCCACGGTGTTGTGCAGTTATCGCACCGACCACAGTCTTCAGCGTAAGGGTCATCCAAGGTTTGGGATAAAAACCGCATCCGACACATTTGCGTTTGCTCGTATTCCAGCATCAACTGTTGTTCTGCACTGCGTTGGGCAGCAACGTTTTGGTAGCGTTGAGCATCGTAGTGCCAGGTCCTGCCGGTTGCTTGCCAACCGCCTTTGACGCGCGTCACTGCGCCGTCAACGGCCAAAATTTTGAGTAACAGCTCTAATCGGGTCACTGACAGATCAACCCGCGCCGATAATGCCGGCACTGAGCGTGGCGTGTGGGTTTCTGCTAATACCGCTTGGGCTGTGCCAGCATCCGGCATCGAGGCGGTAGCGAAGTATTTCCAGATTCGTTGGTCTTCGACTCCGGGTAACAAGATGGCCTCGGCGTGCTCGGTTCCGCGTCCGGCGCGGCCGATGTGTTGGTAATACGACACCGGGGACGACGGCGCCCCAAAGTGAACCACAAACCCCAGGTCTGGTTTATCAAAACCCATGCCCAGAGCCGAGGTAGCCACCAACGCTTTGACCTGGTTGTGTTTCAGCGCCTGTTCTAGTTCGGCGCGTTCCTCAGGTGCTGTAGCGCCTGTATAGGCTGCTACATGGTGACCAGCGGCTGTTAAAGCTCTTGCGATGTCGTCGGCCGCAGCAACGGTGAGCGTGTAGATAATACCTGATGAAGTAAAATTCGCCAGATTATCAATCAACCAAGCAATACGGGCTTGGGCATCGGCGGTGGGAAGCACTGCTAGGCGTAACGATGCTCGCGCCAACGGGCCACGGGTCAGGAACACATTATCGCCAAGTTGTTCCAGTACATCGTTAACCACGCGTTGATTGGCGGTGGCTGTGGTGGCAAGGATTGGCACGTCAAGTTCGTCAATAACCGCCCCGATACGTCGGTAATCGGGCCGGAAGTCATGCCCCCAGTCAGAGATGCAGTGCGCTTCATCGATGACCAGCAGTCCCAGAGATTTGATCAGTTCCGGCAGCGTTTGCCGGAACGTTGGGTTATTGAGTCGCTCCGGGGAAATGAGCAACACATCAATCTCATCGCGCTGCAACTGCCCGGTGATAGTATCCCATATTGTTGGGTTTGTTGAGTTGATGGATTCCGCAACGATTCCAGCCCGCTGTGCGGCCGCGACTTGGTCGGCCATGAGTGCTAATAGCGGCGAAATAATAAGTGTGGGACCAGCACCACGGCGCCTAAGTAGAGCAGTAGCAACGAAGTAGACGGCTGATTTTCCCCATCCGGTGCGTTGCACAACTAGCCCCCGGCGACGCTGATCTACGATCGCTTCGATAGCTTCGAATTGTCCGTCATGAAACTCGGCGGGTTTACCCACCAGTTCGGAGAGAATCCCGGTTGCTTCATCGCGAAGTGTCATAAATATGCATCAACCGGGCCCGCCATTGCAGACCCGGTTGATTAACGTTTAGCTAAACCCGAGTCGGTCTTTCAGACCTTGTAACTCATCAGACATTGCTGGCGGCAGTTTATCGCCAAACGTTGCGAACCAGTCTTCGATCATGGGGATTTCATCATGCCATTCATCGGCCTCAAATTTAATCGAGTTAATTAAATTATCATGTGAAATATCCAGTCCGGTAATGTCGAGCGCTTCGTCAGTTGGTACGACGCCGATTGGCGTGTCCGTTCCTTTACCGGTGCCTTCTAGACGTTCCACGACCCATTTCAGCACGCGCGAGTTTTCGCTGAACCCAGGCCAGGAAATTTTTCCGTCGTCGTTTCGGCGGAACCAGTTAACTAAGAAAACTTGTGGCGGGTGGTCAACCTTGTCTTCCATATCTAACCAGTGCTGGACATAGTCACCGGCGGCGTAGCCCATAAATGGCAACATGGCCATCGGGTCACGACGAACTTCACCGACTTTACCTTCGGCGGCTGCGGTACGAGCCGACGAAAGCGTAGCGCCTTTGAATACGCCGTCCTGCCAAGAGCGAGCTTCCGTTACCAGTGGGATGGCGTTATCGCGACGCCCGCCAAACAGAATGGCATCTAATTTGATGCCTTCGGGATCGAAATACTCGTCGGCCAGCATGTCGGTCTGATCAATCGGGGTACAGAACCGTGAGTTCGGGTGCGCGGCAGGCGTCTCCGAGTCTGGGGTCCAATCGTTACCGACCCAGTCTGTGAGTTTGGCTGGTTTTTCTTCGGTAAGACCTTCCCACCAAACCCCGCCTTCTGGGGTCAGCGCCACATTGGTGAAGATCGTATTACCCTTCGAGATAGCCCGCATGGCATTCGGATTCGTATTCCAACCGGTGCCGGGAGCAACGCCGAAGAAACCATATTCAGGGTTTACGACCCGCAGGTTCTTGTCGTCGTCGGGAGTGATCCACGCAATATCGTCACCCAGTGTTTCGGCCGTCCAACCTTCCAGCGTCGGATCAATCAACGCGAGGTTGGTTTTACCCGTCGCCGATGGGAACGCACCGGTAATGGTGTATGACTTACCCTGGGGACTGGTGAGCTTCAGGATCAGCATATGCTCGGCCATCCAGCCTTCATCCCTCGCCATAGCTGAAGCGATGCGCAAGGAGTATGCTTTTTTGCCCAGCAGCGCGTTCCCGCCGTAGCCAGAACCATAGGAGACGATCGAGCGTTCTTCTGGGAAATGTACGATCCATTTTGTTTCGTTTGATGGCCACGGAACATCTTCCTGGCCTTCTTCTAGTGGCGCACCCACTGAGTGCAAGGCCGGGACGAAGAACGCTTCGGTTTCCGTCATTTTTTCGAGAACTTCGGTACCGATAAGCGCCATGATGCGCATGGAGAGCACCACGTAGGGGCTATCAGTAATCTCCACACCAAACTTCGGATCTTTGGCGCCCAGCGGACCCATGACAAAGGGGACGACATACATGGTGCGACCACGCATGGCACCGTCGAAAGCATCATTGAGGATAGCTTTCATTTCAGCTGGGTCTTTCCAATTGTTAGTAAAGCCAGCGTCTTCTTCTTTTTCGGAACAGATAAACGTCCGCGACTCAACGCGCGCAACATCAGCGGGATCAGAGAAGGCCGCATAAGAATTCGGAAACTGAGGGTCCGACAGACGGACCAATGAGCCGGCATCGACCATTTCCTGTGCGATGCGGTCGTATTCTTCCTGCGAGCCATCAACCCAGTAGACCGAGTCCGGTTGGGTCAGCTCCGCTGTTTCTTTGACCCAGTCCAATAACGGCTTGTAATTGGTGGGTGCGGTGTCCTCAACCTGTGCAGCCAGACTTGAGGCGGCATTTTCAACCATGTGGATCCTTTTTCGTATCGACTTACCAACCGCAGCATGACAATACCAGCACATCGTCGTGCCGCGAACCGTTCCGGTCGGAACGAGAGTCTATGTCGCATACTTTAGCAGCCTGTTTGTCAGGTTTGGCCCAGATGATTCACCGAAACTTCACTTCCGGCAAGCTATGTTTCCTAACGCATCGCAAAAAAGTGGCCAAGACTACGTATTTTTAGCCGCAAAACCTGGAGTTCTGGGGCATACCGGGGTCTTTATGTGCCAGGACAAAGTTAAATACTTGTAAATTCAGATTACTTTTTGACGGTGGTTCGCCATCCGAGTCACCAATGAACGCTTCGATTTTGCATTTTTGAAAAGTCGGAGTATAGTTGTATCTCGTTGCTCAGCGCCCTTAGCTCAGCTGGATAGAGCGTCTGTCTACGGAACAGAAGGTCAGGGGTTCGAATCCCTTAGGGCGCGCTTATAGCTTTCGCATTATCGTGCGGATCCAAGCCCTTGAGGTCTATTGCAGATCAGATCTCAGGGGCTTTTCGTTTTGCTCTGGATCACGTTTTAGCATGA
>DEPX01000181.1:10622-14288 GCA_002358975.1 Micrococcaceae bacterium UBA3381 | reverse complement strand
TTAAATTCGTGCAGACTTATCCACACGCGCTCGCCTCAACCAAGTCCGCGATGCTCTTTGCTGCCTACAGTAAGAGGCATCGAAAGGAGGCAACAGTGTTGAAAACGATCCCAGATGTTGAACACATCATCTCAAATGAAACAGTAAAGCAACTACCGCCCGGCACCAAGATGGCCATAATCTGTAAATTAACCGAATCGCTGGCTACCCAAGTAACCGATCCAGACCAATGGTATGAACAGCTTGGCCGTTACCGGACTGCAGACGGTACTGACTGGGGAACACATTGGGCTGCGGGGGCCAATACCCAAGAGGACCCAATTGCACCCGAGGAGTTTCACGAGACTCTGCCGGCTGTGCTGCATAATTGGCGTCAAACCAGCCGGGCCCTTGACAACACTATGCTATCGATATCGGTGATGGCGGATCGTGCCATCGCAGTGGATAAAGATACTGTCTTAGGTATCCCGTCAGATATCAAAAAATGGCGAACCGGTCACGGATACATAGCTGACCGTTTAGGTATTGAGACTCGTCAAGCTTCTCAATACCGGGATAGGGCTCAGCTTGTTCGCCACCAGATGGCGACCATTGAAGGCGACGGAGAACCACCACAACTGCCTCTGGTTGCTACAGCATATGGTGATGGAGAAGTGCCGCCAGAAAATCTCGATACTATTGCGCGGTCATTAAAATTAGTAAGAAAGTATCTGCGAGCGGTGCACCTTGCACCTGAAAATATTCGCGAAGTTATAGGCCAGTTGGATGAGTCGTTTCGTAATGCTGCAACCACCGTTAAACCAGCTGAGCTGTCCAAACTTACCGATGACATGCTTGCTCAAGCCGCAGCTATTATCGATGCCGACGGTCCGCCTCCCGAAGAAGTACTCAACAAGATCGAAAATTCGTTGCGGTACAAAATTGTTAACAACAAACTTAAAGTCGAAATTGTAACTGACGTTATCAATTTGGAATTATTTCTTGGCATCATGTACGCAGGGCTAAATTTTCGAGCTCATCAGAATCGCTATTCCACTTCTCCGCAACAGGCACGCAAGTCTGTTGACGATCTGCTTGCCGATTTCTCCGCTTCAGAGCCAAGCGATGAGCCAACACCATCCGACGGCGATGCCCACCAACAGGGTTTTATCGATGATGCCCTGACTGACTTACCTCAGGACGCGACACCGCAGCAGATATTGTCTGCTACCCAGGACAAACTCACCGAAGAGATCAATGACCGGACAATCCACGCCGTCACCATGGAAGGCCGACAGCTGACCAAAGCTGAGATGGACCGCCTCGACCGGCGTCCTCGCCACGAGCGGCTACACGATGTTTATATCGCACACTTACGTGCTACCGGAAGGTTGGATCCGTCAGTGCACGGGCTATCGTTATTTGGTGGCGCACCGACTCAACTTCGCGTTGCATTAGATTATGAGACTTTTACCAGCGTCCTCGACGAATACTTACCTGGTGCCTACGATTTACCAAAACAGCACCGCAGACTACCGGGTATAGCCGGCTTTGATACTGGGCCGCCAAGGTACATACAGGGACTGCAACTAGCTCCAGAACAAATTATTGAAACTGAAAACGACGATACGACGCTCATCGAGATTGACCTGTCCAACTATAGTGACAGCAATACAAAACTCCGCATCCCAAAGCCACGGCGCGGGCACCCTTTTATATCTCGTACTACTTTCCGAGGGACGGCTGCGCCACAAAACTTGCGATCTCGGCTCTGTGATGTTGAGCTAATTCCCCAGGTGCTTGGCAGCGGCAATGTTTTACTCGACCGCGGCCGCGCCGTGCGAACCTTTTCAAATCGATTAAAACTGGATCTAGCCAATTACGGGTCGTGTTCCATTCCCGATTGCCGAAGCCCCGTTGCCTACACTGACGGCCACCACCTTATCTGGTGGAGCCAGGGTGGCAGTACTAACTCTGATAACGTCACATTATTATGTCCGAGCTGTCATACGCTGGTACACAAACACGTGTGGACACCTGTCTTCGATTCCGATAGCCAACTATATTGGAAACCAGCAGCCTGGCTAGATCCTACGCAGACCCCGCTACGAAACACCTATTGGAGCTGATTATGGCCTGGCACCGAGTAGCTTTAGGAGTTGCAATCCTCGCATTGACGGCAGTCATGCTTGTGCCGCTCCCACTTTGGTTAGCCGTAACCTTAATGAGCATTTCTTTGGTGTCTGCAACGACCACTGCAATCCACAGGGCGATTACCGTGGCACAGTAAAATGGGTCATGTCGGCGTCTCGACCATCAAGGCTCGCCCAATCTCCAGGAATGCTAAATACCATCATGCCAAGGGTTGGATAATGCTCGGCCATATCGATGACAGCTTTTTCATTGGAGCTCACAGAGGCTAGGCGTATGCCCAGTTCTTGCACCCACGGCATGTGTCCGACGACTAATAACGTTCGGACCTGTTCTTCCGTCTCGTTGATCACCGACAATACCTGGGCTGTCGATGCCATATAAAGTCGCGAATCCAAGTATGGGGTTGGGGCCTGCTCCCCCAGCTCGCTGATAACCCATGTGGTGGTCTGGCGTGTTCGTAATGCATCGGAAGAAATAATGGCATCGGGATAGATACCCTGTTCTACCAGCCAACGTCCAGCAGCAGGGGCTTCGGTATTTCCTCTATCAGCAAGTGGGCGTTGATGATCCTCTACGGGTGGGGACGCAGCTTTGCCGTGCCGCAGAACAATGAGGCGCTTCTGGTCGGTATTAGTTGACATGAAAATCCTGACTCATTTGCACAATGGGTCTTAGCTAAAGTGTTCAGGACGAGCCGTATCCGTTGCATCTCGGTAACGTTGATCGTCAGCGTTTTCAATCCACTTTTTTACATATGGACAGATTGCGACAATGCGGTAACCGGCGTCCAGTGCATTATCCAATGAATACTTCACGAGTTGTCCTGCTAGCCCAGCGCCACGATAGTCTTCTTCTACGACAGTTTCAACAAAGATGCGCTGTTTGATCCCGTCGGTTTCGTGATTACGATAGACTTCGCGGCCCGCTGTGACCCCGTCAATTGTCATACTGATATAGCCGTCTTGTTCGTGAAATTCTGGGCGCATATGTTCCTTACGACGTGCAATTGTTGGCGGATTGCTCCGAGGTCTCATCGCCACGGAAGGCAATTCAGGTGCTGGTAGCGGTGCCGGCTGGTCAGAGGGGAAATCACCGTACTGAGGAAACATTGTACCGTCGGGATAGCAAGAATCGACAGAGCGCGAGGGGCCATCCCCTATCTCGAACCCCATTTCGGTCTGGTAACGTTCGCGCCATAAGGCAATCTCGTCATGAGATCGACCAACGAAATTCCACCACATCACAATGTCTTCATCTAGTGGCTCACCACCAATGAGCATGACTCGAATCGGTGAATCACCGGAGCTCAATTTCAGCGTGGTTACACCGGTCCCCAAGTAGCCCAAATGGTTTTCTTCAATCCAAGCACCATTAAAGTTTGCCGTGCATTCAATGGCTAGTAGGCCATGTTCGTGCTCTGTTGGAACCACAATTTCCATGGTGGTATTGGGTTCCAGAGAAATCTCGGCGGCCGACAGTGGGCTATAGGTTTCTACCGGCGATTCGACCCCAAGTAACGAGCCAATGGCCACC
>DEPX01000181.1:10264-10615 GCA_002358975.1 Micrococcaceae bacterium UBA3381 | reverse complement strand
CGTGGCTTCCCAGCCTGGCCCGGTGATCGTTTCGGGACGATGCTGATCAAGCTGGGGTGCCACAAAACGCTGCTGTTCAGGGAAGGCATACCACAGTTGGACCCCGTGCAATACGGTGGTGTCTGGAGTCGAATATTCTGAATGGGTAATACCGTATCCAGCGCTCATGAGGTTAACCTCACCGGGACGAATAAGCGCCCAATTTCCGGCGGAGTCAATATGGTCAACGCGGCCTTCGAACAGCCAAGAGACGGTAGCCAACCCGGTGTGTGGGTGGCGAGGTACTTGCATGCCCCCGGATTCTGCGACGTCGTCAGGACCAAAATAATCTAGGAAACACCAGGCTCCTAT
>DEPX01000181.1:7308-10172 GCA_002358975.1 Micrococcaceae bacterium UBA3381 | reverse complement strand
AACTTTTCTGCAAACCCGGTGGACAACCCATGCGCGAAGTGCGGCGCGTTAACCAGTTCGGGATTTGGATCAAGGTTGGTCACGTTGCTGTCCCAACCTTGTCTCGGCACTGGGACGAACCGGGTGGTGCGAGAGAATCGATATCCGGTTGGTGAGATTCATAGTCATAGCCAACCATTGCACGGCAGCGTATTGTTCCTGCGTGAGCTCGCCGGAGGAAATCAATTGCGCAGCTTGGACCGACTCGATGTCCTCGATGGTAGTGACTCTTTCGGCCAGTAAAAGCGCGGCACGTTCTTGGGCGGTATACAATTGTTCGGCTTCCCACCATGCCGAAAGCGTTCCGCGACGTTGATCGGATACTCCTGCTTTAACTGCGTAACGGGTGTGCAAATCTAAACAAAAAGCACACCCGTTGAGTTGCGAGACCCGTAGGTTTACTAGCTCGATTAATTCTTCGGAGAGCCCTGCGGCACGCGCGTCGTCTCCCACTGCTTTGGATAATTGCCCTACGACTTTCCAGGCCACCGGGTTTGATTTATCTAAGTAGAACTGCAGCGGGTCGTGCTCAGCCATTATTACTCCCTGGTATATCTTGCGGCTAGATGGAATATTCCGGAGCCGCCCAGATCACCACTTCTGGGTGTTCATAGAAGCGGTAGCCTTGGCCGCGCACCGTGCGCACGGTGCCAGAAAGGCGTCCCAGCTTTGCGCGCAACCGGCGGATGTGGACGTCGATGGTACGTTCGTTCGGAACTTCTTCGGTTTCGTCCCATAAGGTTTCAAGTAGCTCTTCGCGGTTGACGGTTCGGCCACCGTTTTCCACTAAGTAGTTGAGCAATTCGAATTCTTTATATGTGAGGTTTAGTGGCTCACCGTCTAGGAGAACTTCCCGACGGGCCAGATCAATCAGTACACCGGGTTGCCGGGTAGATACCGGTGCAGGCGCCGCTGCCAATTCTGGTGAGATAGCCTGCTGGATTGTCGGGTCAGCGGTGACCTGGCGTACGACGTCGAGATCATCACCTGTGGCATCGGCCGGGGCAATGGCCACTGCAGCATAGGAATCGGCACCCTGAACTAGTGTTTCAACGTAGTGGCGCAATTCGTTGGCCAGCCGAGTCAGTGAGGTGCCGGCTGCCAGTGCAGCCTGTTCGTCCATCCCTACATACAACACGAAGCCGCGGGCCTCAGTTTCCATGTGCACCGGAGCAGCATTATCGGGTTCTGAAGGAACAGCCCTGAGTCGAGTCTCATCGGCCTCCCGATACGCTCGTACTCGTTCTGCTCGACGTTGTGCATTACGAACCGAGATGTGAACGTAACCTTGCTGGGCTTCGCTTGTCATAGAGTTATTCCTTCAACAAACTAAACGGCGGTGACCACCGACGATGTTCGGGCCTAACGTGACTCGAACTGGTATCTGCTCTCACTAACATTGACGCGTAACAGTCATGTAACGCAAGCGCAGACCCCTGCTTTATCTCACTATATGGACTTTCTGGCAGATTAAGTGAGTAAACTCACTCGTAACATTCCAAATCATAGCCGGTATAGCGCCAATACGGCTGTATAAGGATTATTCTGCTACACCGTAGAGCCGATCGCCGGCGTCACCTAGCCCCGGCACGATGTAGGCATTTTCGTCGAGACGTTCGTCAATGGCTGCCACGTACAACGTCATATCCAAGTCGGCCAGCTGATCCTCTAGGTAATCGATGCCTTCCGGGGCCGCCAGCAAGCAAATAGCCGAGACTTGGTGGGCGTTGCGTTCATACAGAAATCGGCAGGCTTCAGCCAATGTGCCACCGGTCGCCAGCATCGGGTCGAGCAAGAATACATGCCGACCGGTGAGGTCTTTGGGCAGCCGCTCCGCATAGGTGACAATGTTCAAGGTCTCGTCGTCGCGAATCATGCCCAAAAACCCAACCTCGGCGGTAGGAGCCATGCGAACCATGCCATCAAGCATGCCCAAACCGGCACGGAGAATTGGCACCACAAGGGGCCTGGGTTTGGCAATTTGTTTGCCGGTGGTGGTGGCAACCGGGGTTTCAATTTCGACGTCAACGACGGTCAACTCCCGCGCCGCTTCGTATGCCAGCAGCATGACGAGCTCTTCAGTTACCTGTCGGAAAATCATTGACGAGGTGTCTCGTTTACGCAACACCGTGAGTTTATGGGCAAGCAGCGGATGGTCTACCAAATGAACACGCATACCGTCAGTTTAGATCACCTACAGTAAATGGTGTGACGACACTTCCGCCCCACGAACAACTCACTGCCTGGATGCAACAAGCCATTGCTATAGCACACACGGCCACGCGTACCGGTGATGTGCCTATCGGTGCTGCGATCTACGCGCCAGACGGAGTCTTGGTGGCTTCAGGGGCCAATGCCGTAGAACATTCGGGTGACCCAACCCGCCACGCAGAAATGGTGGCGATTTCTAACGCTATCGTGGCGCTTAGCACCTCTGACTGGGAATTAGCCGATTGCACCCTGGTAGTTACCGTTGAACCATGCTCGATGTGCGCCGGAGCTATGGTGCTGGCACGACTACCGAGAGTGGTATTTGGCACCTGGGAACCCAAGACAGGAGCCAGCGGGTCGGTATTGGATGTACTGCGGGAACCGCGGTTGAACCATCAGGTCGAAGTTGTCGGCGGTATCTTGGCCGAGCAATGCCGCAAGCTATTGCAGGATTTCTTTGTGACGAAACGCTAATTTTGGGAATTGAGCTAACCGTCGGGTATAGTGACCTGGGTATTTGGTAGCGTGTCCGAGCGGCCGAAGGTGAAGCACTCGAAATGCTTTGTACGGCAACCCCGTACCGAGGGTTCAAATCCCTCCGCTACCGCCAAAAA
>DEPX01000181.1:6586-7102 GCA_002358975.1 Micrococcaceae bacterium UBA3381 | reverse complement strand
ATGATAGGTCGGCCCGGCCGGATAGTCCAAGTTTGGCAGGATATCTTTGGCTTCGCTCATAGCTTTTTCTAAGCCATCATAAAGACCTAGCACTTCATGACGACCGTAGTAGTCGATCATCTTATCCAGTGCGGCCTTCATCGACGGTACACGTGAGTCGCCGTTCTTATAGACACGGTGGCCAAAGCCCATGACCTTCTTCTTATCGGCCAGGGCGGCTTCCATCCATGATTTGGCGCGGGAGGCGGCGTCTTCACGGGATTCGTTTTTATCGATGCCGATCTCGTCGAAGGTATGCATAACGGCTTCGTTTGCGCCACCGTGCAGCGGCCCTTTGAGTGCACCAATAGCGCCGGTAACGGCTGAGTGCAGGTCAGATTCCGTAGACGTGATCACCCGGGCGGTGAATGTTGAAGCGTTGAAGGAGTGCTCAGCGTAGAGCACCATGGAGACACGAAATGCGTCAACCACTTCTGGCGGATATTCCTCACCAAAGGTCATCCACAAAAAGTTCTG
>DEPX01000181.1:0-6492 GCA_002358975.1 Micrococcaceae bacterium UBA3381 | reverse complement strand
GCGGGGAATGCGGCAAAGAGTTCTTTGGCTTTGCGCAATTCTACCGAGGGGTCAGCACTTTCGGCGTCTGCGTGGCGTGCTCCGATTACCGAGACGGCGGTGCGGGCCACATCCATGGGATGGGTGTCTTTGGGCAGCAGGTCGATGGCTGCTTTCACGGCTGGATCCAATGCGCGGTTGGCGCGTTCCAGTTTGATGAACTCATCCAGCTCGACCTGTGACGGCAGCTCACCGTTCCACAGCAACAGCGCAACGTCCTCAAAGGATTTGTGCTCAGTCAACTCTTGGACCGGATAACCGCGGTACAGTAGCGAGTTGGTGTCAGGGTTGACTTTTGAAATGGCGGTGGAATCGGCGACCACGCCGACCAGACCTTTTTTAATCTCTTCGGACATAACTACTCCAATCAGAGGGTTTCGGCGTTGGCTTCGATATCCAGACCGGGTACTTCGAAGTTGAAGATACCGGAGTCAAACGCGTTGTAGTCTTCATAGGCTACAAGCTCATAAAGGCGAGACCGAGTTAACATCTCCCCCACAGCAGGCTGCTGTGTATCATTTTCGGTAATGGTGTCCAGCACGCGCTCTGCAGCACCCATTGCACTGCGCAACAAAGTGACCGGATAAATAATCATAGCCACCCCGGCATCAGCGAGCTGTTGACGGGTGAACAGCTCGGATTTACCAAATTCTGTCATATTGGCCAGCACCGGCACATCGACGGCATTGGTGATGGTTTCGAATTCGGATAAATCCTTCATTGCTTCCGGAAAGATTGCATCAGCCCCGGCATCTACCATAGCTTTGGCGCGGTCCACAGCGGCACCCAAACCATCAATGCCCCGAATGTCCGTGCGCGCCATGATGAGGAAATTCTCATCGATGCGGGCATCTGCAGCGGCGGCAATTCGCTGGGTCATGGTTGCGGTATCGACGACGGTCTTACCGTCTAAGTGGCCGCAGCGCTTTGGCAGGATTTGATCTTCGATGTGCATCCCGGCCAGCCCTGCGTGTTCCAATTCCTGGATGGTGCGCGCTAGGTTCATGGGCTCACCAAATCCTGTGTCGGCATCTACCAGGGCGGGCAGATCTGTCATCCGAGCAATCTGTCCTGCCCGGTTGGCAACCTCCGGCAGCGTCGTCAGGCCAATGTCTGGAAGGCCCAGATCGTTAGCGAGCACGGCACCGGAGATATATACGCCGTCGAAATTTTTATCCTCGATCAACCGTGCAGACAGCGGGTTGAAGGCACCGGGGAACTGGCGGGCGGCTCCGGGCGTGAGCATATCCCGTAAAGCGGTGCGTTTTTCGGCTGGACTAACTTTTGAGTACAGCATTAGAAGAGTCCTTTCGGGGCATCAGCCGTGATGGAGTTCGCCACCACGTTGAGCTGATCGAGTTCACCGGCCTGAAGTTCATCAAGGCGTTGGACAGCGTCCAGGAAGCGGACGATTTCATCTTCTTCGATGACGTCTTCGGCCAGGCTGCGGAACTTGTTGATGTATTGCTCGCGACCAAATGGTCGTGCGCCTAGCGGATGAGCGTCGGCGACGGCGATATCATCGGTGATTACAGTTCCGTCTTTCATAGTGATTTCTACCGAACCACCAAAGGCCTTTTCGTTGAGGTCTAGTGAGTGGTATCGGCGAGTCCATTCCGGGTCTTCCACGGTAGAGACTTTATGCCACAGTTCAACAGTATCCGGGCGCTGGGCGCGTTCTGGGGCGTAGGAATCCACGTGATGCCACGCGCCGTCCTGCAATGCGACGGCGAAGATGTACATAATCGAGTGGTCTAGGGTTTCGCGCGATGCGGTGGGATCCATCTTTTCCGGGTCGTTGGCCCCGGTACCAATCACGTAGTGGGTGTGGTGTGAGGTCTTGATCAGGATGGATTCCACATTGGCCGGGTCGGTGGCTTCTGGGTGTTCGCTGTGGAGTTTGCGGGCCAAATCAATCCAAGCCTGTGCTTGGTATTCGGCCGAGTGCTCCTTGGTGTAGGTATCCAGAATTGCGCGTTTTGCTTCACCATCTTCGGGCAGAGTCACCGTGTAATGGGCATCGGGGCCATCAAGTAGCCAGGCGATGACGCCGTCTTCACCTTCATAGATTGGTACCGGCGAGGTTTGGCCGCGCAGGGCACGGTCGATGGCTTCCACGGCCATCTTGGCGGCAAACGCCGGGGCGTGGGCTTTCCAGGTGGATATTTCGCCTTTACGGGACTGACGGGTGGCGGTTGTAGTGTGCAACGCCTGGCCGATGGCTTGGAAAACAGTTTCGGTATCGGCGTTCAATAACGTGCCGAGTCCGGCTGCTGCCGATGGGCCCAGGTGGGCTACGTGGTCAATTTTGTGTTCATGCAGGCAGATGGCTTTGACCAGATTGACTTGGATTTCGTAAGCCGTAGCAATGCCGCGGATTAGTTCGTGGCCAGATTTGCCTGCATGTTCAGCGGCAGCCAGCACCGCCGGGATGTTGTCTCCGGGGTGCGAGTAGTCGGCGGCCAAAAAGGTATCGTGATAATCCAATTCGCGAACGGCCACACCGTTGGCCCAGGCAGCCCATTCTGGCGAGACCTTTTCGGTAACACCAAATACTGATGCACCGGTGCCGTTGGTGGATGGCCCATGGGTCATCGCCTGTGCTCGTGCCGAGACAATAGGTGCACGATTCAGGGAGGCCACTGCCACCGAAGCATTATCAATGATTCGGTTAATGATCATGTCTTTGACTTCGTCGGTTACTGCGACGTCGTCGGTGGCAACCTTGGCAATCTTATAGGCCAGCTGCTCTTCGTGCGGCAAATGCTCAGCAGACGGGTAGACGCGTACTTCGTGGTTAATCATGAGGTCCCTTCGGTGTTTCGGCATGGGTAAGGATATGGTCCAGCGATGCGTGCAAATGCATGGTCGTCGCTGCACTGGCTAATGCGGGGTCTTTATTGGCAATTGCTTCAGCAATTTTGGAGTGTTCCACGGCGGATGCGGCTAACCGGGTTGGATTGTCTTTGGCCATGCGACGAACGCGCGACAAATGGACGCGCAAATTCGCCAGTGCCGTGGCTAAATAATTATTAGCTGCGGCCGTATCGATCAACTCGTCCATGGTATTGATCAGCTGATAATACGGGCCGGGTTCCGCCAGGGTTTGCGAGTTTCCTGCGACGTCGCGAAATTTCTTGGCCAGTGGCACAAATCGGTGGGCTTGCTCGCTGCCAGCGGCCAATCTGGCCGATTCGGTCTCTAGGACGCGGCGCAGCACGAACATGTCGGTGAGGTCATCTAGTGAGACATCGGAGACTACCGTACCCCGGCCTCGCTGCGAAGTTGCTAAACCATCGGCGACCAGCCGTGCCACGGCTTCACGAACCGGGGTCCGGGAGACGCCCAGACGTTCCGATAACTCCACCTCAGCAAGTGCCGTTCCGGGGGCAAGCTCCCAATTCAGGATCTCCCGGCGCAGCGCTCTGTAGGCTCGTTCACTGGCTCGCATACTCCCAGTGTATACATAGCATAGCGACATTGGCCAATGAGCTGAGATCTAGCCCATAAATACCTCACTGCTGTATACACGGCTGCGCAAAACTCGTCCACCCTGGATGGTATCCGTTAGGCAGTTTGCATCGAGCGTCGATTCGTTCTGGCCAGTAACACCCCAAAAATGATGGCAGCCACGGCAATGGCGCCCCAGATGCCAACCACGGCCCAGGCAGCCCCGGCAAAGATCAATGGTGGCACAAAGGTTGCGGCCGTAATTTCCACCGGTGTCACCGGAATATAGGCCAGACCGAAGTCTTCCATGGTGCCGGACTTCAACTCTGGGTCAACCACTCGCAACATGGCGATACCGGTCGCGACGGCACCGGTGGACCAACCCCAGGTGAAAATTGAGCGTTCGAACCAGCCTTGTTGCATAAACCGCGGCGCAACCCACAACCCCAAAAACAACGTCAATCCAAGACCGAAAACAAATAGTAGTGCCAGTTCAATACCGAAATTTGCTACCACATGCGGCTGAATCGAAGCGATACCAGCAACAATCAATATATCGGTGGCAGTACCTGAAATGGACTGCAGCGTAGCCCTGTCAACATAGGTTGAGACCTTTCCGCGGGCCATAACCGCGCGCAGAATAAGACCCAAGATAAAGGCCAGGACGAATACCGGTACCGAAAGTGCCGGATAGAAATGCTCAACGACCAATGACAATCCGTAGGCCGCAGCCGAAACCATGACGACGATCGATACTTGGAAGCCCAAAGATTCAATGGATGAACCGGTAAAAGTGTGCTGACCAAGTGATGGCCGTCGATTGACCTCACGGATCAGACCGGTGCGTTCTTCTTCGGGTAGGTCGCTAATGGATCGAAACGCTTTGACATGCCCCCGGCCAGCGGCAATTTTTGCTTGAATAATCCCACCGACAATGCCAATGATCAGGCCTACGGTTGCCGAAGTGAACGCCAACGAGGCGATTTCTGGGTCTGTGTTGGCAAAAGCATCGCCCATGGCAGCTGCGGTGCCGTAACCACCAACCCAGCCGGCAAATAATACGGTGCCGAGTGCATCCGGTGAGCCAAACAGTGGCTGCAGTATTAGCAACACAAAACCCATACCCAGTGCGACCTGCAGTGCATACATCAGCACACCGTGGGCGGCAAAACCACCAACGGTGCGGTTAATTTTTCGGATATCGAAGTCATCCGTCATCGCCACGGCGGCAAATACAATGGCAATCAACACTGATGAATAGGTGGATAGCTGGTCGGATAGTGGCAGCCACCCCAGCACTTCGGGTCCCAGCACCAGCCCAAGCACACCGGCAATAACCGATGCAGGGATCATCAGTGTTTGGATAGGTTTGATGACGGCGCGCAGACCGGCGCCAATAATAAGCAACAGGCCAATCAGCCCGGCATCAATCAGTATTGTCCACGGTGTGAAATCCATACTGACAAGCTACAGTAATGGACAGTACAACACGAAACGAGGACTTCGACCTTGTCAATTCGCATCATCACAGTAGGCAAACGCCACGAAGCTTGGGTCGTTGAAGGCATTAATCGCTTTGCCAAGCGGCTGAAGAAACCCTATGACGTCGAGTTCATTTTCGTACCTCACACCACCGCCGGGGAACAGCGCTCTCGGGATGAGGAATCCGCTGCAATTGGCAAACAGCTGCGAGCGCAGGACCACGTCATTTTGCTCGATGAGCGTGGCGAACAATGTACTTCACCTCAGCTGGCCAACCGGCTGCAACGGTTATTTGATACGTCTCATCGTGTGGTGTTCATTATCGGTGGCGCTTATGGGGTCAATGAGTCGTTGCGAGCGCGCGCCAATACGGTGTGGTCGTTGGCGAAATTGGTGTTTCCGCATCAACTGGTGCGCCTGATGGTGGTCGAACAGATTTATCGCGCGCAGGAGATTTCTGCTGGTCGTCCGTACCATCACCAGTAGTCTGGTGGCATGAGTTCAGCGCTGGATGAGTTTTCTGCTGCCACTTCGGCGTGGTTTGAAGCCTCATTTGCCCAGCCAACTAGAGCACAGCTGGGGGCATGGCAAACTATTGCTTCAGGCCGACACGCACTGGTGATTGCTCCGACGGGTTCGGGCAAGACGCTAGCGGCGTTTTTATCGGCGATTGATCGGTTGATCACTCATCCGGTGCAGGCCAAACCCCGCACCCGAGTCTTGTATATTTCGCCGCTCAAAGCACTGGGCGTTGATGTGGAGCGCAACTTGAATGCGCCACTGGTGGGTATCAGTCAGACGGCACGAGCCCAAGGGCTCGAGGTGCCAGAGATTCGTACCGGTGTGCGTTCCGGGGACACTTCAGCGCGCGATCGTCGTCGGTTAGTCACTGATCCGCCTGAAATTTTGATTACCACCCCGGAATCGTTGTACTTGATGTTGACGTCGAAGGCGCGCGAGAGCCTGGCCGGTGTGGAAACTGTCATCGTTGACGAAGTGCATGCGCTGGCCGGCAATAAACGCGGTGCCCATCTTGCGGTGTCCTTAGAACGGCTGGATGCGCTGTTGCACCGGCCGGCACAACGTATCGGTTTATCGGCCACGGTTCGTCCGGCCGAAGAAGTGGCTCGGTTTTTGGGTGGCGTCCAACCCGTTGAGGTCGTGGAGGGTGCCGAGGAAAAACGCTGGGACATTACGGTTTCGGTGCCGGTGGCCGATATGAGCCAGCCGGCAACTGAGGGTTCTCCGGAAGAAAACGTTTCGATGTGGCCGCATGTGGAAGCCAAGATCATGGAGTTGGCCGAAACGTATCGTTCCATAATTGTTTTCGTTAATTCTCGGCGGTCCGCCGAACGACTTACCGAAGCGCTTAATGAACGGTGGCAAGCCGAAGAGGAATTTTCCCGCACCCATCACGGTTCCATGTCGGCTACCGCCCGCGCGGAAGTAGAAGATGGGCTCAAATCCGGCACGCTGCGATGCGTGGTAGCGACGTCGTCGTTGGAATTAGGCATCGATATG
>DEPX01000063.1:7560-7726 GCA_002358975.1 Micrococcaceae bacterium UBA3381 | reverse complement strand
TGCTGGGATGACAGCGCTGAGCCGCCAAATTCGCCATCCAGCACACGATTCCACCACTGATCCTGAGACTCAGGGTTGGGGATGAGTTTCAGGTATTGGCAAAATGAGAGGTGACTCCGCCACATGTGTGCCAGGTTCGCATCGACCGCGGCCAAATCCATGAGTA
>DEPX01000063.1:324-7488 GCA_002358975.1 Micrococcaceae bacterium UBA3381 | reverse complement strand
GTCAAAGCCCCAAGGCCGTGGTCGCTGAGTTGACGCAACGGAACCAATGGAAGGTGGCGTCCTGCTTCTCTGGCGCGTTCACCGCGGGAAATGTCATCAAATAACGGGGTGTATTGCTCTAGTAGAGCCTTGTAGTTTGCCGAAGTCATGGTGGGTTAGAAATAGTTCCAGACGGTATCGGCAATCGATACTCGCAGTTCAAGTGGTAACTGGTCGTGGGTGATATTTCTTGGCATCACTTGGTTGAGTCCGCACAGTGCTTCGACAACTGTTTCATAGGAGCTCACAAACAGGGTATTGAGCCTGAGCATCTAAACCTCCATCGTTCCTGGCGTGAGCACCCTTGCCCGAATCGGAGGGTTGCTGCGGCGTCTTCGAGCCAGATCTCTCGGCCGCTCTGGATGGGTTACATCACAAACTGTACGCGATGGTGTCGGCAGGATGCCAATCCGTGCAATAAATATGACGTCATAGTTTTAAAGCCCGGCAACTTGCCGGGCTTTATTCATATGGGAAACCTTCATCAGGTACCGGTCTACTTTTGGGTAGCCTCAATCTGCTCGGCTGCAGTCGGGTCAGAATCGTTGAGGAACTTTGTAATCCTGTCGACTTCGTCGGTCTCACCGATGGCGCCAGCAGCACGACCCAACGAATATAACGCCCGCAAAAAACCACGGTTGGGGGCATGTTCCCAAGGGATTGGGCCGGCACCTTTCCACCCGGCTGAACGCAAGGAATCTAGCCCTCGGTGGTATCCGACCCGCGCGTAGGCATAGGATTCTAGAGTGCGCCCGTCATTCCAGGCATCCTCGGCGGCCATCGCCCAGGCCAATGATGAAGCGGGGAACCGTTGGGCAATTTCTTCGGGCAGATCCCCGGCGTCATAGCGGGCTTGGACTTCGGGTTCTTCCGGCAGCAACGTTGGGTCCGGCTCCATCAAATTTTTACCAATTAATGAGGACACTATATTTCCTTCCGAGAAGCCATTTTGGCAATGTCTACGCTTCCATAGTCTGCCAGTGTTTATACTGAGTCAACAAACCATACGTGGCAAAGGAACTCATGATTTCGGTTCGAGACCTCACTAAGGTCTACCGGCAACCCGGCAGGGATGTCGTGGCCTTAGATAACATCAATTTGGATATTGACGACGGCGAAATCCACGGCATCATTGGCCGCTCCGGGGCGGGCAAATCTACCCTGGTGCGCTGCCTGGCCCTGCTGGATCGTCCCACCACCGGCCAGGTTGTAGTCGGCAGCAAAGACCTCACCGCTGAATCCGATACCGGGCTGCGCAATGCCCGACGCCGCATTGGCATGGTGTTTCAGCATGCTAACCTGTTATCGTCGCGCACCGTGGCCGATAATATTGGGCTGCCCTTAGAAATCGTAAACACCAAGAAAACCGACCGCCGGGCTAAAGCCGAAGAGCTGATCGAACTTGTTGGGCTCAGTGGCCTGGCTGATACGTATCCGGCACAGTTATCGGGCGGGCAGCGGCAACGCGTTGGAATTGCCCGGGCGTTAGCGGCTGATCCGGATGTGTTGTTATGTGATGAGCCCACTTCGGCCCTGGACCCCGGTACGACCGATGATATTTTGGCCTTGATCCGTTCGGTTGCCGACCGGTTGGGTCTAACCGTCGTCGTCATTACCCATGAAATGTCGGTGGTCAAAAACCTGTGCGATTCTGTTTCGTTACTAGAAGCCGGCCAAATTATCAGCTCCGGACAGCTTGCCGAAGTCGGTGCCAACGTTAATTCGCAACTGTCCCGGTCACTGCTGCCACTACCCATTCATGACCCGCCGCAGGCCGATTTGGTCATGGAGGTGGTTGGCCACGGTGCCGCCGTGGATGCCTCCATTGCCTCAACTATCGCCGAAGAAAACCAGGTGAGCGTGGAAATCACTGCCGCAAACATTGAGACACTGGGCGATACCCGGTTTGCCCACTATTTGCTGGCGATTAACAGTAGCCAGCGGATCAATATCACCGGCATTGAGGCCACGTTAGCCAAGCATGGTTTCACCAAACGCTCGCGCCTGAAAGAAGGGGTACAGGTATGAACTGGTTTGAACAACTGCTGAACAACCGTGCCCTGATCACAGCCCTTCCCGAGGCGGTTTGGGACACCGTGGTGATGGTGGGCATTTCCGGTGCAGCCACGGTGGTTATCGGTGGGATCATCGGCATCATTTTGCACCTGACCCGTCCCGGCGGGTTGGCACCGATGCGCATCACCTATGCGGTGTTGTCTTCGGTCGTGGTCAATATTACCCGTTCGATCCCGTACGCGATTTTGATGGTCGCGCTGATCCCGTTCACCCAGTGGATCGTGGGCACCTCGATTGGCCCGCTGGCCGCAACCGTGTCGCTCACCATCGCCACGGCCCCGTTCTTTGCTCGCCTGGTGGAAACCGCACTGCGCGAAGTGCCCTCCGGCACCGTGGATGCCGCCCAGGTGATGGGCCTATCCAATGGCCAGATTGTTACGAAAGTTTTCCTCCCTGAAGCCCTCCCCGGCCTGATCTCGGCGATCACTAATACAGTGGTGGTACTGATCGGGTATTCGGCCATGGCCGGGCTGATCGGTGGCGGCGGGCTTGGTCGGCTGGCTTATAACTACGGGTATCAACGCTTTGACTCGCAGATCATGATCGTCACCATCGTCATCATTGTTATCGGCGTCCAACTCATCCAGTGGATCGGCGATAAGATTGTCACAGCCGTAGATCACCGCTGATCGTATTCATCACTATCCTCAACCACAGGAGTACACCTATGTCTAACACACCACATCCACAGCGTCGTTCTCGCCGGCTAGCATTCACCGGTATTGCCGCCGCCAGCGCTTTAGTGCTGGCTGCTTGCGGTGGTAACGACGACGCCGAAAGCCCCGCAGCCGATGCTAATGGCGTCACCACGCTGACCGTCGGGGCAACACCGGTCCCCCACGGCCAAATCCTGGAGTATGTTTCCGATGAGCTGGGCGAGGATGCCGGCCTGGAAATTGAAGTCGTAGAATTCGATGACTTCCAGTTGCCCAACCGTCAAATGGACGAGGGCACCCTCGATGCCAACTACTTCCAGCACGTGCCATTTTTGGATCAGCAAATCGAAGATCACGGCTACGAAATCTCCCACGGCGACCCGGTACATATCGAACCCTACGCCGTCTTTTCAAATGCGCATGAAAGTGCCGAAGACATCGAAGATGGCGCAACCATTGGTATTACTTCGGATGCTGGAAATCAACCACGTGCCCTGCAACTGTTAGAGCAAGCCGGTCTGTTAGAAGATATTGACGACGACTCGGCAGCGCTGACGCTGACCGATGAGCAGAACCCGATGGACCTGGAATTTGAGGAAAACCCACCAGAAATTCTCGCCCAGGTGGTCGATGACGCCTCAATCGATGCCGCGATCATTAACGGCAACTATTTCTTGGATGCCGGCCTGGATGTTGACGACGCGATCATTATCGAAGATGCCGATGATTCCCCGTTCGCCAACGTGCTGGCTTGGAATGCGGAAAGTGATGACAACGAGGCTATCCAAAAACTCGATGAGCTGCTGCACTCTGATGAGGTAGCCGATTACATCGAAGAAACCTGGCCCGAGGGAGAGGTCATCCCAGCCGGTCAAGCCTCTGAGGACGACGACGCCTAGGCATATCCGGGCAGAACCGTTGATGCTCTTTCTCATAGTCCCGGCTCTCACTAGAGTCGGGCTATGGGACATTATCTGAAAAGTCTCGGCACCGGTGTCGCTGCTGGAATTGCTACTGCAGCCGGCATCATGGTCGGCCGCAAAGTCATTACCACCGCAAAAATTGGTGCAGACCACCCGCTCAAGCATCGTCTATTAGATGTGGGGTCGGGTTTGATGCAACCAAAATATCCGCTCGATGCCATGAGTACCTACCTCAACGGTTTTCATTTTTATGCTGATGACATCGGAAGGCAGGTTGAGGCCAGCCACTTTTGCATCCATCTTCGCCACGATTTGCATCAATGTGTCATCTTCGATCGCAATACACCTGATGCCCGACTCATCGGAATTGAATACATTATTAGCGAAGAACGGTTCCGCAGCTTACCGGAGGATGAAAAACAGCTATGGCATAGTCACCACTACGAGGTGAAATCCGGGACCCTGACCGCACCTGGCGTACCGGAAATCGCCGAACACGCTTATTTCCAGGACCTGGTCACAACGTATGGCAAAACCTTCCACACCTGGCAATACGATCGGGATGATTTTCCCTACGGCATCCCACAGTTGATGATGGGCTTCACCGAGGATGGCCAGCTACGTAACGAACTGATCCACCAGCGCGATCGTAGAGTCGGGTTGTCCACCGCGGCTCGTCGGCGTTCTCGCGCCAATATTCCAACCCCGGTGGTACAGGACGGCGCCAACTTATGGGAAGATGGCCACAGCCTTCAAACCCGGCTTGCCTCAGTTGCGCTCAACACCGATTGAGTGCAACTAATTGCGTGCCACGATCACGCCGCTGCGTGGTAATGCGGGCATGTGGTTCAACGGAATCGATAGATCCTGAACGGGCATCGTGAAATCCGAGTTGGCCAGTTTCCGCACAGCTCGCTGCAGAATTTCTATGGTGCTCCACTCCCCTGGGCAGCGATGGTTCTCGGAGTGGCGTCCTGCACCTTGGGCCACTAGTGCGGAGATATCTTCTTCCCAATCCCAACCACGGAAACGCTCCGGTTGGAAACTATCCGGATTGCTCCACAGGCGAGGGTCATGACAGGTGCCGTAAATATCAAAGACCACCCAATTATGTTGTTTGAACCGGTGACCGCGCCAGGTGAAAGGTTCATTAACTCGACCGGCGATCACCGGGAAGAACGGGTAATACCGCCGGACTTCTTGGACGAACGGTTCTAGATCTGACTCGTCACCGGCAGCAAAAGTCTCGCGCCACTTCGGATATGTATGTAGGGCCACGGCAGCAAAGGCGATAAATCGGGCAACCGCTAACGTGGGACGCAAAATATTAATGACTTCCACAGCCGCGATCTCGGCTGATAGAAGATCACCGTCACCATCACGGTAGTGCGCGAATACATCCAGTACCGTGCCTTCCGGCGGTTTGCGTTCACCGGCACGCACCTGCTCGACCAGATTAGTAGCCCACTTTTCGGTGCCACGACGACGCCATTGGGCATACCAGTTTCCCGGGCCGAATTGGCCGGCGCGGCTTACCATCATGCCCAGCTCTTTACTCAAACGCGGGATATCGGCATCTTCAAGATCGATCCCGGACCATTGGCAAGCCGTGCGGGTTAGGACTTCACGGGCCAACTCGTGTAACACCACATTCTTGTGGGTTGGCAGCCGACGTACGGCGTGATCCCATTGCTCATCGAAAATGTCGCCGAGACGCTGCATGGCCTCATCGCTCATCAGATCTAGAAATGCTCGTTTCCGTTTACGGTGGGCATCACCATCGAGGGCTTGGACGGAGCCCTGATCCTGAAGCAAGTGCACCACGGTGGGCGGCATGGCACCCTGGCGTGTGAAATGGTTTTTATCGTAGAACAATTCGGCGGCTTCACTGCCGCGGATAAAGGTGGCGGGGCGTAAGCCGATGCGGCTAGTGAAAAGATCGGTGTTCAGAGCGTCACACCGGGACGAGATGAACGGATAGCCTTCGCGCAAAAACGGGATTGTACTGTCAAAGCCGACGCTACTCATGTAGCTCACCTCCGATTCGAACGTGTAGGGACACGCTACGGGATAGGTCAATGAGCTACAACAGCCTATTGGTTATGACGGTTGGCTCGGGCTTCCAGATCTTCGATGCGGCGTTTGAGGTTTTCAATTTCGCGGCGTTGTTCTTCGTCTGCCTGGTGGCGATTGGTCAGGGCAGCGCTTTTGCCGAAAATCATAACCAAACCCCAGACGACGATGGCAACGATCCCGATCCAGGCGAACCATGGCATGTGACTCATAGTAGGCATCCTCAAATGTAAGCGACGTTACATACCAGTATAGGAGTAAACCGAAACGATACGTCATTGACCGGTGTTATTCCAATCAATATCTTCCATATCAATGACGTTGAAGATCCCAAATTCATCGTAAACGTGCAACGTGATAGGCGTGTTCAGCGAGTTGTACATAGGTCATGTCCACGGTAGGACTATTGCCGACGACCGACAGCTAAATTGGATAACCTCCAATGCGCAGCATTACGGCGCTGGTCAGCTAAAGGTAGGTAGCGTTTAATGGGATCCATGACTTTACATGACTTTGTGGCACCCTATGAGTTTTTAATTGGCACATGGGAGGGCCCCGGCCGAGGCTACTACCCGACCATCGATGATTTTCAGTACCGAGAATCGATCACGTTTTCGGCGGCCCCGGGCAAACCGTTTCTCAAATACGAACAGCACACGACCAGCCCGGATGGCGGCCCAATGCACACCGAAGTCGGCTATCTGCGACCTCATGAAGGTGGTTTCATTGAGTTTGTGCTCGCTCAACCGACTGGCCAAACCGAGCTGTTAGAGGGCACGGCCACGGTGAATGACGATAATAGTTTGACCATGGTGTTGGGCTATTCTGAAATTGCCAATACCACCACGGCCAAAATCGTGGAAGCCACCATCCGCCACTATGTGTTTAACCCGGACCGTACCGCCGTTTATACCGAATTTGATATGGCGGCGATGGGCCAGCAGATGCAGCAGCACCTTAGCAGTGAACTGCATAAACAAGAGGCAACCGACTAGAGGTCTTCCAGCATCCACACTTCGGTGACGAAATAGGCTGGCTCCTCATACGGGTGGGCGGCGATGCCTGCTTCGACCACGCTGCGTGCGATTTGGCGTGGTGCCAGCACCTCAATTTTGTGTTCGGGGACATCGGCAGGCACACCCACGGCGCCAATAGTTGGGGTGGAGCCTTCTAGCGGGGTGAAACGGCCAACACCGGTGGTCGACCAGGATGCACCCCGGTAGTTGCCGAGCCGTCCGGCCCCGGCATTATCGAGTGCGGCACGGACGTCCTCGGCGTTTCCCATTGGTACATAAAAACTGATTTGTACCCAGCGTGACTCTGCCATTATTTCAACGATTTTCCGGCAGAGCCAAGATTTTGGCAGGCTTCGACCACGCGGGCAGCCATATTGGCTT
>DEPX01000063.1:0-228 GCA_002358975.1 Micrococcaceae bacterium UBA3381 | reverse complement strand
CGGGCGGGTGAACGCGTACTGGGTATCGGTGTCGACGTTCATTTTGATCACACCGTAGGACACCGCATCGGCAATATCTTGTTCCGAGGAGCCGGAACCACCGTGGAAGACCAGATCGAATGGACGTTCTTGGCCCAGTTCGGCACCAACGGCGTCCTGGATTTCTTTGAGCAGCTCGGGGCGCAGCTGCACACCACCTGGTTTATAGACGCCGTGGACGTTACCGAA
>DEPX01000004.1:5030-8263 GCA_002358975.1 Micrococcaceae bacterium UBA3381 | reverse complement strand
TATCCACGTTTAGCTTGTGAGCAATGTGTGTAGAGACGATGGTCTTACATCGTTGTGATTCCACCGTTTTGGCGAGTTATCCTCAGCCCTAACAGCGTTTTCCCCTTAACTATCAACAACATTATCCACAACGTGAAAAGACGCCTGAATCTACCTGTGGAAAACCCTGTGGATCGCTGTGGATTGCAGTGGACCCCTATTTTCAAGAGTTCGGTGTTTGGTGTGTGCTCAAGCCAAAATAGGGTTAATAGGGGTGTGTGGAGATTACTTCAACCTTAACCTCAAGGTAGACAGGTGCAAAAAAACTGGTCATTTTGGTGACGCTGTGCATCACCAAAAAGTTTTAAACGTTTCTTGCCCGCTGCTTGATTTTGTTGGTTAATTCAGTGACTTGATTGTAGATAGCATGTCGTTCGCTCATCAGATCTCGGATTTTCCGATCAGCGTGCATCACTGTGGTGTGGTCTCGTCCACCGAATTCTGCACCGATGCGTGGCAATGACATTTCGGTTAGCTCCCGCAGCAAATACATGGCTATTTGACGTGCGGTTACCAGTGTTCTGGTGCGGGATTTAGATTGCAGATCCGCCAGTGTAAAACCGAAATAGTTCGCTGTTTCGTCCAAGATCAATTCGGATGTGATTTCTTGGGCATTGTCGTCAGTGATCAGGTCCTTGAGGATGTACTGGGCCTGGTCCAGATTAATCGGTTCATTATTCAGCGATGCATAGGCCGTGACGCGGGTCAGAGCACCTTCCAGTTCACGAATGTTGGTATCGATTCGTGAAGCTATGTATTCCAGGGCGTCTTTTGGCACAGTAATACCTTCTGCATCGGCCTTTTTCGCCAAGATAGCAATTCGGGTTTCAAGATCCGGTGGCTGGATGTCTGTGGTAAGCCCCCATTCGAACCGGGAACGAAGACGTTCTTCGAAACCTGAGAGCTGCTTAGGCGGCAGATCGGAAGTGATCACAACTTGTTTATGGTTGTTGTAGAGAGCATTAAAAGTGTGGAAGAACTCTTCAACGGTGGCTTCTTTATTGGCCATGAACTGGATGTCATCAATGAGCAGGATGTCTACATTGCGGTAGATCTGCTTGAAGGAAGCCCCCTCGTCGTGGCGAATCGAATTAATAAAATCGTTGGTGAATTCTTCAGAATTGACGTAGCGAACGCGTAAACCTGGGAAGAGCTCTTGAGCATAATGCCCAATTGCATGGAGTAAGTGGGTCTTTCCTAGCCCTGATTCTCCATAAATAAATAATGGGTTATACGATTTCGCAGGTTGTTCCGATACGGCATATGCGGCGGCGTGAGCAAAACGGTTCGACGAACCGGTAATGAAGTTATCGAAATGGTAGTGCTCATTGAGCCTGGAGCGTTCTCCAGAACTTGGTGGCACCGTGAGCTGAGCACCACCGCTTGGTGACGGTGCCGGATTGGTTTGGGAACTAAATAATTCCTCTATAAGCGCTTCATCTGTTGGCGCTTTTTCGGTTGGAGCTTGGGGTGCTTCAGAGATGTCCACAACGTTATCCACATACTCAGTGTCGTGGATGGTGCGCTGGGGAGATGTTGGGATTTCCGGTGTGGTGGCATGCAGGTTGGTGTCGATGGAGTAGGCACAGTTGATGTCAGTACCAAAGACATCCGTGAGTGCGCCGGCGAGATATTGGTGGAGATGGTTTTCGAGGATATCTCGAGTCATTTCATTGGGAACCGCTAAGAGCAGAGTGTTGGCGATGAGCCCTTGTGGGTGTGCAAGATCTAAAAAGCCCATCTGACTTAGGCCAACGTCACCGGAAGCGCGTACTTTCTCAACAACTCGTTGCCACGAGTTGATGATCGATTCGCTTACATTCATCCGCTAAAACCCCAATTCATGCTTGCCCTCCTGATAATAAGATTTTTGCATCAGGGCGCAATCTTTCCGCCACGCTTTATCCACAAGTTGTGCCAGCAGTCTGCCAGTATCTTCAATGTTGTGGCACATCTACTGTCACAACCTTAGCCTTAATATCCACAGGGTGAAGAAAGATATGCACAGCTTATTCACATAGTGAGACTCAAAGGTAACTGCATTCTGGTCTCGAATTTGACCAAACGGTTTGCTGTTCTTAGACTTATTGAGTCTTAACCGGGGTAGAAGCGTGCCCTTTTTGGCCGCCGCCGGAAAGATAAGAACAGATAATGACCTAATATCGCCGAAGTTTTTGGGCAAACTCAGTTTTGAACGTACTTCCCAAGCATGCTTCTGCGTTTGATTGAGTGTGGAGAATTAACAGTGACTAAGCGGACTTTTCAGCCGAATAACCGCCGCCGTGCCCGCAAGCATGGCTTCCGTTCCCGTATGCGTACTCGCGCCGGCCGTGCAGTTTTGTCAGCACGTCGCGGCAAGGGCCGCGCACGTGTGAGCGCCTAAGCTTTCAAGTGTCGGTGCCGGTGGCCACAGGAACACTGATTTAGTGCTACCGAAACACCAGCGGATACGCACTAGAACACAATTTTCTGATACACAACGTTCCGGTTCCCGTTTCGGCAATCGGAACGTTGTTGTATCTGCAAATATTCGCCCCACCGGCGATGAACCGCGGGCGGGGTTTATTGTTTCCAAGGCCGTCGGCAACGCGGTTACCCGGAATAAAACCAAACGTCGGCTGCGTGCCATCATCGCCGAGCTCTTCGACCGGAGACTGGGCATGGAGGTAGTTGACGGCTCATTGGATCTAGTAATCCGAGCACTACCGGCCTCAAGCAGCGCTAGCTTTGCGGAGCTTCAGGAAGCAACGAGCCATGCGGTCCACGGGGCACTGAGAAAGTATATGCGTCGTGCAGAACAGCTGTGAGCACCAGGATGAACCCAAGGGGATACAGCCATCGCCGTTTGTAGTAAAAGACAGTGCAAGGCAGTGGGGCATACTGCGTGCTCTACCGTCCACACTTATCGGCTGGCTCCTGCGTGCATATCGAAGAATTATCTCTCCGAGCTACGGAGATGTATGTAAATTCTTTCCGACGTGTTCAGCCTACGGCCTAGAAGCGGTTTATACGCACGGGGCCATTAAGGGTAGCCTTATGGCAGGACGACGGGTGCTGAGTTGTCATCCTTGGCAAGATGGTGGCATAGATCCGGTTCCACCTGGGAATAGGATTTGGCCGGATGGCAAACAACCATTCATTATTGAACTGAACCACCCGGTAATTCCACCGGACAATGAGGCCACCGAAGAGGA
>DEPX01000004.1:2656-5009 GCA_002358975.1 Micrococcaceae bacterium UBA3381 | reverse complement strand
AAATAAACTATGGGATTTTTTGACACAATTCTCCTCCCCTTCAAATGGGCGGTGTCATGGGTGCTCAGTGTCTTCCACTCGCTATTGAGCGGGTTGGGCATGGAATACGAGTCCGGTTGGACCTGGACGTTAGCGCTATTTCTACTGGTGATTCTCATTCGGACACTGCTGATCCCAGTGTTTGTAAAGCAGATTAAATCGCAACGTGCCATGCAAGAACTGCAGCCAGAAATTAAAAAACTGCAGGAAAAATATAAAAACAAAAAAGACCAGCTCTCGCGTCAAGCGATGGCTATGGAACAGCAGCAGCTGTTTAAGGAACGCGGCACCAGTCCGTTTGCCGCATGTCTGCCGATGCTTGTGCAGATGCCATTCTTCTTTGCTCTCTACCGGGTATTAGTAGGAGCAGCAGGGGCAGCCGACAGTGGTGAATCTATCGGCGCACTGTCGGCCAAGGAAGTCCACTCTTTTGCGAACTCGTCGTTTGCGGGCGCACAAATGTCCGATGTGCTCAAAGATAATATCGGAGAAAATTTCGACCTCAATATCGTGATCGTATCGGTCATCTTGATCATTTTGATGGTCACGGCGATGTTCTATATGCAAAAAACCCTGATGGGTAAGAACATGTCTGAGGCCGCCCAAACCGGTCAATTCGCCCAGACTCAAAAGATCATGCTTTATGCATTTCCCGCCATTTTTGCCATCGGTGGTTTCAACTTCCCAATCGGTGTCTTGATCTACTGGACCGCGACAAACTTCTGGGCGGTTGGGCAACAACTCTTCATTATCCGGCGCAACCCTACCCCAGGCTCCATTGCAGAACGTGAACTCAATGAGCGCCGGGCAGTCAAAGGCCTACCACCGGTAGGTAAAGCCGCCGAAGAAGCCCGTGAAAAAACAGAGGTCCAGAACAATAAGCCAAAGGGCCAGCGCCAACAACCTGTGAGAAAACCTAGGAAGAAACGATGAACGTAGAACAGTCCAACTCAACGGAAGACGTCACCGAAGAGACCAACGAGGCTTCGGATATTGAAGCGGAAGGCGATCACGCCGCCGACTATGTTGAGGAACTCCTCGATATTGCCGATCTTGATGGCGATATCGATATCGAAGTCCGCAACAACCGCACCTACCTGTCGGTCCTTGCACCTGATGACGACGAAGAAGTTCAGGGGCTTGTGGGCAAGGACGGTAAGACGCTAGAGGCACTACAGGAATTGACTCGCTTAGCCGTTCTGTCTTCCACCGGTCAACGCTCAAGGCTGATTCTGGACATTGCTAACCACCGAGTGCAACGTGCCGAAAACCTGCGCGATCAGGCACGCGAAGCCATTGCTAAGGTTGAAGAAACCCGCGATGTTGAGCACATGAAACCAATGAGCCCATACGAACGTAAAATCGTCCACGACGTTGTGGCTGAAGCCGGCCTGCATTCTGAATCGGAAGGTGAAGGTCCACGCCGTCACGTCGTTATTAGCGTCGGAGAGTAGCGTTGACGAACCAACCTGTACCGGAAACAGACCCCTCAGTGGCACAACTCGAACGCCAGGAGGCGTGGATTGTCGACGCTGTAGAAGTGGTCTTTGGTGAACAGACAGACCTTGCTGAACGGTTCGTAGAACACCTGGTTACCACCGGTATTGAATGGGGTTTACTTGGTCCTCGCGAAATCACTAAAATGTGGGATCGTCATGTGCTGAACTGCGCAGTGGTGCACGAGCTGCTTCCTAAAGGCGCTCTAGTGGCTGACGTCGGCTCTGGGGCCGGTCTACCTGGTATTGCGTTGGCCATTGCTCGTCCGGACGTACAGTTTATTCTCATTGAGCCATTGGAACGCCGTGTCGATTGGCTTGATATGGTCATTGACGACTTGGGACTTGCAAACGTCGATGTATTGCGTGCTCGTTCGGAGCAGATTGTTGAGACGGTGGATGTTGATATTGTTACTGCCCGAGCCGTCTCGGCAATGAAGTCGTTGATACCAATGACAGTTCCGTTGCTGCATGGCAGTGGTGAGCTATTGGCTATCAAGGGTCAAAGTGCTGCCAACGAAATTGAAAAGGCCGATAAGGTCTTACGAAAGTTCAAAACCCAACATAGTGAAGTACTAACTGTCGGAGACGAACTCTTGGAAGTCCCTACAACAGTTGCAAGACTTACTTACGGTTCTTAACCGGAAGATATTTTAGTTCAAATTTGAAGTAATGGAGGCTGGTTTGGTCGACCAGGAGAAAGTTTCACGTGAAACACCGAATAGTGCCACGAGTGCTGCATCGACTCCGCTGGCCCGCGAATTGGAATCTGAGAAGCGTCGACGTGAAAAACTAAAGACCAAGCGGATGGCTCGGCC
>DEPX01000004.1:0-2553 GCA_002358975.1 Micrococcaceae bacterium UBA3381 | reverse complement strand
GTGAACCTGGCTACGGCAATGGCTCGCGCCGGCATGAATGTCGTAGTTATTGACACAGACCCGCAGGGTAACGCTTCAACGGCTCTGAACATTCCACACCAACAGGGCGTGCCTTCTATTTATAATGTGCTCATCGAGGACTATGAGCTCAAAGATGTTCTGTACGAAAACCCAGACACGGACAACCTGCTGGTAGCACCATCAACCATTGACTTGGCCGGAGCTGAAATAGAGCTGGTGTCGTTGGTAGCAAGAGAGCAGCGGCTGTCACGCGCGCTGCAACGGTATTTCGAGTATCGCGAGGAGAGCGGTTTAGCACGTGTTGATTACATCTTTATCGATTGTCCACCCAGTCTCGGGCTGCTAACCGTTAATGCTTTCGTTGCTGCGAATGAAGTGCTTATCCCAATTCAAACAGAATATTATGCCCTTGAGGGTCTGTCTCAATTAGTCACAAACATCCAAATGATCCAGGAGCACCTCAATCCTGAGCTTCACGTATCTACTATCGTGCTCACGATGTTTGACTCAAGGACTAATCTAGCGGTCCAAGTCGCTGAAGAAGTCCGCGAATACTTTCCACACCAGGTATTGAAAACCGTGATCCCCAGAAACGTCAGGATCTCAGAAGCGCCTTCGTATCAGCAAAGTGTTCTCACTTACGATCCGAGTTCTACCGGGGCCCTAAGTTATCGGGAAGCTGCAATGGAAATTGCCGACCGCGGTGTTAGAGGGTAGCGTCAAGACTGGCAGTTTAGATTTATCAAACGAATATAGTTTATTTACTTGTAACTGGTTTGTCCTTGAGTTTTATTCTTCACTGACGTAATGGCCTCTTCTTTTTAATGTGTAGAGTGATTTTGCTCCAAATATATGTGGCAAATCATTTCTTGTGGAGTCATTGTTAAGGCCACTGTCGCTAAGTAGTCCGTCTAATTACGTATCGACTCAGGCTACTGATGACCAGGTTTCACGTGAAACCCCACTCAGTTTTGGACGCTATTGGTCTTGCCGGGTGCCGTTGGCAATCGTGGGCTACCAGTTACTACCTCTTGGCTGATTGCCCAAGTTAGCGCTCCCCTTGCAGTAGACCTAGAGATTACCCATGTGGGGTTTCACATGAAACAGGTCTAATCTAGGCAACACTGTTAGAGCAAGTACTCTAAGCTTGAGCTACCTTGTTGATCTGTCTTCTCGGGACTATTTTCTGATCCATCCCCTGCTATTGGCATTTCAGCGTACAGACTTTACACGAAATATCGCGCAAAATCTGGAGCTAAAGGTGGCTAAACGTGGAGACGACATAAAAACCCGAGTCCTAACTAAGTTTTTCCTAGCAACAGCGTCGCATACGTCTAAAGTTGACCTCCGGTATAATAAATATCACCTGGAACTATCGTTGTTGTTCGCATTCTGTCAAGGACACACAAAATAACCGGTTTTCACGTGAAACACCTGACGAGCTAGCGGCTAATGCGCAGCAAAATTGCTCAGTCCAGCTTGGTCCATCATCAGTGCTACGAGTAGCCAAAGCGATCCTCCTACTTCTTCGATGGTTCTTAGTAATCACCCATCGTTAGCTAACTAAAGAGCGAAAAATAGGGATGGTCGAAGAAACTATCGTTTCACGTGAAACAATCGCAATTAATGTGCTGAGTGACTGAAGCGAGCTGGGAATGTTTCCTGCGGAGTCACCAACAATGTGCTTCAGTAGTAAGGATGCTCGGGTTATTAGTTGTGCCGGAGACTGCATTTTACGATGTACATCTTATTTGCCAATACTTTATCCTCGACTCTAAGTATCTCTTGCACTCTCTATTGACACTAAAACACCGGCAATCAATGCTGCATTTTCATTGTCCGTAATTATCATTTCCTAGACTTAGTCGTCTAACTGCAAAATCATATTGGGCTGGTGCTGATGCGCATCGGAGAACGACACGTTTAATGAGCTTCCTGTACAACGCCTTTGACAGACACAAGGGACCAACAGTGGGTAAGGTGATAGTTTCACGTGAAACATTGCTAAAGGAACGATCCACGTTATTAAATCCTATTTAACAATGAAAAATTACGCCTCGAAACGGCCAGTGATAATGAAGAAATTATTATCAGGTAATTAAATAAATATTCGTACAAATGAATTACGTATCGGGTTGGTGGGCCCTCTTAGGTGAGTGAGAAATGGTCCCAAAACCGGGAAATGGGGCGGATAGAAATTTAAAGCTTTGTGTTTCACGTGGAACGTGCTAGTTCGGACCGTCTAATGGAATTTGAGACAGATTCTTTCAAGTAGAGGAGGCAAATCGTCGGATTGTCTCAGAATGTGACACAAACGGTAAGTCGTATTGTGGGTGACGTGCTGTGTTGTGATGCTAGGCACCAGCTAAATCGGTATTCGTCTCCAGGAAACGTGTTTCACGTCAAAAAATGGATGTGGTCCAGTGGATTTTGTGAGCGGGTTATATAAATAGCCCGGATTGCCGAGGTTTCTCTTTCTAAGATTACGTGTTCTCTGCGTTATTTTTCGCAAAACACCATGGGAGTTTCACG
>DEPX01000054.1:18111-18233 GCA_002358975.1 Micrococcaceae bacterium UBA3381 | reverse complement strand
AATGGTGCTCGCCATGATATTGATCCCAACGTCCCGCCCACTAGCGGTCCCAATGCCATTCCGGCACCCAGCGCGGCTTCATAAAGGATAATTGCCGCAGCGGAACCACCATTGGCTGCGCC
>DEPX01000054.1:17752-18086 GCA_002358975.1 Micrococcaceae bacterium UBA3381 | reverse complement strand
GTCATAAACATGGCATTGCCAAATCCCCAGCCGGCGCGTAACCCAATAACCTGACCTACAGTGTCGGATAAGCCTGCAAGACTAGCGAACAGTACGATAATGATCAGCCCGGTTACCAAAGTGGCCTTGACACCGATGCGCGTGGAAATGAAACCGGCAAAGAACATCGTCAAAGCCGTCACGAGCAGATATGACGTAAAGAGCAGCATCGATTCAAATGCTGTGGCTCCGAGTTGTTCGGCGATTGTTGGCAGAATAGGAGACACGAGCCCAATGCCGATAAACGACGCTGCGGTGGCAAAAGTAATCGCCCACACGCTGGCGGGTTGTTTTA
>DEPX01000054.1:13521-17729 GCA_002358975.1 Micrococcaceae bacterium UBA3381 | reverse complement strand
TGTCCGGAAGGAGAACTAGACATGAAAGGATCATCTACTTTCGAAAGTTATTCGAATCCGGTGAGTCTGTTGGTCAGCGATTCTAAAATTTCCACGGCACGTCCCAGAGTCACGCGATCTGTCTCCGATAACGTGTCGAGTGTGGGCTGGACTGTAGCCACCACTTGTCGTCGATACTCCTGTAGCGCGTCACCACCTTGATCGGTCAGGGCCACTAATTGGGCCCGAGCATCATCAGGGTCGGGCTGGCGAATGACCATACCGTCGTGTGCAAGACGATTAATCGCCGTGGTCATGGCAGGTTGAGAAATCGATTCAAAGTTGGCCAGGTGAGAGATGCGTTGTGGACCGTGGCGTTCGATATAGCCCAGTGCACGCATGGAGACCGCAGAGATCCTGATCCCGGAAATCTGTGTTGCTGTACGAGCGAAGCGTGAGGCTGCCGAAACCATCTGGTTAGCCAACGGCCGCGACGAAGCGTTGCTGGAACCGTTCGAATCTGGTGCGGAAGCAGAATCTGACTCGGTAGAATGCATAACTAAAATATATAAATGAGTTATGTAATGAGTCAAGCCGACCAGATTTAGCACTCTATTTGACCAAGTGCTAACGGGGTAATACAGTTGGGATTAGCACACGAACCACGTGAGTGCTAAAGCCTTTAGGTTCCAGCCATCCGGCACCCGCGACGACGGGTGGCTTGCCCGGCAAATGAACAATATTTACCTTTTACATTAGTAGGAGAGATTCATGGCTGTCTCCATCAAGCCTCTTGAGGACCGTATCGTAGTCGAGCCACTAGCCGCAGAACAGACCACTGCTTCGGGCTTGGTCATTCCAGATACCGCTCAGGAAAAACCACAAGAAGGAAAAGTCATTGCAGTCGGCCCGGGTCGCGTTGCAGAAAATGGCGAGCGCGTTGCTGTTGACGTTGCTGAAGGCGATGTAGTGCTGTTCTCCAAATACGGTGGCACCGAAGTCAAATACAGCGGTCAGGAATTCCTTGTCCTCTCCGCTCGTGACGTGCTGGCCGTCATCGAAAAATAAGACTGAATTACCAGTACGTATTTTTCGAGATCAATCACTAAGGAGAACAGTTGGCTAAACAGCTGATATTCAACGATGACGCCCGCCGTGCGTTACAAGCCGGTGTGGACAAACTGGCTGATACTGTCAAAGTCACACTTGGCCCCAAGGGTCGTAACGTCGTATTAGATAAAGCTTGGGGTGCGCCAAGTATTACTAATGACGGTGTGACTATTGCTCGCGACGTTGAGCTGGAAGACCCATACGAAAATATGGGTGCTCAGCTAGCAAAAGAAGTTGCTACTAAGACTCAGGATATCGCCGGTGACGGTACCACTACCGCAACGATCCTGGCCCAGGCCCTTGTTAATGAAGGTATGCGCCTGGTCGCTGCCGGGGCCGCTCCTGGAGAAGTCCGCAAAGGCGTAGAAGCTGCCGTAGAAGTCCTGCAGCAGCGTCTCTTGGATAACGCCGTAGAAGTCTCGGGTGACAACGTTTCCCACGTTGCTGCTATTTCTTCCGGCGAATCAGAAATTGGTGAATTGCTGGCCAAGGCTTTCGATACCGTAGGTATCAACGGAGTAATCACCGTTGAAGAGTCCTCGACCACCGATACCGAGCTGGAAATCACCGAGGGTATGGAATTCGACAAGGGCTACTTGTCGCCATACATGGTTACTGACGCCGAACGTCAGGAAGCCGTGTTGGACGATCCATACATTTTGTTGACTCAGTCCAAGATTTCGAACGTTCAGGACTTCTTGCCGCTGCTGGAACAGGTACTGCAAGAAAAGAAGCCACTATTCATCATTGCCGAAGATGTTGAGGGCGAAGCACTATCGACCCTAGTCGTCAATAAATTGCGCGGTACCCTCAATGCGGTTGCCGTCAAGGCGCCAGGCTTTGGCGACCGTCGTAAGGCGATGCTGCAAGACATTGCTACCCTCACCGGTGCCCAGGTAGTCTCCGAAGATTTGGGAATGAAACTGGACCAGGTTGGTCTGGAAGTTCTGGGCTCGGCACGTCGCGTCACGGTCACTAAGGAAGCCACCACCATTGTTGATGGCGCCGGCGAAGCACAAGATGTTGCTGATCGTGTTGCTCAGATTCGTTCTGAAATCGAAGCAACCGACTCCGATTGGGACCGTGAAAAGCTCCAAGAACGCCTAGCCAAGCTGGCAGGTGGCGTCTCGGTCATTAAAGTCGGTGCTGCAACTGAGGTAGAGCTTAAAGAGCGCAAGGGGCGTATTGAAGACGCCGTTGCCTCCACTCGTGCAGCTCTGGAAGAAGGCATCGTTGCCGGCGGCGGTACAGCACTGATCAACGCTGCTTCTGCTCTGGATGAAGTTGCCGAACTCAAAGAGCTATCCGATGATCAAAGCGCAGGCGTTGATGTTGTTCGTCGCGCTATCGTCCAGCCAACCCGCTGGATCGCGCTGAACGCTGGCGAAGATGGTTCCGTTGTTGTCTCCCGCGTCAGCGAGTTGAAGCCAAATGAAGGCTACAACGCCGCAACCGGTGACTACGGCAACCTGGTTGATGCCGGCATTATCGACCCGGTCAAGGTGACCCGTTCCGCACTGGCAAATGCTGCCTCCATTGCAGGAATGGTGCTGACCACCGAAACACTTGTTGCCGACCAAGTTGAAGACGAAGAAGACTAAGCGCCTTCACGTCTGATCTCTGATACTTAGCCCTCCATCCGTTTATCGGGTGGAGGGCTAAGGCGTTAATGCTAGTAAAGACAGCAGGGTGCTCGTCGAAAATCCCTAGACAACATTGCAAAACAAGACAATGCTAGAAGGGGGTTGTCCACTTTAGGTGGCAACTGCCCTACGGCAATGACAGTTCCTACGAACAGGAGAGAAGACAAATGCAGACACCCGAAAATATTGCATATACTGCCAAAGCAGAGATCACTGGTGGCCGTGACGGGCGAGGTGCCACCGACGACAAGTCGATCGACGTTAGTCTCCGGACTCCTAAAGAACAGGGCGGGCCCGGTGGCGGTACCAATCCTGAGCAGTTATTTGCCGTCGGCTATGGCGCCTGTTTCCAAAGCGCTCTGGGATTGGCTGGTAAAGAGCAAGGCATCGATACCTCAAACTCTGTGGTCAATAGTGAGGTCGGTATTGGCAAAGAAGGCGAGAGCTTTGGTCTGTCGGTAAAACTCATGGTTACCTTGCCCGATGTAGATAAAGAAACCGCTCAGCAACTAGTCGATCGGGCACACCAACTGTGCCCATATTCCAAAGCCACCCGAGATAACATCCCTGTAGAAGTAGTGGCTGTTTAGCAAAATTCTGTATTCTGCCAGTGCAAGCCCCAGCAATAGTTTCATTGGGGCTTGCACTGTTACGGGATGTCGCTGGTGTCGTCATTTTCTGCTATAGATTCGTCCCAGGGGTGGGCAGCGCCGAGACGTGATGGCGCTAGTGGCGATAAACATGATTTTGTCGGTGCAAAAGTTCTCAAATTGGGGCACTCCAGCTATACTGTGACCCGAAACATAATCGAATATGGCCGCACATGGCAAGCGGGAGAGCCCAGCCAACTTGGGCACCGACGGTGCAACTTCCTCCCCAGGAAACTCTCAGGTACCCATACCGCTTACTACAGGCCAATCTGGAAAGTAGCTGATTTCTCGGCTCACCGACGGGGCAACCAGAATACTGGAAAACTCTCAGGTCAATAACAGATGGGGAGGGATCTAACGGAATTATCCACTCCCAAGGAGATCCCATGGCTGTCTACGAACTTGCAAACTTCGCTCATCGCCACTTGGGCCCACGTGAGTCCGGTGTTACTTACATGCTGGACGCACTTGGCTACCAGAGCCTTGATGAGCTTACAACCGCTGCGATGCCAGAAAACATTGCCCAGCAAGACCCCCTGGTACTATCGGAGGCCCTGACCGAAACCCAGGCACAAACACGGCTGCGTGGTTTCGCAGCAAAGAATACAGTTAAAAAATCGATGATCGGGCAGGGATTCTACGACACCATTACCCCGGCGGTGATCCGTCGCAATGTAGTAGAAAATCCCGGCTGGTATACCGCATACACCCCGTATCAGCCCGAAATTTCCCAGGGCCGTCTCGAAGCCTTGCTTAATTTTCAGACCATGGTGGCAGATTTGACCGGCCTGGAAATTGCCAACGCCTCACTGTTAGATGAGTCTTC
>DEPX01000054.1:8384-13357 GCA_002358975.1 Micrococcaceae bacterium UBA3381 | reverse complement strand
TAGGGGTTGAAACCATCCTGGTAGACCTGGCGACCGAAGGATTGCCAGACGGGGACCTCTGCGGCGTCTTAGTGCAACAGCCTGGTGATGATGGTGCCATCGTTAACCACCAGGCGATCTTTGACCAGGCCAAAGAACGTGGCGCCATGATTAGCGTGATCGCCGACCTACTATCTTTGACGATGATCACCCCACCCGGAGAACAAGGCGCCGATATCGCCGTGGGCACGACCCAGCGGTTCGGCGTGCCGCTGTTTTACGGCGGACCACATGCAGCCTATATGGCCACTAAAGAACGTTTCGTGCGTCAAATGCCAGGTCGTCTGGTCGGTGTTTCAGAAGATGCCTCTGGCATGCCTGCATACCGGTTAGCCTTACAAACTCGGGAACAACATATTCGTCGTGAAAAGGCGACCTCAAATATTTGTACCGCACAGGCGCTGCTGGCTGTTATGGCAGGAATGTATGGCGTATACCACGGCCCCGAAGGCGTGACCGAAATAGCTCAGCGTACCCACGACATGGCAAGCCGACTGGCCGCCTCTTTGAGTAATGCTGGCTTCGAATTGGCAGCCAAGCACTATTTCGACACCGTTGTAGTAACCGTGGAGGACGTCGAAACAACCATGGCCAAAGCCGATGAAGCAGGCTACAACCTTCGCCGCTTCTCCGACACCCAGGTAGGTATTTCCACCGATGAAACCACCACTGATGCCGATGTGGAAGCACTTGCAGCAGTCTTTGGTGCTGAAGTGGTGGACGGCGACAATGCGCTACATCATGAACTCATTCGTGAATCAGAGTTTATGACTCACGAGATTTTCCAGACCATCCGATCTGAAACCACCATGATGCGTTACTGCCGACGGCTAGCCGACCGTGACCTCGCGTTAGATCGCACTATGATTCCGTTGGGCTCGTGCACGATGAAATTGAATGCTGCCGCTGAAATGGAAGCCATCACTTGGCCGGAATTTGCTGCCATTCACCCATATGCTCCCTCTGAACAAGCAGCCGGATGGCAGGAACTCATCAAAGATCTTGAGAGCCAACTTGAAGCCATTACTGGCTATGCTGCAGTATCTTTGCAACCAAACGCTGGCTCGCAGGGCGAATATGCTGGGCTACTGGCTATCCGCCAGTACCTTGAAGCGCAGGGAGAAACAGACCGGGATATCTGTATCATCCCGGCATCCGCCCACGGCACTAACGCCGCCTCAGCAGTGTTAGCCGGACTGCAAGTTATCGTGGTTAAAACTGCTGACGATGGCTCCATCGACTCCACGCATTTAGATGAAGTGCTCGAAAAATATGGCGAACGAATTGCCGCCATCATGATCACTTACCCATCCACCGCTGGTATTTACGACACCGATGTGGTGGATATTTGCGACAAGATTCATAATGCCGGTGGACAAGTATACATTGACGGGGCGAATCTTAACGCGCTGGTAGGCCTGGCACAACCGGGTAAATTCGGTGGGGATGTCTCGCACCTTAACCTACACAAAACCTTTTCCATCCCCCACGGTGGTGGTGGCCCTGGTGTTGGTCCAGTTTGTGTTGCAGAGCATCTCATTCCGCATCTTCCAGCCCAACCAAACGGGCCGTTACCCGAAGATGCTACTCCGGTAGCCTCCACAATATACGGCTCCGCCGGAGTACTGCCCATCACCTGGTCATACATTGCCATGATGGGTGCTGAAGCGCTTACTGAAGCAACCCAGATCGCGGTGTTATCTGCTAACTATCTGGCACACCGGCTCAAAGACCATTTCCCCGTACTTTATACCGGGCTCAATGATCTAGTGGCCCATGAGTGCATTCTGGACCTGCGGGAAATTACCAAGAACACCGGTGTGACAGCAGAAGACGTCTCTAAGCGTCTGATGGATTTTGGCTTCCATGCCCCAACTATGGCGTTCCCGGTGCCCGGCACACTCATGGTCGAACCTACGGAATCTGAAGATATGGATGAACTGGAACGTTTCATCAGCGCCATGATAAAGATCCGCGAAGAGATCGCTGAGGTCGAGGACGGCAAGATTGCTGTTGAAGACTCCGTGTTGCGCCTGGCACCCCACCCGGTAGCTGAAGTAGTCAGCTCAAATTGGGATCGGTCCTATTCGGTAGAACAGGCAGCTTTCCCGGTACCGGAATTGCAGGTAGATAAATACTTCACTCCGGTATCTCGTATCGATCAGGCCGGTGGCGACCGAAATCTGGTCTGCTCCTGCCCGCCACCAGAAGCCTTCGAGCTGAACTAGGAGCGATATCATGACGCTAAAAACTACACCACTATTTAAAACCCATGAGACGTTGGGTGCCAGCTTCACAGATTTCAACGGCTGGAATATGCCGCTGAAATACACTTCCGAAATTACCGAACACAAAGCGGTGCGCGAGGCCGTTGGCATTTTCGACCTCTCCCATATGGGTGAAGTGTTTGTAACCGGTCCAGAGGCGGTCAAAGGACTCAACACTGCCCTGGCCGGCGACTTTTCCAAGATGACCATAGGCCGGGCCAAATATACCGTCATGCTCACTGAAGATGGCACCATCGTTGACGACATGATCGTCTACCGTCTCGGTGAGGATCGCTACCTAACGGTTCCCAATGCTGGAAATGCTAAAACCGTTGCTGATGCTTTGGAACAACGGTTGGCAGGAATTGACGCGACCGTCGACGATGCCACCGATCAACTATCATTATTAGGGATCCAGGGGCCAAAAGCCCAAGATGTTGTAGCGGCACTGGGCGAGGAGTTTGCTGAAACAGCCGGTTCGTTGAAAAACTACCGGGTTACCGAGCTTTCCGTCGACGGCAGCTCGTGGATCGTGGCTCGCACTGGCTATACCGGTGAGGATGGTTTCGAAATTATCACGCCCAATGACCATGTCGAACGCCTTTGGGAACAGTTGTTTTCGTTAGACATTGGCGTCGAACTGACCCCGTGCGGACTAGCCTGTCGGGACTCATTACGCCTAGAAGCCGGTATGCCCCTTTACGGCAATGAACTTTCAACAGAACGCACACCGTTTGAGGCTGGAATGAGTCGAATCGTATCGTTTGCCAAAGACGAAGATTTTGTGGGGCGCACTGCACTGGAACCGCTGCGCGACACACCACCCGAACAAATACTAGTCGGTTTAACTAGCGACCAGCGGCGTGCCGGACGCAGCGGTGCTGTGCTTAGCATTGATGGTCAAACCGTAGGTACGGTGACCTCCGGGATACCATCACCGACTCTGACAAAGCCGATAGCACTGGGCTATATCGATGCACAGTACGCCGAAGTAGACACCACAGTCAATATTGACGTGCGTGGCAAAGCACTACCGTTTATCATTACCAAAACACCGTTTTACGCTCGCTAACACCAAGACGAAGGATACATTATGACCGTTGTAAAATCCGCACTGCGCTACTCCGCTGAACACGAGTGGCTCAACGATGAAGACCCTGTACGTATTGGCATCACCGACTATGCTGCCGATCAGCTCGGTGACGTAGTATTTGCCGAATTGCCAGAGGTCGGAGATACCGTGACTGCCGGAGAGGTCTGTGGCGAATTAGAATCAACCAAATCGGTATCTGAGCTGTATTCACCGGTGACCGGAACCATCGTGGAATCCAACGAAGACGTTATCCAAAATCCGGAACGTATCAACGAAGACCCCTACGGTGTTGGATGGTTATTCACCGTCGATGTCACAGAAGAAGGTGCCATTCTGACACCGGAGCAATATGCTGAGCAAACCGGGGGAAGCGTTGAGTAATTTTGCCTGAAAATGTGCCCGGGAGTGTTCACGGTCTGCGATGACAAGCCACGCGCAGCGACGTTCGGAATATTCTGCATGCTACACCCCTTATCATGGAAACAAAGGATTTCTTGAAAGGGTATGATCAAGTGACCGAGCACACTTCCGGGCCATCAGCAGAACCTGTGGCCAACGCCCACGACCCATTTGGGTTCGTTGGTTTAACCTATGATGACGTCCTACTGTTGCCCAACGCAACTGACGTTATCCCAGCCGACGCTGATGTCTCTACCCAGCTGACCAAACGCCTCAGTATTAACGTGCCCATCATTTCCGCTGCGATGGATACCGTCACAGAATCTCCGTTGGCGATCGCGATGGCTCGCTACGGTGGACTCGGGGTAATCCACCGCAATCTGTCGATTGCAGACCAGGCATCGGAAGTCGACAAAGTAAAACGCAATGAATCGGGCATGGTTACAGATCCGGTTACCATCTCACCTGATGCCACACTGAGCAAATGGGATGATCTATGTGGCCGATACCGGATTTCTGGTCTGCCTGTTGTAGATGAAAATCAGATTCTGCTGGGAATCATCACCAACCGCGACACCAGATTCGTGCCACACGCAGAATACGACACTACTGCCGTCCGTGAAATTATGACCAAGATGCCGTTGGTCACTGCACCATTCAACGTCCAACGTGACGAAGTGGTGCGCCTCTTGCAAGAACACCGCATTGAAAAACTGCCACTGGTCGATACCAACAATAAACTTGAAGGCCTTATCACCGTCAAGGACTTCGATAAAGCCCAAGAATTCCCGAACGCTGCCAAAGACGAAGAAGGCCGCCTCCTGGTGGGCGGCGCCGTAGGCTTCTTTGGTGACGGTTTTGAACGTGCCATGTCGCTCGTTGACGCCGGAGTTGATTTGTTGGTCGTAGATACCGCTAACGGTCACACGCAAGGCGTTTTGGATATGGTGGCCAAACTCAAAGCTGAGCCCGCAGCCCAACACGTCGATGTTATTGGTGGTCAGGCCGCTACCTATCAGGGTGCCAAGGCCCTTGTTGATGCAGGCGTGGATGCTGTCAAAGTTGGCGTTGGTCCCGGATCCATTTGCACCACACGGGTGGTTGCCGGTGTTGGGGTCCCTCAAATCACAGCAATCTATGAAGCCTCTAAGGCGGCGATACCAGCCGGGGTTCCA
>DEPX01000054.1:0-8305 GCA_002358975.1 Micrococcaceae bacterium UBA3381 | reverse complement strand
GGAGCCAATTCTGTGATGCTGGGGTCGCTCCTAGCCGGCACTGCAGAATCTCCAGGTGATTTGGTGTTCTACCATGGTAAACAGTTTAAAACTTACCGTGGAATGGGATCGCTAGGTGCCATGCAAACCCGCGACGGTTCACGCTCTTACTCCAAGGACCGCTACTTCCAGGCCGATGTTCCTGATGATGAAAAGCTGATCCCCGAAGGCATCGAAGGCCAAGTGCCCTATCGTGGACCACTTGGTGCTGTATTGCACCAACTAGAAGGCGGGCTACGTCAAACAATGTTCTATACCGGGGCTAAAGACATCGAAACGCTCCAACGCGACGGCCGGTTCGTCCGGGTCACCGCATCGGGACTTAAGGAATCGCACCCGCACGACATTATGATGACTGCAGAAGCACCAAACTACCGCGCCAAATAGAATCTCTAATAGATCAAGCGCTTTAACCCATCCGTGACCGGATAGAAACTGGACATACGTGAGCTACGAAGTTGAAATAGGCCTTGGCAAACGCGGCAGAGAATCCATGCCTTTGGACGCCATATCGATTGTGCCAACCCGTCGAACCCGCGACCCGGAAGATGTTTCGTTGGACTGGCAGATCGACGCATTCAAGTTTTCCATGCCCGTGATTGGTGCACCCATGGACTCGGTTATGTCACCGGCCACCGCCATCCAGCTAGGACAGCTTGGTGGTATGGGTGTGCTGAATTTGGAAGGGCTGTGGACCCGTTACGAGGACCCCCAGCCAGTTCTTGACGAAATCGCAGCTTTAAAATCGCAAACGTTTTCGCCACAAAACACCGCACGCCTGCAGCAACTGTATGCGGCTCCGATCCAACCAGATCTCATCTCAGCACGGCTGGAAGAAATCCGAGAAGCCGGAGTGGTAGTAGCCGGTGCTCTCACACCGCAGCGGACCCAAGAGTTCTATAAGACCGTGGTGGATGCTGGAGTGGATATGTTCGTCATCCGCGGCACCACGGTATCAGCACAACATGTGTCGGAAACCAAAGAACCGCTTGATTTGAAGAAATTTATTTATGAACTTGACGTACCGGTCATTGTTGGGGGAGTGGCCGGCTACACCCCTGCATTGCACCTGATGCGCACTGGCGCCGCTGGCGTGCTAGTAGGGTTTGGTGGCGGTGCTTCGTCTACAACTCGCAGGGCCCTGGGCATCCGTGTTCCCATGGCCACCGCAATTTCAGATATCGCAGAAGCCCGACGCGACTATATGGACGAATCTGGGGGACGGTATGTTCATGTCATTGCTGACGGTGGTCTGGGCATCTCCGGTGACATAGTCAAAGCCATCGGCATGGGTGCTGATGCAGTCATGCTTGGCACCACCCTGGCTCGGGCCACAGAAGCTCCCGGCAAAGGTTGGCACTGGGGACTGGAAGCAGCACATCCTGAGTTCCCTCGCGGCGACCGCACCCACATCGGCACCGTAGCAGGTATGGAGGAACTTCTCATTGGCCCAACTGACCACACCAACGGAACAGCGAATCTCATGGGGGCGTTACGACGCGCCATGGCATCAACCGGGTACACGGATCTAAAAGACTTCCAAAAAGTTGAAGTCCAAATTTCGCCAACCTACCCGGGGTGACAACTAGTTGCTCCGCACAGCCCTGAAACCACGGTGGATAGGCTTCTTCCTCCTCACACTGGCCGTGGCCTCCGTTTTCGTATTGCTGACACAGTGGCAATTCGAACAATCCACCGCCAATAAGCCACGCTCTCATGCTGTCACTGAGACGCCGGTAGAGCTCACAGCACACCTTGAGCCCGGAGTAGCGATGATGAGCGATCAAGCAGACCAGATGGTCTACTTCACCGGTACATTGGACCTGGACAATACGGTTCAAGTGGAGTCTCGTGTTGACGAAGGCACCATGGGTCTCTGGTTGGTCTCCAGCGCAACCGTTGAAGACGCCCCCGATGACTACAACATTCCGGTTGTCTGGGGATGGGTTCCAGAACAGCTTGAAGCAGATCCAACCGAGATTACCGAACTATTTGAAACCTCAACCGGAGTTTCAGCCGATGAACCGATCAAATTTGATGGCCGCCTAATACCGGGTGAAGGCCCCACACCGAACACGAACCACTACATCGAACCGGTTCGGACTCAAATGCTGGCTACAGCGCAACTGGTAAATTTATGGGATCAAGATCTCTATGCCGGTTATGTAGTAGCTGAGACTTTCACCGTTGACGGCCAGGCCCACACAGTATCTGGAGATGCGGGGATCAAAGATGTAGCGGCGGCACCACAGCCAGAAGAGACCGAAGTCGCTTGGCTTAACATCTTTTATGCCGTGGAATGGTTCATCTTCGCTGTCTTTTCACTGTATCTATGGTGGAGATTTGTCCGGGACGACTACCTCAAGGACCGACGCGAAGCCGAACTTGACGTACTGTGGCAAAAACACTGGCAGACTAAAGAACTCCAACGCTTGCGCGATAAAGCTCGTGAAGAAAAGGCAGCCGCTGAACAGGCATACCGGGCCTACTATGGTTATGACTCTGATGAATAAAAGGATGCACGAATTACCATGACAGACAAGCCGCCGGTCGACCCAACTACACTGCCGGACCCCGAAGACATTACTGAAGCCGACGTTGGCCAAGCCCCACCCCGGCCAGAAGCCAAAAACAAACGTCGGTTTGGCGGTACGTATCGCCAAATTCACAGTGCGCAGCGGCTCTATAAATTCACCGCATGGCTCACCGGTATATTTTTGTTGCTGCTTGTACTGCAGATGATCGTCAAATACGGGTTTGGCTACGAAATGTTTGCCGCCGGAACTGCAGAAGATGGCACAGAATTTATTGTGGGCTTCTACAATAGAGAAGCAGTGCTTGACGGCGTCAATATTTCCCTGCTGGTTCTCATTGTGCACGGTTGGCTTTATGTGGCCTACTTATTGGGGTGTTTCCGGCTATGGTCCATGATGCGCTGGGGCGGTATGCGCCTGCTGGCTATGGCTGGTGGCGGCGTCGTACCGTTTTTGTCCTTTTTCGTTGAACGCCGTGTTAACCATCAAACAGATCGCGAACTGGCCGAACACCCCGATGCCGTCCTGCGGTATTAGCTGGCGCATGCTCATCTACGCCCCCAGAATGCACTAGACTGACTGTTGTGATGACTACACCCCAAAATCCTGTTACGAACGCACAACATACCGTAACTGTTGTAGACTACGGCTCCGACAATGCTCAATTACTAGCTCGTCGTATTCGAGAAGCAAAAGTCTACTCAGAAGTTCAGCCATATACCGCCGGTGCCGACAACATCCTGGCTGCTAACCCAGCTGCTTTGGTTATTGCTGCTCGCTCCACTGGGAGCGACAGCATCGCCGCAATTGACCCGAAACTACTTGAAGCTGGGATTCCGGTGCTTGCCGTCGGTGGCGGTTTTATTGCCGTAGCCAAGGCATTAGGCGCCTCGGTGGCGACTGCACAACATGACGTTCACGAAGCAGTACAGCTGCACAGCGTAGATGATAACTCCACGCTATTTTCTGGTCAGCCGGCAAACCAACAGGTAGTGGCAGACTACAGTCATGTCATTACTGAGCTCAGCGAAGGCTTTATAACTACCGCATCGTACAACACGGTACCGGTGGCTGCCGCCGAACATTCACAGTCAAAAATTTACGGCCTGACATGGAATCCTGCTGCTGAAGGCTCCAGCCTGGGTCAAGCTGTATTGAAAAACTTTTTGTTTATCGCCGCGGACTTATCCCCGGATTGGTCTATTGAACAGGTTATTGATCATCAAATCGCGAAAATTCGCGAACAAATCGGCGACAAACGGGCCTTAGTTGGTCTATCTGGCGGGGTGGATTCCGCAGTGGCCGCAGCTTTGGTGCAGCGTGCAGTGGGGGACCAACTCACCGCGGTGTATGTCAATCATGGGCTGATGCGTAAAAACGAATCTCAAGAGATCGAACGAGCTTTTGGGGCCGCAACCGGCGGGGCCCGGTTAATCATGATTGATGCCGAAAAAGAATTCTTAGCGGCGCTGCATGGTGTGTCTGACCCAGAAACCAAACGGAAAATTATTGGAGAACGGTTCATCCGTACGTTTGAACAGGCACAGGCCGATATCGTTGCTGAATCCGTCAATGATCCCGATGCCACGGAAGTGCAATTTTTAGTGCAGGGTACCGTGTACCCGGATGTCATTGAATCTGGCGACGCTGACGGGACAAAAGTCATTAAGTCCCACCATAATGTTGGTGGATTACCAGAAGATCTCGAATTCGAGCTTGTTGAGCCATTGCGTCAGTTGTTTAAAGACGAAGTGCGCGCCGTCGGGGCAAAATTGGGCCTACCCGACGAGATTGTGTGGCGTCAACCATTTCCTGGGCCGGGGTTGGGCATCCGCATTGTTGGGGCAATCTCCAAGGAACGGTTAGATCTGTTGCGAGAAGCTGATGCAATTGTCCGCGAAGAACTGACCACATCCGGATTGGACCGCGAAATATGGCAATCGCCGGTCGTCTTATTAGCCGATGTCCACTCGGTGGGCGTTAGCGACGGTGGGCGCACTTACGGGCACCCAATTGTGCTGCGTCCGGTGCTATCTGAAGACGCCATGACCGCCAGGTTTGCAAGAATCCCATATGACATTTTGGACCGCATCTCACAGCGCATCACTACAGAAGTTGAGGGCATAAACCGGGTCGTGCTAGACATAACAGGCAAACCACCTGGCACCATCGAGTGGGAATAGAGCCGGTAGCTTTTGCCCCAACGCGCACTGGTATGGTGTGGCAACGCCAAAGTCACGGGTTTTGGTATTAGAGTCATGAAGGTGCGGCCTGTAGCAACCACAGGAAGGATGAGCGTGAGCCACAAAAAAGACGACGTCAACCATGACAATATAGCGCTGTCTGCCGAAGAGGTTGACGAAGATCTTGCAGCGGCTGCAACCCCAACGGTACTAGACGACGAAGAAGTCGACATCGACGCCGAGCAGGTTGCCGAGCAAGACTTTTCGCGGTGGCTTTCCGAAATCGCAACCGGAACTGAGTCCGACACCATGTTGCGATACGCACCGACCAGATCAAACTCCATCGATGTCACGCACTCCCAACCCAGCGGGCTCACCCAGTTTCTGTCTGCTCGGCGTACACGATTGACCACACTGCTGCGAGATCAACCCGAGATGCATCGCAGTATTCAAACCGCTGAAGCCATCGACACCAAGGTACGTGAGCTGCTAGCAGATCGTGGTATCAACGTTGGCTATCTTGCTGCTGGCCTGGCAACCTGGCGATCAACCGAGGATGGCGTGAACCAACAGCTATCTGCACCGGTTCTACTGGCACCGGTGCGTCTGGCTTCCCGTGCCAGCCGCGATGACTACGATGTGCAAATCATCGGCCCTGCCCGGCTTAATCCCGCCTTGATACGTTATTTTGAAGGGCAATACGGTATTACCTTAGACCCGCAAACGTACGAGGAAGCGGCCTACACCACGGCCAAACTCGAACCACTACCCACACTGGATCTGCTACGCAGCCATACAGCAAAAGTTCGTGGACTCGTAGTAGAGCACCGGTTGTTGATTTCTACGTTTGCTGATCTGTCCGACACAGCCTCAAGCGAGGTAGTCGATCCCGACCACCTCGTCATCAACGGACTTTATGACGTTGCAGCCGGCACCGAAGAAGCCAGTTTTCCAGCAGAAGCTCCACAACTTTCCTTTGAACCAACACCGTTGGATCAACGCGACCCTGCCACCGAGACGTTGGTCATTGACCTGGATGCCTCGCAGCAGCGGGCCGTTGATCATATTGTGGGCGGTGACTCACTGGTTGTGTCGGCCCCACCCGGAACCGGTCAGACTCAAACTGCCGTCGGGGCAGCCGTGGGCTTAGCCCAAGAGGGCAAGCGCGTACTGGTTGTGGCAGAAAACACCTCGACGCTTTCCGAGTTCTCAAATCGATTAGCCGAAATACAGCTTGACCCACTGTTGTTGAGCGTCCAAGCTGATACGGATTCAAAAGACGTCACCGACCAATTGGTGCGTTCCCTTTTGTCGGCTGAACGTGCCAAAGAACCTGCGGTACGACGCATTCACGAAACCCTGCGCGATGTGCGCCGCCAGCTACTAGAACACGGCCGTTCCTTGCACGAGGTCCGAGAACGCTGGCAATGCTCACCCATCCAAGCAATGAACGAGCTGGCCACGCTAATGAATGCCGATCCGGCACCGGCCACGGCTGTGCGCCTCAAGCGCTCTGTACTGGACGCCACAGTAGATCGTGAACAAGTCGCTGAACAACTGCGCTATGCCGCCGAATTAGGAGCCTTTGAGCAGACCGCCACACAATCACCCTGGTATGGTGCACGCCTGCGCAACGTCCATGAAGCAGAAGCAGCATTGGAATTGGCACAACAGGTCCACGACCAACTTTCCGATGTTGCACCGCGTTTCGAAGCGGCCACCACACATGCTCAGCTGACCATGGGCACCACCATCACCGAATGGACTAAACAGGTTGAACTACTGCGAGAAGTACGCGACACCCTGGACAAGTTCACGCCAGATATTTTCGACCGTCCTGTAACCGATCTAATCGCTGCTACCGCCACGGGTTCCTGGCGCAAACGGCAGGGCATCGATATGTCAGCCATGACCCGTACCCGGTTGCGGTGGCTGGCCAGAGAATATATCCGCCCCGGTGTTGATATACCGAATTTGCATGAGGCACTGGTCCAAGTGCAAAACCAGCTCAGCGCTTGGACTCAATGGGCATCATCGAAACGCAACCCGGTGATCCCCACCGGTATCGAATCTCTTGCCACAGATATTAATGAGCTCTTCGATAAGCTAGATCAGCTGCAAGACATGCTGGCGCCAGCACCCACCGAAGCTGAGCGTTTGACCAACCTGGATGCCGGTACCCTTCACGACGTATTGTCGCAACTGGTAGCAGATTCCCACACACTGCACACATTGCCGGAGCGCACCATTGTTATTGACCAGCTCACCGAACAGGGGCTGGAGGAACTGCTAGACGACTTCCAGACGCGTGGCATCACATCAGACCAGGTCACCTTGGAACTTGAAGTAGCATGGTGGCAATCTGCGCTAGAAGCCATGGTCTCAGCCGATGAACATTTGGCAGCCACCAGCGGCAAGCAACTTGCCCGCTTAGAAGAAGAATTTCGTATAGCCGATAGCGCCCACCTTGCGTCCGGACCCTCTAGGGTACGGCACACATTAGCGACAGTGTGGGAAAAAGCTACCAGAAGCTACCCGGATGCAGCCGATTCATTGCGCCGTCTACTGCGTACAGGTGGGGCCAATGTCGAAACTATTTTGAGCATCAACCCTCAGTTGTTGCAACCGCTGGTGCCCATCCTAACGACATCACCACTTGCCTTGGCCGAACTGCCATCCTCAGTCACCTTCGATACGGTCTTAGTGCTTGATGCCGAAACCATTGGGCTGGCAACAGGTCTTGGTGCCATTTCGCGTGCCGACCAGGTCGTAGCCTTTGGGGATGCCGTCTCAGGACGACCTGTGGCATTCCAAGTCTCAATTGACCCGACGGCGCGGGCCTCACAACCACGCCAAGCCGAATCGGTGCACCGGGCTCTAGCCCGTGTGCTACCCGTCGTGCCGCTGAAAACTATGCATCGCGGTGTTAACCAATATTTGACCCGCACGCTAGGTCAGCAACTCTACAACGGGGCCCTCGACCGTGCTGCCACACCACAAGAATTGGCCAGCGGCTCCCACATAGGGCTCACCGCAGAATATCTCACCGAACCCGGCAGCCCCGGAATGGGTGATGACGGCGTGGAATCTACCACCGCGGAAGTTACTCGGACCGTTGATGCAGTATTCGAACACTTTCGGGACCACCCGGAACGTTCACTGGCCGTAATCGCAGCCAATGCGGCTCACGCGCGTCGGATCGCCGAATCCATTCGATACAATTTGCCTAACCACCGGTGGGCTACCAAATTCTTCTCTGCCGACACCGCACCAAGCAATGAAGGGTTCATCGTAGCCCCTATGGAACGTGCCCACGGCGTGGTCGCCGACGATATCATCTTCACCCTGGGGTACGGCCGGACTGCCAGTGGCAAAGTCGTTCACCATTTCGGCCCGCTATCCGAACATCACGGTGTGGAATACTATGCCACCAGTTTCACCAGGGCGCGTAGGCAGATCAGGATCTTTACCGCTATACACCCGCATGAAATCAACTTTGATAACCTCATGTCCGGGGCGTATTACTTCTGGGACCTGCTGAGCAATTTA
>DEPX01000201.1:5038-13987 GCA_002358975.1 Micrococcaceae bacterium UBA3381 | reverse complement strand
TGTTCACCAAAATATCAGGGCGACCGAATTCGCTCACGGCCGTGCTGACCAGTTTTTCTGCAGTTTCGGTTGACCCAACCGGTGCCGTTACTCCGGTGGCTTTCCCCCCGGCTGCGGTAATAGCTTCCACGGCTTTATTCGTCACATCATCGTTAACATCGTTAACGATGACGCTAGCTCCCTGGCGGGCAAGCTCTTGGGCGTAAGCTAGTCCTAGACCAGCACCAGATCCTGTAACGATTGCTACTTTGCCATTCAGGGACATTGCGGCCTCGATCCTTTTTGATAGTACGTCTGAAACTTTTACCTACATCTAGCAATAATTGTAGATAACACTTATTGTCTATCTCAACTGATAAGTTTGAAGATGTCAATAATTGATGGGAAACTGTTTACATGAACGCTGAACTGCTGACCAGTACCGACCTCGACCCCTCGCCGCTGCGTGACACCGAATTAGTCCAAGAGATCCAATTCCTCACTGCACGTCTAGCCGCCAAGGGCAACGCCTATGCCAATAAACTACTCGAAGAACTCGACCTGAACGTTCGGCAGTTTTCCGTGCTCGCACTCGCCGCTTCTGAACTAAAACCAACACAGCGCGAAATGTCATCGTATGTTGCTCTGGACCCATCACAGATCGTTGCTTTAGTCGACACTTTGGAATCTCGGGGCCTGGTCAAACGGGAAACCGACCGCCGGGATCGGCGATCGAAAAACATTGTGGCTACCACCGAAGGCGAAAAGCTCTATAAACAAGCCAGAGGAATTACCATGACGGCCGAGGACCACGTGCTTACCGATCTGACTCTTGCAGAACGTGACCAATTGCGTGAGCTGCTGACCAAAGCCACCCTGTAGCACTCAACGTCGATAATTGGGGGCCAGTTATTCACTGGCCCCCAACTATTATGTCTGCCTGGCTAATCGTTTCAGAGTTGTCAGCAAGCTAGCTCCCATAGAGCTCACGCAATTGTGGTTTACGCACCTTGCCAGATGCCGTACGCGGCATATCGTCAACAAATACAACAGATTTTGGAATCTTATAGCGGGCTAGCTTGCCGTCAAGGTAGGACAGTACGTCTTGTTCCGAGAGCTCGTAGCCTTCTCGTACGACGATGGCCGCGCGCGGCACTTCGCCCCACTTTGTATCCGCCACTCCAAAAACGGCGACGGATGCGATCGCTTCCATCTGCGCCAGCTGTTGTTCAATCTGGGCCGGATAGATGTTTTCACCACCGGAAATAATCATGTCCTTGAGACGGTCAGAGATAAACAAGAAGCCGTCTTCATCGAAATAGCCCATATCACCGCTGCGGAACCAGGTGCCATCGTCGTCGATAATAAATGACGATTTATTGGCTTCGGGACGCTGCCAATAGCCCGAAATAACATTGGGGCCCTGGATTTGAACCTCCCCAATTTCATTGGGCGGCAATTCGGTGCCGTCAAAATCGGCGACTCGAACCTCGGTGTGGAACTGCGGCAGCCCGGCTGACCCCATTTTTTCCTTGGAGTACCGGGCCGGCAGGGTTGTCGCTCCGGGAGAGGTTTCAGTCATGCCGTAGCCCATCGTGAAGCTCAAACCACGCTCTTCATAGGCTTCCAAGATCCGCAACGGAACTGCAGAACCACCACAGGTGAGGTTGCGCAGCGATGAAATGTCGGTGGCATCCCATGCGGGATGTTCGGCCATCATCTGATACGTGGTCGGAACACCCGAGATGAACGTTGCTTTATGATGCTCGATAAGTTCCAGAGCACGGCCTGGCTCGAAGCGAGGCTCCAGAACTAACTGCCCACCCTTTAAGAACGTGGGCAACACACCCATGCCCAGGGATGCGACATGGAACATCGGCGAAATCATCAGCGCTACTTCATGGTTACTGATGTCCATATCGGAAACCACATTGATGGCATTCCACGTGAGGTTGCCGTGACTGAGCATGGCGCCCTTGGGGCTCCCAGTTGTACCCGAGGTGTACAGAATAACGGCCAAATCATCAAGACCCACACTGACATTGGGGCGCTCAGGGAGTGCAGCCTGTAAAACATCAGCATATTGCTCCACCGGGATATTCAATGCTTGATCGGTGGCTGACTCGCGCACACCGTCATCAACGAAGATCAACCGCTCGACAGTTGTACCTTTTATGCCGGCGATAGCCAATGGTTCCATGGTGTGGGAGGCAATGAGCATCTGGGCGCCGGAGTCATCCAGGTGAAAGGCAACTTCGGGACCAGCCAGGCGAGTATTGAGCGGGACAAATACCGCGCCGATGCTACCCAACGCAAAGAGCGTTTCGAGAAACTCTATTGAGTTTTCACCGAGATAGGCCACCCGATCGCCACGATTAACGCCGCGGTCTGTTAGCGCGTTTGCTAGGCGGTTGATCCGCTCTCCGAGCTGCTGGTAGGTCAATTCAAGATCGCCGGTGGTCACAGCAATACGGTCGGCTGACTTTCTGCGGCGTCGATGTATCCAATCGCCCAAGCCGTAATTCGTCATCTGGCTCCTGCCCTCGTCATATTTGTGAGTTCACTCATACTAGTTATAGTTTGCCTCAAACGATTGCAGTTCGCAACGATTGGATTTTTTACACGAGTACTTTTATATGCGTCATTTGATATGGCCTGACCAATATGCACAAAAGTTCTTGGGTGCGATTTCCAAAGAATGGAAACCGCGCTTTTTTGAATGTGGCGCCCGTCATAATCTGATGTGCAGGTAGTTAAGCCCCCTACGGAAGGTGATGTAATGGTTGAACGTCCAACACTTGCCCAAGCACTCGAACAAGCCGATAACGTCGTGGATTTCTTGCGCGATCAGGACTGGCCACCAATCACGTTTCCGATCACACCCGAGTTTACGAACTGGCGTGATGAACAACGGGCATGGCGCACAGGGGTTGCCTTGATGGACCAATCCCATCACATGACTCAACTATTCATGCACGGCAGTGACCTAAATGCCCTGCTGGCGTCAATTTCGCCAAACACATTCAAAAACTTCCAGCCCGGTCGCTCAAAACAAATGATAGCCGTCAATAAAGATGGCTATCTGATCGGGGATGGAATCCTCTTTTTCAACTCTGAAGGTGACGAAGGACGGGTTCTTGTCGGCCACCACATCTTGATTGATTGGGTACGCTTTCACATCGAAAAGGCACAAGATTCCGGAAAAGAAGTGCATTACCGCCTTAACCCGAATTCGAATATGCGTGATGGCGATCCGACGTTTTACCGTTATGAACTTCAAGGCCCGGACGCCAATGCTGTCATGGAGCGGCTATTCGACGGACCGGTACCAGAGTTGAAATTCTTCCATATTGGTGACTTTACGATCGCCGGCAAACAAGTCAAAGCACTCAGACACGGTATGGCCGGACAACCAGGATTCGAGTTCTATGGGCCCTATGAGGACCATCTGGATGTCCATGCAGCATTGATGGAAGCTGGCAGCGACTGGCAGATTCGACGCGTAGGTGCAAAAGCCTATTCAAGCTCACCTTTGGAATCTGGTTGGATCCCGACTCCCCTACCAGCAATTTTCTCCGACGACTGCATAGAGTACCGCCGTTGGCTCCCCGCGGCACGGGTTGGGGCACTAGCCGGCTCCCTGTATTCAAAAGATATAGCGGACTACTACACGACCCCGTATGACATCGGGCTGGGCCGATCGGTACGTTTCGACCACGAATTTCATGGCCGAGAAGCCTTAGAGCGTCATTCGGCTCAACAGGAGCGTCGCAAAGTTACGTTGTTCTGGGACTCCGATGATGTTGCCGATATTGTCCGCTCTCAGCTAGTCGATGGTACTCCGGCCAAGTACTTAGATTTCCCGAAGGCTCGTTACGGGTTTTATCAAATGGATGAAGTCGTCCAGCACGGTAAGCATGTTGGGATCTCTACTGATGCAGGCTACGTGGCCTACCCGCAACGGTATATGTCTTTAGCCACCATAGATAATACGGTTCAAGATGGAGATACAGTCGAAATTATCTGGGGAGAAGACCCGATTTCTGCGAAGCCGCAAACCGACCGGAATCATAAACAAGTACGCATCCGCGCAACGGTTCTACCCGCGCCCTATCAAGAATATGCTCGTACTACTTATCGAGGGCTTAGCAGCTCTGACTGATTTTGCAGGGAAAAAACAACTGACCGCCCGCAATGAATTCGTCTAGTCCTTCTCTTTGGCACTTTCTCGCGCAACCTGGATAAATGCCTTGGCCCCTGCAGACAGCCCAGTGCGCCGCTGCCATACTGCCCGAAGCGACCGTTCTAACGGTTGGCCACTGATAGGCACGCTAATCAACTGGCCGGTTCGCAGGTGACCGCGAACAGCAAGGCGGCTCAGTACCGCCGGTCCAATACCTTCGATCGCGGCCTGGCAAATAGCAAAATTACTGTTAAGCTCCATGAGCGGCTCTGGGCGTTCCTTACCGACAAATAGGTCGAGGAACGCCCGAGTCCCGGAACCTTCTTCGCGTTCAATCAACGCAGTATTGGCAAGTTGCGACGCCGTCAGCTCGGGCGGCTGGTGCGCCCACGGATGTGTCGGTCCTACCACAGCAACCAACTGGTCATCCCACACCGGTGTAGATTGCAAGCTATCGGGTAGTTCGGGGGTCTCAACGAATCCCAGCTCACCTTTATCCTGTTCTACCGTTTCAATAACCTCGGATGAGTTCATCACCTTGAGCTTGGTGTGCAGTCCCGGATGCAAGGAGCGGAATGCACCAATCCAACCGGGCAACAAGTGTTCGGCAATAGTCATACTGGCGACGATGGTCAGCTCGGTCTGTTTGGTGTGTGCCAATGCGTCTGCACCCAGAGCGAGACGATCTACGGCATCCAGGGCTTCGCGCGCCCATTCGACGGTGAGTTGGCCCTCCTGCGTCAACGTTGAGCCACGCGTGGAGCGCACCAGCAGTGGATACCCTAAGCGCCGTTCCAACGTTTTCAGAGATCGGGACGCATTGGATTGGGCGATTCCGGCGGCTTTAGCTGAACCACTGAGACTGCCGGTCTGGGATACCCCTACCAGTAACCGCAACATCGACAGGCTCAGCCAGTTATCGACCGGTGGAACATGATGTGGCATATCAACATGATATAGCACCGTTGGTCATTCAGGGACTACTGATGGCCGAAAAATAGTGCCATCCTTGTAGATATGACGAACAATCACAACGCAGACCTTGAAACTCGTGAGGCATCGAGCGCCTCGGAAACACCCGATAGACTTCCACAGCCACCGACTAACCGATTGCAGAAACTGGGCGCACTGGTTCCAGGAGTGGTTGTTTGCCTGGTGGCCGCGGTAATTTCATGGTTTGGTGCGCAAGTCATAGGCATGAGCGCACTCCTTATCGCGATCCTGCTTGGTGCTGTGTGGCGCAATATCGCTCCGGTACCGACCGCCATGTCGGAAGGTGTTGCTTTTTCGTCCAAGAAACTCTTGCGCACCGGTATTGTCCTGCTGGGGTTGCAACTGTCTTTATCGTCGATCCTGGACCTCGGGTTTGGTGTCTTAGCGGTTGTGCTGGTCTCCGTAACGGTGACATTTTTTGGAACCCTATGGGTTGGGCATCTGATGGGCATCAGTTTTGCCCAACGGTTACTCATTGCTTGTGGATTTTCCATCTGTGGTGCGGCCGCAGTTGCTGCTGCCGAAGGCGCAACTGAAGCCAAGGAAGAAGAAGTTGCCACGTCCATTGCCTTGGTCGTACTGTTCGGCACCCTGATGATCCCGCTGGTCCCATTTTTGGGCAGCTTATTGGGCATGCACGATGAAATGTTAGGTATGTGGATCGGGGCGTCCACCCACGAGGTAGCTCAGGTGGTAGCGGCCGGCGGTGCCGTCAGTGGTGCTGCTTTGGCTGTTGCGGTAACCGTGAAGCTAGCGCGTGTCATCACTCTGGCCCCGATCATCGCAGGTATTGCTGTATACATGCGGCGCCATGGCACCGAGCCCGGTGCTGCAAAACCACCTATCGTGCCACTTTTCGTCGCCGGTTTTATTGTGGCTATGCTTATTCGCACGGCGGGTTTCCTCCCGGAAGGTTTCCTTTCGGCTATGGAAATTGCCCAAACAATACTGTTATCCGCAGCCATGTTTGCCCTGGGGCTTGGGGTACATATCCGTTCGCTGTTCAAGGTGGGCGCCAAACCGGTTTTGCTCGGTGTTATCTCAACTGCGATCATTTTGGTTGTCTCACTGAGCGGCTCGCTGCTATTTGGCTAAGCTAGTCTCAGCGACGAATGCCCTGCATCGCGTCGCGATCAATCTGTTCCTGATTTTCTACATATGGAGTCCCGTGGGTGTGGAAGGTGGGCACGGTTTTCATCCCCCAGGCCTGGCCTTTAGCACGTTCGGCCTCCGACCAGGTAACCACGGGCATATCCGGGTTCATGATTAAACGAGCTCCCGCATTAGCGAATTCAATACGGTTTCCGCCCGGTTCCCAGACATAGAGGAAAAAGGTCTGGTTGATGGCGTGTTTATACGGGCCATATTCAATGTAGACGCCTTCTTCGAGGAAGAAGTCCGCGGCCTTGAGAATATCTTCTCGGGTGTCGGTGGCAAAGGCCAGGTGATGAAAGCGGCCACGTTCACCGGTCCAGTCATCCGAGTACACGACGTCATAGGATTTTTGGGCAAACCGGAACCAGCGGGCCGCGAATCCACCGGCGTCGAGTTCGACTTGCTCGGTTTCACGGGATTTCATGACCTGATCCCAAAACTCACCGACGGCGTTTACATCGGAGGCCAAGTAATTAATATGGTCCAGACGCCGTACGTTGACCCCGCGGCCGGGATAGCGGGAAGCCTGGTTTTTCAAAGCCGGGCGGTCATGTTCGTCGGGCGTATAGAGCGTGGTGTCATAGTAGATCCCGAATTCGTGACCATCTGGATCTTCGAATTCATAGTAGTCGCCGATTCCGACTTCGGGCTCACGCCATCCGTTACCTAATCCGGCTGCTTCAATGGCTGCTACCCGGCGGTGCAGGGCTTCGGGGCTGGTGGCGCGCAGCATGGTGCGCCCCACGCCATTATTGGTGGATGCGGTAAGTTTGATGGAATACGTTTCATACTCATCCCAGCAACGTAAATACACTGATTCACCAATGCGTTCCACTTCACGCATGGCTAGCAGGTCTCTGAAGAACCAGAGGCTTTCGTCAAATTTTGGGGTCAGGATTTCTACGGCACTGATATGTGCCAGATCAAAGTTTTCAAGTTCCGCCATTTTTGTCCTTATTCGTTGTATTGCAAGCCTTTGGCCGCAAGTTTGTCCCGCATGCCGTACACGTCTAGTCCCAGTTCACCGGCCTGGAGGCGGGTTCGTACGGTAGCTTCTTTTTCTTCTCTTGTACGTGATGCTTCGACGACTTGGGCCACTGTATCTTGCGGTACGACTACGACACCGTCGGCATCACCTACCACCACATCACCGGGATTGACGGTGGCGTTGGCGCAATTGACCGGAACGTTGACTGAACCTAAGGTTTCCTTGACGGTGCCCCGTGCATGAATCGCTCGAGCAAAGACGGGAAAATCCATCTCTTGCAGTTCGCCTGTATCGCGTACCCCGCCGTCAATAACCAATCCGGCCCCACCGCGAGCGCGGAAGGATGTCGCCAGTAGTTCCCCAAAGAACCCGGCATCGGATTCGGTAGTGCACCCGGCGACTACAACATCACCGTCTTGCAGTTGTTCGGCGGCAACGTGCAGCATCCAGTTATCGCCGGGCTGCAGCAGTACGGTCACCGCCGGACCACAGAGTTTGGCGCCGTCATAGACCGGGCGCATATAGGGACGCATCAGGCCGACTCGGCCCATTGCTTCATGAATGGTTGCGGTACCGTATTGGCTTAGAGCCGCAACCTCGGCGGCATCTGGCCGTTGGATTGTGGTATTGACGATGCCCAGCTTGTACATGGTATTCCCTTCTACCGGCCCTGTGCTTTCAGGCGATGGTCGAGTCGCGGGTGAATTTGGCGTGCCGTGTCTTCGAAAATGGCCTGCTGCGAGGCGTGGCTCAGTTCGGCCGCCTGAATGTATCGGACGGTGTCGTCAAAATAGTGGCCGGTGTTGGGGTCCTCGGTGCGTACCGCGCCGATCATTTCGGAGGCGAACATGATGTTGCGGTGCGGAATGACTTCTAGCAGGGTGTCGATACCGGGCTGATGGTAGACGCAGGTGTCAAAGTAGATGTTGTTGAGCAGGTGGTCTTCGAGTTCAGGTTTTTCCAGCATCATCGCCAGTCCGCGGAAGCGCCCCCAGTGATATGGTGCCGCTCCCCCGCCGTGGGGGATAATCATGTTCAGTTGGGGGAAGGTAGCAAATAGATCGCCTTGTAGTAGTTGCATGACCGCAGTGGTATCGGCGTTGAGGTAGTGTGCTCCGGTGGTGTGGAAGGCCGGATTGATTGACGTGGAGACGTGCACCATCACCGGCAGCTCATATTCGATGAGCTTTTCGTAGACCGGAAACCAGTATTCATCGGTTAGCGGCGGCGAGGTCCAGTACCCGCCGGAGGGGTCTGGGTTGAGGTTGACGGCGACAATATCGTGTTCTGCCACGCAACGTTGCAGTTCATCGATCACCGTGGTGGTGTCGACACCGGGCGATTGCGGCAACATGGCCGATGGCACAAACCGCTGCGGATAGAGTTCGGCAACGCGGCCGATCAGGTCATTGCAGTGGCGTGACCACTCGGCCGAGGTGCTAAAATCTCCGGCGTGGTGCGCCATAAAGGAGGCCCGCGGGGAGAAAATTTGGACGTCGATGCCACGCTCATCCATTAGTCGCAGCTGGTTGGGTTCCAAGGATTCCCGGATTTGGTCATCGGTAATCACCGGGCCATCTTTTGCTGGGGCCTGGCCACCATCTAAGGCGGCAAGTTGTTGTTGGCGCCAAGCACCCAGTGGTTCTGGCGC
>DEPX01000201.1:3979-4952 GCA_002358975.1 Micrococcaceae bacterium UBA3381 | reverse complement strand
GGATGCCAAACACGTTTGGGCACATAGACTTCTCCGCGGGAAATGAGCCGTGCTGTGCGGGTATTACCGGAAGCCACCACCGCACCGGTTGCATCCAGATCGACCAGGGCGTCAAAGGTCCCCGATGGGTGTTCGATGCCCAGTGTGCGCTGCTGTCCCTGCCCCGAGGTGCCGATAGCTGCGGCCACAGTGCCTTCGGTGACCACTGCGGTAGCTACTGTGACGGCTGCTAGCACCCCGATGGATTCATGCACCCGGTGCGGGATAAAACTGCGCGTGGCAATGGCGCCACCATCTGCTGCCGGGGCGACCAGGGTCATTTTTGGGTATGCGGCTTCGGTGACATCACCTAATCCCATCAGGTGACCAGCTGCCAGGCGCAACTGTTCAAGGCGGTGTTTGAGTTCGGTGTTCTCGCCAAGTTCTGCAACGGTTTCATACCCGGTGACGCCAAGATCCTTGGCGTTGAGGATGACTAATGGCTGACCGTTATCAATCAGCGTGACCGTATACTCGGTGTCCTCCACGGTTACGATATCGCTGGCGTTGCCGGTTGGCAGCAATGCTGGGGCAATCGAGCCGGCAGTGTTGAGAAAACGGATTTCCACTGGCGAGGCGGTACCGGGCACCCCGGCGATTTCCACGCCGCCATCGTATTGCACGAATCGTTGACCGTCACGCTGTGGCGTGTGAATCGTAATGCGCGCAATGAGTCCGGTATTGGTGGTGCGCACGGTGGCCTCGGTGGTGTCGGTCTGCGGTTGAATCAGCCCGGCTTCCACGGCGAAGGGGACGGCGGCGGCCAGCATATTGCCACAGTTGGCGGTGGTTTGCACCGTGGTTGCTTCGGGTTGCAGTTGTGCGAAGGTGAAATCAATATCGACGTCGTCCAATTCAGAAACTGCGACGATTCCGGCCTTAGAGGTCAACGGGTGGCCACCACCGACGCCATCCACCTGTAGCGGATGCGGAC
>DEPX01000201.1:3645-3911 GCA_002358975.1 Micrococcaceae bacterium UBA3381 | reverse complement strand
AAATCGGTGGCCAAGAACATCGGACCGCGTGAGGTGCCACCCCGCATGAGTGCATACGGTATCGCCGTTTGGTCACCGACGACGCGCACTGCACTGGTAGCCATAGTGTTCCTTTGTTTGTGGGGATGCTCACACTAGACTATCTGCTAACAAGATTGTTTACAATATTGGTTATGGAGGTGGCGTCCGGTTCGGCAATGACTACCATGGTGATAACGACGGCGCCTGCTACCCAAGAACACAACTGGAGACCAATGACCAGCATC
>DEPX01000201.1:3068-3558 GCA_002358975.1 Micrococcaceae bacterium UBA3381 | reverse complement strand
GGAAGCCGATGTCGCCGAAGAGTATCAGGCCTCACGGGGTGATGTGCGGCTGGCCCTCAATGAACTGATTACCGAGGGCCTGGTGGAGCGCATCCCGAATCGGGGCGCGCGGGTTCGGAAAGTTTCACTACAAGAGGCCATAGAGATCACCGAGGTGCGCGGCGCGGTCGAGTCACTGTGTGCACGCAAGGCGGCCGAGAACATCACCGACGCTCAAGTAAACGAACTGCGTGATATCGGCGAGCAGATGCAATCCGCGGTACAACACGGCGCCCGGGATGAGTATTCCAATTTGAATCGCACACTGCATAACCGCATTATTGCCATTGCTGACCAGCAGACCGCAGCACAAACCATTAACCGGTTGCGGGGTCAGGCCATTCGCTACCACTTCCAACTGTCAGCACAACCGGATCGGCCACAGGTTTCCCTGCCCCAGCACCTGGCGATTATCGAAGCGATTGCTCAGCGGGATCCCGATGCGGCGGCA
>DEPX01000201.1:2309-3062 GCA_002358975.1 Micrococcaceae bacterium UBA3381 | reverse complement strand
GCGGCAGCGGCGATGCACACCCACCTGGCTTCGGTGGTCGAGGCGATCGCTAACTCAGCTGGGGTCTGAAACTTTGGCCTCGACGAATTCTGCCAACATGGCAAGCCCATCTTGGGCCCATTGGATTTCGGCCTCGGCCTGTTTCAGGATCCCCTGGTAGGCAAACACTTTAAAACGTGTGATTTTGGCGTGCTCGGCCTTGGAATATTGCGCCAACCGACTGCGATGGATGGCCGAACTACCATCTTCAAGTTCCTGGATCTGGTAGCGCACATCTTCCACGACACCACGGTAATGCATCAGGTGTTCGGTTAAACATCGGCGGGCATCGTCGTCGTCGGCGAATTCAAAATATGCTGAGCGTAAGCGCACTTCGCTGCGCTCCGGACGGTAGGTTACCGGTTCGGCCTGCCAGGCACGCAGATGCGCTAAACCGGCCTCAGTGATCGCGTATTCGGTTTTGGTTGCCCCTTTTGTGCCCCACGGCACCGAGTAGCCGGTGATGAGCTCTTCGGCCTGCATTTTTTTGAGTTGTGGGTAAATTTGGGAATCCGGGGCATGCCATAAAAACCCCACCGATGAATGAAAGTTTTTGGCAAGATCGTAGCCGGTATGGGGCCCGGAGGATAACAGGGTTAGCAGTGCAGATCGTAAACTCATGGTGAGGGTAGTGTAGTCGAAATACGCGACCGCGCTCTGCTCTTGCAGAACGCGGCCACGATGGGCATTTGGTTTAGGCGTAGTCGGTGCGCC
>DEPX01000201.1:0-2299 GCA_002358975.1 Micrococcaceae bacterium UBA3381 | reverse complement strand
GCCAGCCAGTCTGGTAGGACTCGCGAGCTACCGTTGAGTACGGCACCGGTGACACGATGGCGCGCACGGTTTTTTGTTCATGCGGCTCTACCGAGGCTTTTGCTGTGCCGCCACCTGGCTCACCCCAGGTCACGGTCAGTTCGGCGCCGTCGGGCACATTAGCGTCCACGGTTGCTAGCGATAGGCCGCGGCGTTCGTTGGCGGTATAACCGGTGAACATTGACACACCGACGACGTTGCCATCGGCGTCGGTGATCTGATCGTAGTTGGAGGCACCGTAGTTAGCCAGTGGCAGGTCGAAGAACTTGTAGTTGGGGCCCTCCACGTTCAGTGGTGAGGAAAGAATTTCTTTGAGATCATCGGCGTTCCATTCCAGGGTGACCTTGCGGCGCTGTTCTGCCGGATTGATGGCTTCCAGTGCTTGGCGACCAATGAAGTCGTGGTCAAATTTCACGAATGACCCGTAACCGATTTCCCACGGGTTGACGTAGTAGTCTTCGATGCTGTCAGAGACAAATGACCCGGCCAATGGTGCGGTGGCTTCGTAGGCGTCGGCGCCCAACCACTCGCGGTAGCCTTTTTCTGCTTCACCGGTGTAGATACCGGGTAGCGGTGACGGGATCCAGCCGGACTCCAGGGTGTTGGTGGCATAGGCGCGTGAACCGACCGGCAGCAGCCCAAATTCGGCACCAGCTTCAAGGATGGCGTCACGGACGCGTCCGTGGTGTTCATATGGTCCATAGATTTCCAGGCCCGGGGCACCTGCCATACCGTGACGCAGGGTGCGCACGGTCAGACCATCAATATTCATGGTGGACATCCGGAAGAACTTGAGTTTTTCAACTTCCGAGCCGTTGAGCTTATTGATGACATCCCAGGCGGCCGGTCCCTGAATCTGGAACCGGAACAGGTCGCGAGTTACCGCTGCGCCGTACGGGCGCGATGGTGAGCGACGGTCAACGCGCAGGTCAAGATTGTTGTAGTCACCTTTTTCGGCCTGGTACATCAACCAGTTGGTAACCGGGGCGCGGCCCACGTAGGTGAATTCCTCTTCAGCTTCACGGAACAAAATCCCATCACCGATGACGGCGCCAACCGATGAGACCGGCACATATTGTTTGGCCATATTGACTTGGAAATTGGCCACCGAGTTGATGGCGGTATCCGAAATCAGGTTAATGGCATCTGAGCCAGACAAAAAGACCTGGTCCATGTGGTGTGTTTGGTCATAGAGCACCGCGGTGTCACGCCAAGCACGCTGTTCTTTGATCCAGTTGGTGAAATCGGCCGGAACTACCGGATAGATGTAGGAACCGGTCTGGGCATTGCGGAGCAGATCGACCGCGGATCGTTCGTTGAGCAGATCCTGAAGAGTGTTTGCCATCGTAAGTGCCTTTCGTAACGGTAAGGTTTAGAATTTTTCGGTGAAATCTTGAGCCCATTCGGCGGTTCTTGCCACACCACCGAAAGTGTAGAAATGGATGTTGACATCACCCCGGAAATCAGCATTCTGGGCTTCTTCTGCCAGTTCTTTGAGGAACTTATCTGGACCCGCGGTACCCACCAGGTTGGTGAGAGAAAACCCATACTTCAGGGCAATGCCGGCCGATGCGCCCACGCCGAAACGCTTAGCGTATTTCAGCAGCCGACGAATCCCTGCCGGGCCGGGAACCCCGATGCGTACCGGGACGGTGATATTTTCACCCGCCAGCGTGTTCAGCCAGTTAGCCACAGGGTCAATATCAAAGCCGAACTGGGTGATGATACTTGACGACATATCCTGGCTGTCCAGGCTGGCAAGCTTGTCCTGAGTTTCCCTCAGGAAAGCCTCATCGGAAATGAAGGGATGCCCCTCGGGATACCCGGCGATTGAAATCTCCTCAACCCCGTAATCAGAGAACACACCGGATTGAATCATTTCCAACGAAGAACCGTATGGCCCCTTAGGTTCGGATGGGTCCCCACCGACGACAAAGATGTGTTTTGCCGCATCGACATCAGCCAGTGCTTGCATGAATTCTCGGAGCTCGTCTTCACTTTCAATCCGGCGAGCCGAGATATGCGGAACGGGGATAAAACCGCTTTCTTTGACCGCTTGTGCTGCGTTGACCCGCATGTCCAAGTCTTCGTTGCCCAAAAAAGTCACGTTAATGCGCGTCCCGGGGGTAATCGATGGTGCGGCTTCACGCAGTGCATCGACGTCTTTGCCGGTCATTTCGAGGGAAAAATCTTGCATTAATGTTTCGATAGCCGCATCGCTGGCTGCTGGGGACATGTTGAACCTCTTTTCGCATTGTTA
>DEPX01000127.1:29694-29839 GCA_002358975.1 Micrococcaceae bacterium UBA3381 | reverse complement strand
CCCACAACTTCGCACAAAACGTTGACGCCGGCATGGTTTGGCTCAACTCCAACAACGTTCGCGACCTTCGCACCCCATTCGGTGGTGTCAAGGCTTCCGGACTTGGCCAAGAAGGTGGCTACCGCTCGATCGACTTCTACACCGA
>DEPX01000127.1:28613-29688 GCA_002358975.1 Micrococcaceae bacterium UBA3381 | reverse complement strand
CAGCAGGCAGTGCACATCAATCTGGGCGAAGTACACAACCCAGTTTTCGGTAAACAGTAAAACCTGGTTGGCACCATAACCGAAGGAACCTCATGAGAATTGATAAAAATAAGCGCACCAAAACTAGCTCGGGATTTCACGTATCCCAGCATGCGTCAATCAATACCGATAACCCCATCCCAACTCCAAAAGCTCCAGCACCCGATGTCCTGCGCGTAGCCTACATGGAACTGCACGTCACCGACCTAGCAGCTTCTCGGGAATTTTACGTCGATGTTCTTGGCTTGCACGTCACTGAAGAAGACGAAAACGAAGTCTATCTGCGCTCTTCGGAAGAATTCATCCACCACAACCTGCTACTCAAAAAAGGCTCTGTTGCCGCTGTTGGTGCATTCTCCTACCGCGTCCGCTCTCCAGAAGACGTCGATGCAGCTGAAGCTTTCTACAAAGAGATGGGCTGCCGCACCGAACGCCGCAAAGACGGTTTCGTACGCGGTATCGGCGACTCCGTTCGCGTTGAAGACCCACTAGGCTTCCCCTACGAATTCTTCTACGAGGTAGATCATGTGGAACGCCTGGCCTGGCGCTACGACCTACACGTACCCGGTGCCCTGGTGCGCTTAGATCACTTCAACCAGGTCACCCCGGATGTACCGCGTGCCGCACGCTACATGCAAGATCTCGGTTTCCGGGTAACCGAAGAAATTTCCGACGGTGAAACAGTCTTTGCCGCCTGGATGCGTCGTAAACCAACCGTGCACGATACCGCCATGACTGGTGGCAACGGACCACGGATGCACCACGTAGCATTCGCGACTCACGAGAAGCACAACATCTTGGCTATTTGTGACCGTCTAGGTGCCCTACGCCGCTCGGATGCTATCGAACGTGGCCCCGGCCGCCACGGTGTATCCAATGCGTTCTACCTCTACCTACGTGACCCAGACGGCCACCGCGTAGAGATCTACACGCAGGATTACTGGACCGGCGACCCAGACAACCCGGTCGTCTCCTGGGATGTACACGACAACCAGCGCCGCGACTGGTGGGGCACCCCGGTCGTACCTTCCTGGTA
>DEPX01000127.1:26941-28550 GCA_002358975.1 Micrococcaceae bacterium UBA3381 | reverse complement strand
GATGACAGCGAAATGGAAGTCACCATCGGTGCCGATGGTTTCTCCTACACTCGTCCCGACGATGAGGACATGCCTGACTGGAAGAAGGGCGAGTTCAAACTCGGCAACCAGCTCTAAGGTTTTGCCACACGTTCTCTAAGACACGGATGACGACGCCTGCGGACCGAAAAGGTTCGCAGGCGTCGTCGTTAACCGGGCTTATTCCTCTTGCGATCGGCAGGCACTAGAGTTGCCAATATGCACATAACTGTTCTTGGCGGGACCGGAACAATAGGGGCTCGTATTGCTCAGCAATTGGAGCAGCGGGGCCATACAGTCCAGCGTGCCAGTCGCAGCAAGGGAATCGATGCCTTGGATCGTGCTGGCCTAGAGACGGCATTCGCAGAAGACTCCGTCGTAGTGGACTGTCTAAATATCGCGACCATGAGCGCAAAGAAATCACGGGAGTTCTTCACATCCACAGCTAGGAATATTGCGTATGCGGCCCAGTCAGCAGGGGTGCGACGCATTGTCTGCGTCTCAATCGCGGGCGCGATCAACCCCAGGATCAATCGCTTACTTGGCTATTATCAGGGCAAAGCTGCACAGGAGCAGATGTATCAGCAAGCTGCTGTACCGACAACAATTATCCATTCCACACAGTGGTTCGAACTTATGAACAGTATGGTCAGAAGCGCGACGTTTGGGCCCATCACGGTGCTGCCGACAATGAAGGTAGCCGCCATAGCCGCAGAACGTGCTGCCACGCTCATTGTCGAAGATATCGACCAAAATGCCGAGGATACAAACGATCGCACTGTCGCCATTCGAGGGCCCGAGCAGGCAACTATTCTACAAATTTCTCGAGCAATTCTCGCCACGCGTGGCAGCGTTGGTGGCCGTCGACCACGATTCATGACACAAGTTCCCTACCTTGGGCGCGCGATCGCTACGGGCGGTCTGATACCGGATGAGGCCATCACTGATGAGTTCACCTTGAAACAGTGGCTGGCAGCTGGCGAATAGCTCAGATGAGCGGCCACGGAAATCGCATCCCAGTGGGATCGTGGGGATATCGTGCTGTACTAAGTAATTCTTGGGCCCGGTCTTGCATGGCCGAGGCCTCCGCTAATGTCAGTTGAGCAGCAATGTCGTCCGGAATGTTATCGGCCAGCGAAGCGATGTCTTCCAGAAGCTCCGGTATGATCGCTTCGCCGGCAAAATCCCAGATGACTGTGCGAAGTTTCAGCGGGGCTGCAAAACACAAGCCATGATCAATGGCCCATAACTTTCCCTCGCCGTCCGCTAAGACATGGCCTGCCTTGCGATCCGCATTATTTACCACCAAATCAAACAGTGCTATACGACGCAGCTGGTCGTGCGTGTCAGGGTGCTGCCTCATGATCGTAAAGTAATGTTCAGTGGGATCATGGGCAATGAATAATTGCAAGGATCCGACGCCGAAAGGACCGTCATCACGGACCATTGTTGTTGGCACAATCTGCCAGCCCAACGCTTCGCTCACCAGATACGACGCTAGTTCCCGTTTATGCAATCCGGATGCAAAATCCAACAGCGGGCGCTCCCCTAGCTCGGGTTTATAGATTGCCCAAGATTGTTCATCGCAGTA
>DEPX01000127.1:23442-26864 GCA_002358975.1 Micrococcaceae bacterium UBA3381 | reverse complement strand
AATTCGATTTCTCCGTGACGCAGCACCTCAACGGGTGATGGTGAAGGTGAACCCCGGGTCATCGTCGTCGTCCTAAGAAGCCTGCAAATTGGACAGTGATTCCAAGGTGGAGTTCACGGTCAGAACCATGGGATCGCTGTCTACTGGTTCAGTCCGGTACGAGATGGCTGATACTGAACAGGGACCAATACTTATCCGCTGAAATTTACTCAAGGAATTTCCAAGTGCATCTGATACTGCAATCCGAATCGGATCGGCATGCGAAAAACACACCACGGTCCCACCAGGATGCCTGCTGCGCAATGTGGCAAGGGTTGTAGCCATTCGGCCGCGTATTTCTACAAAGCTCTCCCCGTTAGGAAAACGGAACTGATCTGGTCGCTGCTGTACAGTTTGCCATTCGGGCAGTTTCATCAGCTCGGCCAACTGGGCACCGGTCCAGTCCCCGAAATCGCCCTCCAAAAGACCTGGCTCCTTGTAGATGGGCAAGCCAAGGTCTTCGGCGGTGGGGCCTGCCGTTTGTATCGTGCGCTCAAGCGGTGAAGAATATATCGCCGTTACCGGTAGAGCCGCTAACCGTTGAGCGACTCGTGTTGCCTGGTCGCGGCCGTGCTCACTGAGGTTCAGACCGGGAGCTCGCCCGGGCAATACCTTGCCGGTGGTGGGCGTTTGCCCGTGACGCACCAGCAGTATCAGAGTGGTTTGGATCTCTCTTTCAGCGTTCATCACTGCTAGCCTACCGAACCAGACAACACCAAGAACCCTCGACACCTATGGTGGACCCGACTAGCGTGAGAACTGTGACTACTTCCCCTGATATCAAGACACTGGCACAATTACGAGATTCCGGGCACGTACAGAAATCCGTGCGTGAAGAGCTCCGCGATAACCTGCTGGCTGCTTTGTCCGCCGGTACGAACCCATGGCCTGGGCTGCACGGTTTTCAACGTACTGTACTGCCCCAGTTGGAGCGTGCCTTAATTGCTGGTCACGATATTGTCTTATTGGGCGAACGAGGACAGGGTAAAACTCGACTGCTTCGCACGCTTGCCAGTCTGCTTGATGAATGGACCCCGGTCATCGAAGGGTCCGAACTGCACGAACACCCTTATGAACCGATCACCGCCGAATCGAAACGCTTACTCGAATCCGAGGGTGACCAACTCCCGGTCTCTTGGCTGCATCGCGATGACCGTTACGTAGAAAAACTTTCGACCCCGGACACTTCGGTAGCCGATCTCATTGGCGACGTGGATCCGATGCGGGTAGCCGAGGGACGGCGGCTGGGCGACCCAGAAACCATTCACTACGGCCTAGTTCCACGTGCAAATCGCGGTATCGTTGCTCTCAATGAGCTGCCTGATTTGGCCGAGCGTATCCAAGTAGCGTTACTGAACGTGATGGAAGAGCGCGACATCCAAATTCGAGGTTATGTGCTGCGGCTGCCCTTGGATGTGCTCATGGTAGCAAGTGCCAACCCCGAGGACTATACCAACCGGGGACGCATCATCACTCCACTGAAGGACCGCTTCGGCGCAGAGATTCGCACTCACTACCCCATCGAGCTCGTCGATGAAATCGCAGTCATTAGACAAGAAGCTCAGCTGAGCGCCCAAGTACCCGATGTACTGCTAGAAATCTTGGCGCGCTTTACCCAAGCGCTGCGCGATTCCCCGGCGATTAACCAAGCATCGGGGGTTTCTGCACGCTTTGCTATTGCCGGCGCAGAGACAATCGCTGCCGCAGCGCGCCACCGCGCGACGGTGCGTGAGGAAGAAGCTGTGGCTCGACTGATCGACATCCAGACAGCCGTTGAAGTACTGGGTGGCAAAATCGAATTTGAAACTGGTGAAGAAGGCCGCGAAGAACAGATTTTGCAATATCTATTGCGCACCGCCATTGCGCAAGTGGCCCGCACACATTTTGGTGGGATCGATTTCAACCCGCTAGTTGAAGCCTTCGATGGTATGCACACGATAACCACTGGTGAACACGTCACCGCAACAGAGTTTTTAGCCGAGCTGCCAGACATCAGCGACTCCCAGTTGTATGACGAGATCGCTACTCGCTTGGATGCCGGTTCGGTCCCTGGGCTGCGAGCCGGTGCTATTGAGCTGGCACTCGAAGGGCTCTATCTAGCTCAAGAATTATCAAAGGTGTCGGAAGACGGGCAATCCGTCTACGGCTAAGGAGGCGTCATGCGCCACGGAAAGTCTGCACGTTACGGCCGCTACACCGGTGGGCCTGATCCATTGGCACCACCGCTGGATCTCACTGAGGCACTGGATGAAATTGGTGAAGATGTCATGGCCGGTTACTCGCCAGAGCAAGCCATGCGTGAGTATCTACAGCGCGGCGGACGAGATATGACCGGCCTTGACGAGTTATCCGGACGAGTGCAGCAACGACGCCGTGATTTGTTGAGCCGGCACCGGCTGGATGGCACGCTGCAGCAAGTTCGGCAGTTGCTCGATGAGGCGGTGTTAGAAGAACGTAAACAGTTGGCACGGGACATCCGTATGGATGACACGGACCGAGACTTTCGGGAAATGCAGCTACTGAACTTGCCTGACTCGTCGGCAGCAGCGGTCACCGAGCTCTCCGGTTACGACTGGCAGTCTTCTACCGCACAAGAAAAATTCGACCAGATCAAAGATCTACTTGGCCGCGAACTTTTGGACCAGCGGTTCGCTGGCATGAAACAAGCACTCGAGAATGCCACGGATCAGGATCGTGCGGCGATATCCGAGATGCTCAATGATCTCAACGAGCTATTAGACAAACATGCCCGCGGGGAAGATACCCAGCAGGATTTCGACGACTTCATGGACCGTCACGGCGACCAATTCCCCGAGAACCCACAAAATATTGATGAGCTCATAGACACCTTGGCAGAACGTTCGGCTGCTGCCCAACGTATGTTAGCTTCCATGAGTCCTGAGCAGCGTCAAGAATTAATGGAACTATCAACCCAGGCGTTTGGTTCACCCGAGCTTACAGATCAGTTGAGCCGACTGGATGCGAATCTGCAGGGCCTACGACCCGATGCGGACTGGACCGGAGCAGAACAGTTTGAAGGAGACCAAGGTTTAGGCCTTGGTGATGGCACCGGTGCGCTGCAAGATCTAGCCGAACTTGATGCACTAGCCGAACAGCTTTCCCAATCCCATGCTGGCTCCGCCCTGTCAGATATCGATGTGGAAAAGCTTGGCCGCCAACTCGGCAATGAGGCCGCCATCTCAGCACGCACCCTGACCGAGCTCGAACAAGCACTACGGGAATCAGGGCTGCTGCGCCGCGGCTCCACCGGCGATCTCCGGCTCTCTCCGCAAGCGATTCGTCGTCTCGGCAAGACGCTGCTGAAAGATCTTGGCCAGTTATCGGATCGTCAGGGACAACGTGATACCCGACATGCCGGAGCA
>DEPX01000127.1:13169-23412 GCA_002358975.1 Micrococcaceae bacterium UBA3381 | reverse complement strand
CAGCCGGTGAGCTGACCGGAGCCACCCGAACCTGGCAGTTCGGCGACGTCGAGCCATGGAATGTTACCCGCACAATAACCAACGCCATCACCCGCACTGTTTCGGCAGGAGAAGACCCACGTACCGGGTTACAACTGCAAGTAGAAGATATCGAGATCCAGGAGACTGAGGCCCGTAGTCAAGCCGCGGTGGCCCTACTGGTCGATACGTCCTTCTCCATGGCAGCCGAAGGCCGCTGGATACCGATGAAGCGCACGGCGCTAGCTTTGCATCAGCTGATCTCCACTCGTTTTCGCGGTGATGAGCTGCAACTCATTAACTTTGGTCGCTACGCCAGTCAAGTCCAGCTCGAAGAACTGACAACCATGGCGCCAATGTATGAACAGGGGACTAATTTACATCACGCGATCTTGCTTGCCTCTCGATTCTTCCGCAAGCACCCGGCTATGCGTCCGATGCTGCTAGTAGTTACCGACGGGGAGCCTACAGCGCATCTTATGCCAGACGGCGAATCGTTCTTCTCCTATCCGCCCATGCCAGATACGCTGCGTTCGACCGTAAGTGAACTCGATAAAATAGGGCGGCTAAACGCGGAAGTTACGTTTTTCCGTCTGGGCGATGACCCTGGGCTCAAGCAGTTTCTCGAAGCCATGGCCCGTCGCGTTGACGGCAAAGTTGTAGCTCCGGATGCACAGGATCTTGGTGCTGCAGTCGTCAATGAGTTTCTACACTCACGGCAACCACATTTCCCTTCCGATTTCTAACCGCACCGCAGCAAACAATGAATGGGAAAACACTCCGGCAAACACAATATGATTACTGACCCAACGGGTCATCTGATTTATCCAACGCAATCCGAACCAGCCCGGCTGCCAAACGTGGCCGATCTTTGACCTCAACGAGTTCTGCTAGCTCATCAGCGTCGGTTGGCAAATCGATCTGCTGAGCTCCTTGCATTGCTTTTTTATCAAAATACGGACCGATTCCAGGCCAGATTCCTTGGACTTCGCGCAAGAAAATGGCTGCACCGGTAGGACCAATACCTGGAAACTTTTGCAACCGGTTCGATACCTGACGGGTGGTCTCTGCAGCATCCCGGAGTTTGCGTAGATCGCCGCTATACTCGTCCAACAGCAACTGCGCTCCGTCTCCAAGCATCGTTGCTGTGCTCTCATCAAACCTTCGGTAATGTCCCCGCCCCAGGGCATCTACTCGCTGCTGCCAGGTGGCCTCGACCATATGCTGCGGTGTCCGAAAACCAGCAGCTGAAAGTTCCTTAGCTGCCGCCACCCCGATATCTGAGGTAATTCGCGCCGAAAGCAACGTCGATAACACTAGCAATTGATAAAGTGGAGACGGCTTATCCCTAAGAGAGATATCTGCCTGTTCAACGAAAGTCGTACCGAAACGCTCAAGAACAGTTTTCACAGTTTGTGACCGGTCCATTTCACATCACCCCACTGGTTGTCGTTAAGCTTTGTGACGCTGCTATAACCGTGCCGTATCTGCCACTGTACCTGCAATAGAAGACCCCTCGCCTTCTACAGATATAGAACTTATCGTGGTGACATGATGATTTCACCGCATCCAACAGCTGCCGAACTCTTTGATATATCAGACGAGGAGATGCGCTCTCGCAAGAGCCTGAAATGGTCTAACGTGGAGCCAGATGTGCTTCCGGCATGGGTTGCCGAAATGGATGTTCAACTGGCACCGGCCATCACCAATGCTCTCCAGCAGGCCCTGTCCCGCCACGATGCCGGATACCCAGGCTCCGACGACGCCCTCAGTGGGTCGTTTGCAAGTTTTGCTCAGGACCGGTGGGACTGGTCCATCGCTTCGGAGCACATCAGCGTTCATATTGATGCAGCGAGTATAGCTGCCAAACTGATGCGCGAATATGCTGGGGTTGATGGCAAAGTGATGATTATGCCGCCGGTATATAATCGTTTCTACGATTGGATGACGGTCGGCGGTGTGCAACCCTATGAGGTTCCGTTGATCGAATGTTCTCAGGGCGGTTTCTTCGACCTTGAGGGAATCGAAGCCGGACTGAAATCTGGTATTCGAGTCATTTTGCTCTGTAATCCGCATAATCCGCTGGGACGAGTCTTTGCAAAGGACGAGCTAAACGAAGTCGCCGCACTGGCACAACAATACGACGCAGTAGTTCTTTCTGATGAGATCCACGCTCCATTGGTGCATCCCGGTGTTGAATACACACCGTGGTTAACCGTCTCTCAGGCAGCCCAAGACACCGGGATTGCCTTGCATACTGCAACCAAATCCTGGAATTTTGCGGGGCTGAAATGCGGCATCGCGGTGCGTTCAAGTTCTGGTCCCTGGCCAGAGCACTTTGACCCAAAGACGGCACTTACTGATGCAGGGTTTTGGGGAATCTTAGCAACAGAAGCAGCTTTTAGCCGGTCTCGGGACTGGTTGGATACGGTTCGTGAACATTTCCACGACCAAACCACACGTTTGACACGTCTGCTGAAAGAGCATCTGCCTGGCGTGGCGTTTCATCCGCCCAACGCCAGTTTTTTGGCGTGGTTAGATTTCACTAATACGGATCTCACCGAAGAACCCGCCGATTACTTCCTGCGTGAAGCCAGAGTTGCGCTCAATCCTGGTATAAATTTCGGTGCGGTCGGCCAAGGCTGTGCACGGTTAAATATGGGCACCTCGGCTGAACGATTGGAACGGATCGTGATGGCTATGGGACAAGCTTGGCCTCCAAACGCGAGATAGCCCTCGATGACAGTTACTTACATTTCGGACGTTGCTTCGACAAGATAATCCGGCGATACAACCATTGGTAAACAGGCCGGCTAGTCAGCACAAAGCACCTGCTCTCAACACTAAATTCCGCCTCCCCAGTTCCTAGCCGCTCTGATATGGTGGGATCCATGTCACGGTTTTCAATTCTCGGGTGGCCTGTCTTGCGCCAAACCAGGTCTAAAGACAGGTTGGGACGAGGCCCCAGTGTTGAGTCTCAGCAATACGAGAATATGCGGCCCCGTACTGAATACGCCGACGACGTCGTCCAAAGCGTTTGTCCGTATTGCGCGGTAGGCTGCGGGCAGCGAATCTATGTCAAAGACAACGAGGTCATCCATATTGAAGGTGACCCAGACTCCCCCGTTTCACGGGGAAGACTTTGTCCGAAGGGGGCAGCCTCCGAGCAGCTGGTCAATACACCCTCCCGTCAAAAGAAGATACTGTATCGCCGTCCATACGGCACTGACTGGGAAGAACTTGAATTAGAAACCGCCATGGACATGATTGTCGATCGGTTCTTGGAAGCCCGCGATAATCACTGGGAAGATGTTGATGAACACGGCTCGCCCGTCAACCGAACCATGGGCATCGCCTCACTGGGTGGGGCGACGATCGATAATGAAGAAAATTATCTCATCAAAAAGCTGTTTTCTGCTGCCGGTGCAGTGCAGATCGAAAACCAAGCAAGAATTTGACACTCCTCCACTGTTCCTAGTTTAGGAACTTCTTTCGGGCGTGGCGGTGCCACCCAGCCATTGCAAGATATGGCAAACGCTGACCTGGTCTGGGTTCAAGGATCCAATATGGCAGAGGCCCATCCTGTTGGGTTCCAGTGGGTTGCCGAAGCCAAGCAACGTGGTGCCAAGCTCATTCACGTCGACCCGCGTTTTACCCGTACATCAGCGCTAGCCGATAAGCACGTACACATTCGTGCTGGGTCCGACATCGTACTGCTGGGCGGTCTGATCCACCACATGATCGAAAATAATCTGTGGTTTGAAGATTACGTGGTGCACTATACCAACGCAGCCCATCTAATCGATGAAGAGTTCGCTGGTCCGGAAGATCTGGATGGCCTATTTTCCGGTTTCGATGAAGAAACCGGCGGCTACGACAAAACCACGTGGCAATACCAAAAAGACCCCTACGAAGCTGATGGGATCGCCAAAGATAGCACCTTGCAGCACCCACGCTGTGTCTTCCAAGTCCTCAAACGGCACTACTCCCGGTATACCCCGGAGATGGTGGAGTACATGACCGGGGTGTCCCAGGAAGACTTCTACTACTTGGCGAATCTTCTAGCCGAAAATTCCGGCCGCGAACGCACCACAGTAATGGCCTACGCTCTGGGATGGACCCAGCATTCAATGGGCGCCCAATTCATCCGTACCGCTGCCATCCTGCAGTTATTAATGGGCAACATAGGTCGTCCCGGCGGTGGCATCATGGCACTGCGCGGCCATGCAACCATTCAAGGCTCCTCCGATATTCCGACTCTGTTCAACCTGCTCCCCGGGTATCTGCCCTTCCCCGTAGCAGGCAAACACGACACGTTGAACGACTACCTCAACGACACCGTTCCCAGAGATCAAAAGGGCTTCTGGTCCAACGGTGACGCGTACATGGTCTCGTTGCTCAAGGCCTGGTTCGGTGATGCTGCCACAGCAGAAAACGACTTCGGATACGGTTATCTACCACGCCTAACCGGTGCCCACGGTACGTATCAAACGCTGATGCGTATGTTTGATAAAGGTGTAGACGGGTACTTTGTATTGGGTCAGAATCCCGCGGTGGGTTCGGCCAATGGACGTATGCAGCGCATGGGGATGGCCAATCTCAAGTGGTTAGTGGTCCGTGACTTCCAGCTCATCGAATCTGCCACCTGGTGGAAAGAAGGCCCAGAAATCCAGACCGGTGAGCTCAAAACCGAGGAGATTGGTACCGAGGTCTTTTTCATGCCGGCGGCCAACCACACAGAAAAAGCCGGTACTTTTACCCAAACCCAACGTATGGTGCAGTGGCGCCATCAGGCCGTAACACCGCCCGGGGATGCGCGCTCTGAACTCGAGTTCTTCTATGAACTAGGCGTGCGCATCAAAAAGCGTTTGGCCGATTCGACAGATTCCCGTGACCGTCCGCTACAGGCGATGACCTGGGATTATCCGGTCGATGAGCACGGAGAGCCGGATGCCGAAGCCGTCTTGAAAGAGATTAACGGTTTCTACACATCCGGGCCAAAAGCCGGTCAACCGTTGGAAACTTTCAACCAGATGACCGCCGATGGTTCCACCGCCGGTGGTTGCTGGATTTACACCGGTATTTATGCGGACGGAATCAACCACGCAGCCAAACGTGTGCCAGGCCACGAGCAAGACGAAATGGCCCACCAATGGGCTTGGGCTTGGCCGGCCAATAGGCGAATATTGTATAACCGAGCCTCCGCTGACCTGGATGGTAACCCTTGGTCAGAGCGTAAAAAACTCGTGTGGTGGGACGAGGACCAAGGACACTGGACAGGCCGTGACGTCCCCGACTTCCCGGTGGATCGTGCACCCGCAAGCAAGACCGACCATGACAAAGTTGGGCCAGCGGCACTGGCCGGAGATGATCCCTTCATTATGCAAGCCGATGGCAAAGGCTGGCTCTTCGCCCCAAACGGCATGAATGACGGGCCTATGCCCACCCATTTTGAACCAGCTGAGTCCCCCATCCGAAACGCGATGTACGACCAACAAGAGTCGCCGTCGAGGCTACTCATCAGCGCACACGGTAACCAACTAGCACCAGCTGCAGGACAACCTGGGTCCCAGGTATATCCCTATATCTTCACCACCTATCGCTTAACCGAGCACCAAACCGCAGGCGGGATGAGCAGGTTCTTGCCATATCTTTCCGAACTGCAGCCAGAAATGTTCTGCGAAGTTTCCCCAGAACTGGCAAAAGATGTCGGTCTGGAACCATACGGCTGGGTTACCATTGTCTCCCCAAGAGGTGCCATCGAAGCCCGTGCCCTGGTCACTCAACGGATGAAACCTGTCATGGCCGGTGGCAAACCAATTCACCAGGTGGGCATGCCCTTTCACTTTGGCGTTGGCAACCAGGCTCTCGTCACCGGAGATAGCGTCAATGATTTATTAGGTATGACCCTTGATCCGAACGCTTATATCCAGTCTGCTAAAGCTGTTGCCTGTACCGTCCTGCCGGGCCGTCGGCCACGCGGCGACGAACTAGTAAAGTTCGTTGAATCTTTTCAACGCCGTGCAGGGATTACCCCAACAACCGGACACAGACGGGTTACATTCGACCGAGATCCTGACACCATGGAGATAGCAGACTCGCCGAGATTATCTGAACCCGAGTTCCATACAGGAGAATGACGTGGTTGATCTAAGAGAAACACCCGGCAAACTTGTCGATGCATACGGGAAAAACACCGAGCGCAAAGGGTTCTTCACCGATACTTCAATATGCATTGGATGCAAAGCCTGTGAAGTTGCGTGTAAAGAATGGAATGAAGTGCCCATGGACGGCGACCTAGAAATGCTGGGGTCGTCCTATGATAATACCGGGGGTCTTGGTGCCAATACCTGGCGGCACGTGGCATTCGTTGAACAAGACCAAGAGCAAATTGAAAAAGCCCGCGAATCCGGTGAAAAACTTGTCAGCTTAGGCATGCCATCATTCGGTTCCCCCAGCGACCGAGAACAAAATACTGCTAAGAACGTCGGTATGCCTGAATTTGGTTCGCCCGGTGTGCGCATCAAAGAAAAAGTTGATAACCCGCCGAATCCCGACACCCCGGAGTTCCGGTGGTTGATGAGCTCCGATGTTTGCAAACACTGTACCTATGCAGGATGCTTGGATGTTTGCCCGACCGGTGCACTCTACCGCACCGAATACGGCACCGTGGTGGTCCAACAAGACATTTGTAATGGTTGCGGCACGTGTGTTGCCGGCTGTCCATTCGGTGTGATTGAACGCCGCGATTCAGGGACTATCAACACCAAGGCAGAACGTGCAGACTCGCGGTACGCCATGGATATTAAAGACGAAAACACCGCAAATAAATGTACGCTGTGCTACGACCGACTCGTGGACGACCAGATGCCAGCCTGCGCCCAGACTTGCCCAACCACTTCGATCAAATACGGCGCACATGATGAAATGGTCGCCTCGGCAGTTGAGCGCGTTACCACGATGCATGAACAAGGCAACACCGAAGCTCAACTCTACGGAGCGAACCCCAATGATGGCGTCGGCGGTATTGGCTCAGTCTTCTTGCTGCTCGATGACCCAGAAGTTTACGGCCTTCCACCGGATCCACAGGTTCCCACCAAGGATCTTCCCGAAATGTATAAAAAGGTCGGGATTGCTGCTGTTGGAATGTTGGCTGCAACCGCGACCGCGTTTATAGGAGCCCGTAAAAAATGACTCTGTCTGAATTCGACGCTTACCGGCCACCTACTGAACCACGACGTAAAAAGAAACGGGGGAACCGGGCACCCGGTACCGGCCGAAGACGCGGTGGCGGGGACGGAAGCCGAGAAATGCCGATGGTCGACAACGTCGAATTCAGCAACTCCTACTACGGACGGCCAATCGTCAAACCCCCACCATGGGATGACAAAATTACATCCTATCTGTTCCTCGGCGGTTTAGCTGGCGGCTCAGCAATCCTAGCTGCCGGCGCGGATGTGGCAGGACTCGATACCTTACGTCGCAACACCAGGCTGACTGCACTGACGGCCACTATTGCCGGGACTGGTTTCCTCATCTGGGATCTGGGACGTCCCGAACGGTTTCTACACATGATGCGCACCTTTAAGCCGTCATCACCGATGAATATTGGTACCTGGATATTAGGCGGTTTCGGTACCGGCGCAGGCATCATCACCGCTAGTGAAGTGGATCGGATGACCGGGGAGCGCTTACCGCTTGGGCCACTACGCTCGGTACTGCGGGCTGTAGAAACACCAGTGGGAGCACTCTCCGCATTGCTTGGAGCACCACTAGCCTCCTATACCGGAGCACTGTTGGCAGATACTGCGGTACCGACCTGGCAGGCTTCCAAGGATAACCTCTCGTACCTGTTTGTTTCTTCAGCAGCGATGGCATCTTCAGGAATTGCGCTGGTTACCACTCCGACAAAACAGACTCGTCCTGCGCGGGCGCTAGCAACCATTAGTACCGCAGCAGACCTGTACTTCTCCGAGAAGCTAACAGAACCCATGCATCCAGCCGAGGCGGAACCGCTACGTACCGGACGCCCCGGCAAACAATTGCGTTGGGCACGTGGACTGGCCATCGCTGGAGGGATCGGTGCTGCATTATTGGGCCGCAACAGGATAGCTGCAATGGCCTCCGGTGCGGCTTTAGCTACCGCCTCAGCCCTCACCCGCTCAGCAATTCTGCATGCCGGTATCGAATCCACCAAAGATCCTCGTCACGTGGTTGAACCGCAACGAGCACGCCTAGAAGCGCGCCGCGCCCAGGGTGTTGTGGATGATTCGATTACAACGGTGGGTTAACGGATCTCTACCACGCCACTACGCTCAGTGGTATAACCAATAATAGGATGACCTGGCAGCTCACCAACCACCAGCAAACCACCGGACGTTTGTGCATCGGCCAGCAACAATAGGTCATCCTGGGTGATGCCACTATCAGCTTCTACGCTAGCTGACACCCAATCCAGATTTCTGCGCGTCCCGCCAGAAACATAGCCGTCACGAAGCGCTTCAGCGGCACCATCAACAAGCGGTACCGTGGCTTTATCCACCACAGCACCAACCCCGGACGCCCGCAGCATCTTATACAGATGCCCCAGCAGTCCAAAACCAGTCACATCCGTAGCAGCCTGGACCCCCGCGATTACGGCCTGTTCGGCAGCTGCTTTATTGAGTGTCGTCATCACTTCAATGGCAGCTTCAAATACGTCGCCGGTTGCCTTATGCCGGTTATTAAGCAGTCCCAACCCAATCGGCTTGGTCAAGGTCAACGGTAGGCCGGCCTGGGCAGCATCGTTGCGGAATAACTTATCGATCTCAGCAGTTCCGGTGACTGCCATACCGTATTTGGGTTCTGGGTCATCCACGGTATGCCCGCCGATGACCGGGCAACCAGCCTCACGCCCAACCGCTAAGCCTCCGGCTAGCACCTCAGACATCATCTCGGCAGGCAATACGCCACGCGGCCAGCCCATCAGATTAATCGCCACAATCGGGCTACCGCCCATCGCATAAATATCACTGAGGGCATTCGCCGCAGCGATCCGGCCCCAGTCGTAAGCTGAATCGACCACCGGGGTAAAGAAATCCGCCGTCGACAAAATGGCAATCTGGCCATCGAGTCGCACAGCAGCGGCGTCGTCGCCATCATCAATACCCACCAGAACATGGTCATAATCCTGACCGGCAAGCTTCGAAACCGCGTCTTCAAGCTCGCCCGGTGGGATCTTGCAAGCACACCCGCCACCGCTGGCAGTGCTCGTTAACCGTGGGACAGCTTCCTGTTTCAACATCTCAGACATGTCTCCCAGTATAGGAAGGCGGCACCAGCTGCGATAGAGCTCATTTGAGCGTGCTGACCACTGGCAAACATGATAGTTTGATTTTTTGGAGGCGTCAGGGTTCCTGGTGGTCCCCGCGGTCTTCAAAACCGACGAGACCAAGTAGCTTGGTCTGGCGGGTTCGATTCCCGTCCGCCTCCGCCAACTTCGCGACGAAAGGACCTTCGGTGAGTTCAGATCCGCGCCGGTCAATCCCTTCGACCGACCGACTGTTAGCCATCGAGGAAGTAGTCAGTGCCAAAGATCATCTGGCACCACATAAGATCCGCCAAATCATCCACCGAGTGCAAGATAACGCCCGATCAGGCCAAATAGCGCCCAACAGTGTCGTCGCTGAAGTTATCACTCAAGTGCAATCTGCGGTCACCACGGAACTATCACCGGTACTCAACGCCACCGGGGTAATTATTCATACGAATTTGGGGCGTGCCCCACTATCCCAAGCAGCCCGTGACAGTCTGATTGCCGCCGCCGGCTATGTTGATCTTGAGCTTGATCTGACCGACGGGAAACGTTCCAAACGCGGGGCCTGGGCCAAAGCCGCGCTACTGGCCAAAGCCGGCAACGCCGAAGACGCTTTAGTCGTCAATAATGGTGCCGCTGCCCTATCGCTTGCCACCACAGCGTTGTGTGTCGCTACCGGAGCACCCCAGCTACTCATCAGTCGCGGAGAATTGGTAGAAATTGGTGCCGGATTCCGACTACCTGACCTAATTGTCTCCACCGGAGTCCAGCTGACTGAAGTCGGTACCACTAATCGCACGAGTCTTGGCGACTATCGTAAGGCCATTACCGAAAATACCGGCGCGATCCTCAAAGTGCACCCGTCAAATTATTGGATCGGCGGGTTTAACGCCACAGTTCCAACCAAGCAGCTGGCCACCCTGGCAGCTG
>DEPX01000127.1:153-13164 GCA_002358975.1 Micrococcaceae bacterium UBA3381 | reverse complement strand
CTAGCCGCCCTGGCAGCCGAATATGACCTACCGTTAATCGTTGACGTTGGCTCTGGGCTTTTCGACGCCGACCCAATGCTGCCAGATGAACCAACTATTACCGCAGCCTTGCACGACGGTGCTGACATCGTGCTTGCCAGTGGCGACAAATTACTCGGTGGCCCCCAGGCCGGGCTGCTGCTAGGCACCAAAACGGTGTTAGCCAAACTCGCCAACCATCCCCTGGCCAGGGCGTTTCGTGCTGATAAATTTACTCTGGCCGCTCTAGAAGCCACACTCAACGGACCATCCACACCGGTGCACGATGCCCTGCACACCGATACTGGCAAGTTATACGAACGCAGTCGTCGGGTCGCCGATGCACTAGGAGCCAACGTTGTTCCGCACGAGGGACGTGTCGGTGGCGGCGGTGGGGCCGGCGTGCCACTTGCAGGTTGGGCCATCCAATTACCCGAGATTTTCGCCTTCCCGCTACGTACCGGTCGGCCAGCAATTTTGCCGCGCGTCGCCGAGGGACACTGTTTGGTGGATCTGCGGTGTGTGCCCGAAGCCGACGACGAGCATGTCCTAAAACGTCTGCAAACCATTGCCGCGGAGGTTGCAGGGTGACCGAACAATTCGTCATTGCCACCGCCGGGCACGTCGACCATGGCAAATCCGCGCTGGTTCGGGCTCTGACCGGGACAATAACCGACCGTTGGGCGGCAGAACGCGAGCGCGGGTTAACCATTGATCTGGGATTTGCCGAATTCCCTCTCCCCTCGGGACGTTCGGTGTCATTTGTTGATGTTCCCGGCCACGAACGATTCGTCGGCAACATGTTGGCCGGGCTTGGTCCTGCACCGATTATTTGTCTGGTCGTTGCCGCTGATGCAGGCTGGCAAGCACAGACCACCGAACATCTTGATGCCATCAAAGCTCTGGGCATCGACACCGGGGTTATCGTCATCTCCCGGATCGATTTGGCCCCAGATACTATTGATATTGTTAGCGCCGAGATACGTGAACAATTAGCCGATACCGGGCTAGCCGATGCGCCAATGGTTGCGGTGTCGGCCGTTGATGGGACCGGACTCGATGAGCTCCGCGACGTTTTAGATATTGTCTTAGACGACGTCGCGCCCGCCGATACCTCCCAGCCGATCAGATACTGGGTCGACCGTGCTTTTGCCGTCAAAGGTGCCGGGACCGTAGCCACCGGAACCTTATCGGCCGGGACGCTAGAGCTCAATGATGAATTGGAGTTGGCTGGTTCCCGACCTCGGCGCGTGTCGATCCGCAATTTGCAAAGCCATGACAAAGCCGCTGAACAGCTGACCCCGGTGACTCGGGCGGCGGTTAACCTGCGGGGCGTAACAGTCGAGGACGTGTCTCGCGGCGATGTTCTGGTCACACCCGGAGCATGGTTTAGCACCGGCGTTATCGATGTGGCAGGCACCGACGAGGTGGACTTCACCACCATGGCCCAACAGTTTTCGGTGCATATTGGTACAGCCACAGTGTATGCGCACTGTCGTCCTTTGGGCCCGAATTTCGCGCGGTTAACGTTGGATCGTACGCTGCCGCTACATATTGGCGATCGCTTCGTGCTGCGTGGCACCGGCCAGCACTTAATTACCGGTGGAGCAACCGTTATTGATGTAGACCCGCCAGCTTTACGTCGTCGTGGTGCCGCCAAGCGACGTGCTGAAACCCTGGCCGCCCTAACTGAGGCTAATCATTTGGCCGTGGATGTTCGACGGCGTGGCGCCATGAAAACGGCCACCGTGTCAGCAATGGGAATCCCGGTGCCCGACCCACTGCCCGACAGCATCTTCGCCCACGATCAGTGGTTTATTGACCGGCAGAGCCTGACGGGCTGGGCAGCACAGCTAAAAGATGCCGTGGCCCAACAGTATGCCGCCGATCCAAGTGCCGGAGGTATCACTGAACAGGCTGCCACCCACATATTAGCTCTTACCGACCGGGATTTACTGTCGCTTGTGGTGTCCCAGGCAGCGCTGGTGCAATACGGTGGCAAAATCTCCGACCCAGAACTTAAACCCTCCCTCGGCTCTGCTGAGACAGCGGTAGCACAGTTAGAAGCCCGGTTCGCTAAGGAACCATTTAAAGCACCCACGAGCGAGGAACTCGCCGATTTGGGGCTAGGTGATAAAGAACTGGCCGCAGCCGCGGAGCAACAGCGACTATTACGTTTACCCGACAACATCGTCTTAGGACCTAAAACACCGGCACTGGCCATGCGGTATATCATCCAACTGCCGCAACCGTTTGCTGCCGCCGATGCACGCCGGGCGTTGAATACTACACGTCGCACACTAATCCCACTGCTGGAGCATTTAGACGCGCGCGGTTGGACCCAGCGGGTTGATGGCAGCCTGCGGAAAGTCACCGGCCGATAGGCCCCACTCACCACCACGACCCAGCCCACAAATCACCCTACAGTTTCGTATACGATTAAGTGAGGCTTTTCTACCAAAGGAGTCCGATGTTAGACCACGAAACTCACGTCAAGATCGCTAATGAACTGCACCAGGCCAATCTGGACCGCACACCGGTACCATTACTGACCAAACGCTACCCAAACATGGTGATCGAAGATTCATATGCCATCCAAAAAATTTGGGCGAACCGGCAAATCGAAACAGGCCGCAGCAAAGCCGGTCGTAAGATTGGGCTGACATCCAAGGCCATGCAGGCTGCTACCGGTATTGATGAACCGGATTACGGGGTCATATTTGATGACCAGGTATTTGAATCCGGTCACGTTTTCGAATGGCAAAAATACACTCATCCGCGTATCGAAATCGAGCTAGCTTTCGTGCTCAAAGAAGACTTGCGCGGACCAAATGTGAATATCTTCGATGTCCTGCGTGCCACCGAATATGTCACTCCGGCACTCGAGGTACTGGACGCACATATCGAGATGGAAGGTCGCACCATCATCGATACCATCTCGGATAACGCAGCACTAGGTGCCATGGTACTGGGAGGCAGCCCGGTTAAACCCGACGATATTGATCTGCGATGGGTTGGGGGCGCACTATGGCGCAACCAAGAAATCATGGAAACCGGTCTATCAGCGGGCATTTTAGGTCACCCGGCAAACGGTGTGCACTGGTTAGCAAATCGACTGGCCGGCCACGATGACTATCTAGAAGCCGGCGAAATCATTCTGGCCGGATCCTTCACACGCTATATGTGGGTGTACCAGGGCGATACCGTATTTGCCGATTTCGGCCCACTTGGCACCATCTCCGTTCACTTCGAATAACTTGACCCGAAAGGATTCCACCATGGCTCTTGCACCGCGCCCATCATTGAAAACACTCTTTACTGAACAGGCCAAAACCACCCGTAATCGTGCAGCAGCCGGCATGTTCTTGTCTTCCGGTGACGCTGGCATCGCAGAAATTGTTGCCGGTGCAGGAATGGACTACCTGCTCATCGACGCCGAACACTCCCCGATGAGCCTCGAATCAGTACAAAATCAACTGCGTGCCATCGCCGGATACGATTCCGTCCCCGTGGTTCGAGTACCAGAAAACGACACCCACGTCATCAAACAGTTCTTGGACCTTGGCGCCCAGTCACTTGTTGTGCCGATGATTTTTACCCCCGACGACGCCCGCAAGGCAGCGGCCGCGGTGGCTTATCCGCCACAGGGCGTGCGCGGTATTGGTTCTGCCCTGGCCCGTTCGGGTGCCTGGGGCCGCTATGCGAACTACCTGACCACGGCCCGGGACACCATCACCTTGATCATCCAGATCGAGACCGCTGAAGCACTAGAACACATCGACGATATTCTTGACGTCGATGGTATTGACGGGGTCTTTATTGGGCCATCAGATTTATCAGCGTCCATGGGCTATTTGGGTCAGCAGAACCACCCCGACGTCGTAGGTGCCGCAAAATCAGTCATTAGCAAAGCCAAAGCAGCTGGCAAAATTGCTGGCGTCAACGCATTCAACCCAGAACAAGCTGCCGATTACGTCGAAGCCGGCGCGGATTTTGTCAATGTCGCCGCAGATGTCGCGCTGTTGGCGCGAGCCACCGAGCAGTTGGCTGCCCGGTGGACGAGCACCCAAACTGAAACCACCAGCTATTAGGCCGGCTTACAGTTTGGCACTGACACCATCCCGGATCCGCTGCAAATCCACGGTACCGGGGCAAGCAGTTGACACCACAGAACTGTGGGGAATGATCTGAGTTTGCGGATTCAAACCATAGGTCTTACAAATCTTGGCGCACAACTCGATCGACGTATTGTAGGTCGACGACGACGGCGCACGATTGGGATCGGCTGAATGCTCGATCCCAATGCTGCGCTGATTCATCGGAAAGTCGCCGGCATGCCAAGCGGTATTTTGTTCACTCACATATTGGTGTAGCGCGCCTTCGCCAATGCCATAGTGTGCGCTAACCCCCGAGGAAGAACTAGCGAAGGTCACATCCGCGGCAGCTAAGGTGCCAACAATGTAATGGATGACGATGCGGTCAACGGTGGTACCGTCACGACCAGCAGTGTAATTTTCCGTATCTTTCCAGATCGGTTGCATCACTTATATCCCCTTTCCAAGGGGGCAGCCCAGTTTATTATCCGGGTTCTGCTGCTTTGCCTGCTGATCATAAGCAGTACCGTGGCCCAACGGTTGTTCGGGCGTCTCCAGTTGCTCTGCGCTGGCACCGGGTGCAAGCAAGAGGCTCGCANNCCGGCTGCCGTTACGGATGCGGCACCTATGGCAAGAAGGTTACGTCGTGAAAATTCCATGTCACACAGGTTAAACACCTCGTATTGTCTCTGGCAACCACCAACTGACGGTTTTGTCTGCCAAGCGGTAAGCTGAGCACTGTTTGCATTACTGCTCGAGCCTATAGCGTTGAAGGAAAAGTGACATGAGTATTTGGTTTGGTGCGCCAACCCTAGAAGATATCGCACAGCTCAATGACGGTACCGTCGGAGAGGTCTTAGGCATCCAGATCAGCCACCTCGGTGAAGACTTCTTGGAAGCCACCCTGTCCGTAGATGAACGCGTACTGCAACCCGCCGGTATTTTGCACGGCGGAGTTTCGGTAGTACTGGCCGAATCAGTTTGCTCTATCGGTGCCGCACTGACCGTTGACATGTCACAGCAGTACGTGGTGGGCCAGGAAATTAATGCCAACCATATTCGTCCGGGGCTTCAAGGTGACATCATTACTGCGCGAGCCACCCCGGTATCACGTGGACGACGCTCGCAGGTCTGGGATATCCGCATACATAATCAACACGACAAGTTGGTATGTATTTCTCGTTGCACCATGGCTGTCCTGGATCACGCCTAAAAACTGGCAATTGGGCGTATCACGCGGGACAATAATAGTATGCGCAATTCACGACGTTTCCAGTTGCCCGGCACGGATCCACATTTTGCCTCCGATAATGTTTCCGGCGCCCACCCGGAAATCATAGACGCCATTATCGCAGCGAATAATGATGCGACACCGTACGGTGGGGACGCCATCACCGATAATTTCCATGACCTCATCGATGAACTTTTTGGGTCCGGGGCGTATGGGTTTCCGGTATTCAACGGAACCGGTGCCAATATGGTCGCACTGCAAGCGGTAAGTCACCCGCACAGCTCGGTCATCTGTACCGATACCGCCCATGTTTATACCTCTGAGTCATCAGCACCGGTACGAGCTGGCATCAGCTTGAAACCCCAACCGCATCGTGACGGCAAACTTGATCCAACAAGTATCGCCAAGGTCATGGCCACAGATAGCGGCAACGCGCAGGCCGTCCAACCCACCGCGGTAACCATCTCCCAAGTCACCGAAATGGGCACGGTCTATTCCCCAGAAGAACTGACCGCTATGTGCAATGCGGTGCACGAGGCTGGGTTAGCCCTGCATATGGATGGCGCGCGTCTGGCACAGGCTGCCGCGGCACTGGGGTTAGATCTGCATGGAGCCACGACCGCGCTAGGCGTGGATATTGTCTCGCTGGGAGCCACAAAAAATGGTGCGCTGGGTGCTGAAGCGGTAGTTGTTTTATCTAATCGCATCCCAGACGACGTGCTTGCACCGATTATTAAGTATTCCACTCAGTTAGCCTCTAAAACACAATTTTTATCGGCTCAGCTGGAGACGATGTTTGGCTCATCGTTATGGCACCGCAACGCAACCAACGCCAATGCGGCTGCTAGCCGGCTAGCAGATGGCTTAGCCAAGCTTGCCGGAGTGCAAGTACAACCGCCCCAAGCCAACATAGTGTTAGCCGCTATACCCGAAGATATGTTGGTACGCCTTCGTGAACACTACGTGGCTCACCTGTGGGGGCATAGCCTTGACGGGTTACCCATTATCCGGCTGGTGTGTTCGTGGTCAACCACGAACACGCAAGTAGACGAGCTATTAGCCGTTTTTAAGTGAACCGGGCAGTGTCAGGAAACGTGGTCATGTGTTCACCGCTGACACATTCTCTTACGTGAAGCCCTGGTGACTGGTTATCCTGAAGACCACTATCGTCTTGAAGGAGCGGATATGTCTCTGCCAGACCTCAGTGCACACTATGCACATACCTTCCCCGAACTCGTCCGACAGGCCACACCTGCTCCAACACCGGACCCACATATCGTGGTCCTCAACGAGCAGCTGGCAGATGAACTCGGTTTAGATTCCGAATGGCTCACCACAACAGAGGGCATCAATTTTCTGCTCGGCCACCAGCTACCGGATACCATCACGCCTGTTGCGCAGGCGTATGCCGGTCACCAGTTTGGTGCCTATGCACCGCTTTTGGGTGATGGGCGGGCCATTTTGACCGGTGAGCTAACGGTCAATGACGCTCTGGTAGATATCCATCTCAAAGGTTCCGGGCCCACACCGTTTTCGCGGCCGGGTTCCGACGGTCTGGCGGCTCTTGGGCCCATGCTGCGCGAGTATCTGATTTCCGAGGCCGTGCACGCCTTGGGTATCCCGACCTCTAGAGCCTTGGCGGTATTGACCACCGGCAATAGTGTCTTACGCGATACCGAGCAGCCCGGCGCTGTGCTGATCCGTACCGGCCCGTCACATATTCGGGTCGGGACGTTTCAATACGCCCGGGCCCAAAAGAACATGGAACTGTTACAACGCCTGACCTCATATAGCCTGCAGCGGCACTACCCGGGTGTAGAACCTGAGAACCCTGCCCTGGGGTTGCTCCAACACGTGGTGGATCGTCAAGCACAGCTGTTGGCCCAGTGGATGCACGCCGGGCTAATCCATGGGGTAATGAATACCGACAACATGACGATCGCCGGGCACTCAATTGATTTCGGTCCGGTGGCTTTTTTGGATGCGTTCGATCCGGGCGCAGTATTTTCTTCAATAGACTTTGCCGGCAGGTACGCCTACGGTAATCAACCGGTTATTGCTGAGTGGAATCTGGCACGCTTTGCTGAATCCCTGCTTCCGGCTATCATGCAGCCCGCCGACGAGCAGCTGATGAGTCAGGACGACGCGGTCCAGAAAGCAACCGAGACGGTAGTCAACTTCAGGACCACCTATTCCGCTGCCTGGACCGACGGCTTCGCACAGCGTTTAGGAGTGTCTTCTGATGACGCCGCAACACTGGGGCCGAAACTTTTGGAACATCTGGCGGCGAATAATAGCGATTTCACTACGTTTTTTGCCAGTTTGGAACGGACCGCACGCTCAGGTCAGGTCCCCTATGATGTCTCACACGAGTTGTCCCAGTGGTATACCGATTGGTTAGCACAGCAGCCCAACGCTGAGCAGGTGGCGGCACATAACCCGGTGTATGTTCCTCGCAACCACCTGGTGGAACAAGCAATTGATGATGCTGTTGGCCATAATGATTTCACGGCTTTCCGCACACTGCTGGCTGCTGTAACGGCCCCGTACCAGCGCAATTCGGCCTATGCCCAACTGGAGCAGCCAACCCCGCTGGCTTTTTCTCAAAACTTCAAAACGTTTTGTGGTACGTAGTAGTCAAGTCTTTTGTAATAAGTAATGCCGCCCGGTGCTCCGGGCGGCATTACTTTTTGCGCTATATAGCGTTGGCTATCATCGCATTGGATAGTCTGGTTTACAGGCCTCCGTTGCGTCCTGGAACCCATTCGGTTCCGGCCAATGGTAGGCCGGTCATGGCCGCAGATTCGATGGTCAATGCCACCATGTCTTCTGGCTCCAGGTGAGTAACGTGTGACTTACCACAGGCCCGTGCAATGGTTTGTGCTTCTAGGGTCAGCACCTGCAGGTAGTTTGCTAAGCGTTTGCCTGCAGCTACCGGATCCAAACGTGCAGAGAGTTTTGGATCCTGAGTGGTGATACCGGCCGGGTCTTGACCGGCTTGGAAATCATCGTAGTAACCTGCTGCTGAACCGATTTTCTCGTATTCTTCGGCCCAACGTGGGTCGTTGTCACCCAGCGCGATCAGGGCTGCGGTACCAATTGCCGTAGCGTCTGCTCCTAGTGCAAGGGCTTTAGCCACGTCTGCACCGGTACGGATGCCGCCGGAAACGATAAGTTTTACCTTGCGGTGCACACCCATTTCTTTCAGGGCCTGTACCGCAGGGCCAATGGCAGCCAGGGTAGGAATACCTACGTGTTCGATGAAGACTTCCTGGGTCGCGGCGGTTCCGCCCTGCATACCGTCCAGCACAACCACATCAGCACCGGCTGCAACAGCCAGTTTGGTGTCATAGTAGGGCCGGGTTGCAGCCACTTTCACGTGGATTGGTTTTTCCCAGTCCGTGATTTCACGGAGCTCTTCGATCTTTAAGGTCAGATCGTCCGGTCCGGTCCAGTCTGGGTGACGGCAAGCACTTCGCTGGTCGATGCCTTCTGGTAGGGTCCGCATTTCTGCTACCCGTGAGGAAATCTTTTGTCCCAGCAGCATGCCGCTACCGCCCGGTTTCGCTCCCTGACTGACCACAACCTCGATTGCGTCAGCAGCACGCAAGTGGTCCGGATTCATGCCGTAACGAGAGGGCAGCAACTGGTAGACCAGCTTGTCAGAGTGACCACGTTCTTCCTCGGTCATCCCGCCATCACCGGTAGTTGTGGAAGTCCCCATAGCCGAAGCACCTCGGCCCAGAGCCTCTTTGGCCTGCGCCGAAAGCGCGCCGAAGCTCATTCCCGCAACGGTGACGGGAATGTCCAGGTGCATGGGCTTAGATGCGTTCGTGGCGCCTAAGGTGACATCGGTATCGCAGCGTTCACGGTACCCTTCCATCGGGTACCGCGAAATAGCTGATCCGAGAAATAGCAGGTCATCGAAGTGTGGAACGGCGCGTTTTGCACCCCACCCGCGAATATCGTAAACGCCGGTTTCGGCTGCGTGCTGGATTGCAGCAATGGACGCTTTATCAAAAATAGCGGACTCGCGGAGTCCACGATCTTCAGGACTTCTCATTTACTCTCCAGAGTTGAAGTGGTACAGGGTACGTGCGGATCCGTAGCGGGTGAACGAGTTAATGTAGCTTTCGTCGTTGGCTTCGTCTTCCATGCCAGCGTCTTTTAGCAGCTGTACCAACTCTTGACGATGTTCGTCTCGCATATCTTTGGCGATGCAATCGGCACCCAGAGATTTCACTTCACCGCGCACGTAGAGGCGTGCTTCGAAAATCGAATCGCCAAGCGCATGTCCGGCATCACCGCAGACCACGATGCGACCGGCTTGGGCCATAAAGGCGCTCAATGCACCGATATTGCCTTTGACGACGATGTCGCCGCCCTTGAGTGAAATGCCACACCGTGTAGAGGCGTTCCCTTCAACTACTAGCAGACCACCGTGGGCGGTTGCTGCAGCCGATTGAGAAGCATGACCTTTAATATGGACCTTGCCGGACATCATATTCTCGGCAACACCCGGTCCGGCCATACCGCTAACAGTGACATTGCCTTTTTGATGCATCCCGGCGCAGAAGTATCCGACGTCCCCGTCGATTTCCACATCGATGTCGTGGTTGATCCCTGTGGCCACCGAATGCACACCGTGAGGGTTGGAAACCTTATAACTTTTCGCTGTTGGAGCGTGCAGTTCCGTGTTTAGCTCGCGAACGGTTTTTTCGTTCAGGTCAATCTCTACGGTGGTGTCAGTTAGCGATTCCATGTAATGACCTTCCCTGGCTCTGGTTCGAAAATTTCAGCATCTTCGATGCCCGGCAGGTGGGCAATTGCTTGGAATTCAGAGGCCATCGCAACCCATTGTGGGTGTTCTGCGATGATCACTGGTTTGGTCGCGAACTCGTCACGGGCCACAGCGAAACCATCTTCGGTGGTTACCAGCAGGGTGAAGAACCCGTCCAGAGCACCGCTGACTTTTTTCAGTGCGGTGTCCAGGTCGTCGCCTTCTTCTTCCATTTGGTAGGCAATGTAACGAGCTGCAACCTCGGTGTCATTATCCGAGTCGAATTCGATGCCTTTATCTTCGAGGTCGCGGCGGACGGTAGCGTAGTTTGCGAATGACCCGTTGTGAACCAAGGACAGGCCGTTACCCACCGAGTATGGGTGTGCGCCCTCTGCGTCAACGGCAGATTCGGTAGCGAGACGTGTGTGGATAACACCCTGCCATCCGGTGGCATCTGCTAGACGGTAGGTTTCCCTGAGGTCCTTTGGGTTACCGACACCTTTGTACACCACGCTGTCATCACCGGTGCCGATAACCATTGCGTCCGGAGCGACCTCACGTACCACTTTGGCCAATTCTTGGCTTTTAACTTTCGCCCGGATGAAGGTCGTTTCAGCGAATTCTTCGACGGTCACATCGGCATCAGGCAGTTTCTGGCTCACGCGGTCTTTAATGTCATCTGGCGCGTCAAGTAATGATGCAGATGAGTAATCTTTGGGCAACCGGTCGTGATCGCCGTACAGTGCCAGACCAGCTGAGTCTGGACCACGGACAACAATCCCTTCGACCATCTCATGCATGAATGTACCTAGCTGCGGTACGAGCGACTCGTCGCGCAGGTGGATTCCAGCGATTCCACACATGGAAGGACCTCCTAATGTCTTAAAGTTTTCTTATCAAATTATGGCTGCGCTAGGCAGGATCAGTGGCTCGCATCTCTTCGGCCGGAAACGCTTCAGCGTCGTCCAGCATAACGGTTGGCTTGGGCATGATCCTCAAAATCAGTCCTGTCACAGCACCCAATACCAACGCGATCACCAAAGTACCGACCACGGCTAAGGCTTGCGTTCCTCCGGTGAAGCCCAAAACCAGTGGCGCCAATCCGCCAACGATTCCTGGCACACCGTGCAGGTTGTGCACGCCCATAGTGTCCCGCACACCTGTTTTCTTCATCAACCAGTCGTCGAGGTAAAGGAAACAGAATGCGGACACCGCGCCGCTGATCAATCCGATGATCCATGATTGTAGCGGGCTTGCAAAGTCTACACTGGCCCCAATCGCCACGCCGCCTGCGAGGATAGCGTAGGTGAAGATCAATGGATCGATAGTGCGTTTCAGTGCCCAAAGTATCACGTAGGTGGCAACAATAGAAGCCACCATAGCCAAGTACGTATTGACCATCCCACCAATTACATCTTCGGGTGGTAGCAACGCTGTCACAAAGGACGGCCACAAGACCATCAGCAACATAGATGCAAGCCACACAAACGACACCGAATGCACACTGGTATTATCCGGTTCGTCGTTGACCGCCTTGTTTCGCAACCCGAGAATTACGCCAAAGCCCCAATAGGCTGCAAACATGTGCACCAAGATGGAGCCGCCGGCGTCTAGCGCGCCGTCAAGGAACTCGAAGAGGAACCACTCCAAGAACATATAGGACGGGACGAAAAGGACGCCAACAACCAGGTAGGAGATGGTGGAAATATGACCCAGGAACACCCCTATGGCGATCACTAAGGTGATGGCAGCAAAAGCACCGCTGATAACCATGTCAATATCGATGGCATCACCAAATATTTCGGTGCGTGCCAAGATGTACAGCGGAAATGAGGTAGCAAAGACCAATAAGGTAGCTAATGCTACTCCCCATTCGTACCTCCTAATGAACATCATGAGGAACGCAACAAGCATCAACATAAAGAACACATCTTGGCCGCGATGGAACTGAAAAAGTTCGCCTGTTTGTTCGCTCACCGCGGCTACTACGGTTTGCACATTTATTATGGCTTCGGAGGCTAAATTCACTGGGTCACTTCCCTATCTTCTAACCACTTATTCCCCTGCGCGACTTATGGGAAGCGCAGGTAACGATCGATTTCGTGTGAGGTGACCTCATCGGTTACTTCGTGGTATTCAGCGCGTTTTATGCGTGCGTAGTAATCGACAAAGTCTTCGGTATTATCTGATGGCTCACCGTAGGGGCCATCAACTGGAACCTGGCCGAGTGCTTCGCGCAGGACGTCATCTTGGCATAGGTAGTGAACAGATTCCATAAGCGAGTGGGGCAACATACGAATGCCACGGCGTTCAATTTCTTGACTAGGTGCGATGTAGAGGTCCATATCGTTGGGTTCGCCTGGGTCAAGTTTGCGGTTGACTCCATCCATGCCGGCGGCCAACGCGGCAGAAAAGCCTAGGTATGGGCTACCCGCAAAGTCTGGAGTGCGATCTTCGATGGCCCCCGAGCGGGCTATACGGAGCATCTGGGTTCGGTTGTTGCCGCCATAGGTGATAGCAACAGGGACCCATGTACGGATGAGTTCGGTTCCTGCTTTGAGGCGTTTATAGGAGTTAACCGTTGGAGCAACCATGGCCATGTAGCCACGGGCATGTTCCAAGATACCTGCCGAAAACTGGTAGCCCAGTTCGGAAAGGTCCAGGCCACGTGGGTCATCCTCGTCGAGGAAGAGATTTTCGTCTGTGTCCTTGTCCCATAGGCTCATGGTGTAGTGGAAGCCGTTGCCCGTGTTGTCAGTAAACGGCTTGGGCATGAAGGTGGCAATCATGCCATATTCTTCAGCCAAGGAATCAACCATGTAGCGGAAGAAGATCGCCCGGTCTGCAGTTTCTAAAGCGTCTGCGAAAGTTACGTTAATTTCAAATTG
>DEPX01000127.1:0-137 GCA_002358975.1 Micrococcaceae bacterium UBA3381 | reverse complement strand
TTGCCGTCTTCGTGGTCGACAGCGTAGTTGTCCCAGCCCAGTTCCGTTACGTACTTGGATAGTCGGGTCATGAGTTCATACTGACGAGTCAGAGCTTTGACGTCATAGCAAGGGCGTTGCCAGTTATCGTATTTATC
>DEPX01000008.1:14906-19678 GCA_002358975.1 Micrococcaceae bacterium UBA3381 | reverse complement strand
GTGTTCGCAATTATCGAGCAAAATGATGTGGGGTCCTGAAGCCAGTTGTGCAAGCAGCCGTGACCGAAGGTTTCGGTAGTGCACATGACGGTCCTTGCGGGAAGCCGGCTCTGACACTTGTAGTGCCTCAGCCACGGCGACGATGACGTCTTCAGCTTGTCGGATGGCGGCCAATTCGACCACGTGGACATGGGCATCTGAAATAGTCTGGGCAACTTCTTGGGCCAAGCGAGTTTTTCCAAGTCCACCGGCGCCAACGATGGACACTAGCCGTGCCGAGGCCAATTGCTGGGTGATGTTGGTTATATCATCGTTGCGTCCAACTAAACTTGTGGCAGAAAACCGCAGGCCAGAACGTACCGGCTGATCGATGGCAAGAAGTTGTCGATGCACGCCAGCCAGTTGGGGGCCAGGAGTCGACCCTAGCGAATCTCGTAAGCTTTCGTAGATAGTAGCGTATTGATCTAGGGCTGCCGCTGTGCCCTGTGTTGCTGCTAGACAACGCAAATATTCAGCGGCCAGAGCCTCATCGTATGGTGTCGATTCCAAGGCGGCGCTCAAAGCGGGTAAGGCCTGTTGATGCTTGCCTTGGCGAAATAACCCCAGGCCTAGAACACGGCGTGCTTGCTGATCATCCGCCAAAGTTAATGCCTGGTTTGCTACCTCGACAGCGTTTGAAAAATCCTCGGCTTCCAGGGCTGTCTTGGCCTCAGCAACCAATTTGGGCAGCAGCCACATATCGACGTCAGTTTCAGCAAGCGCCAGTCTGTAACCGTATTCGGTGCGCTCAATAGTTTCAGCAGAGGTCTGGTTTCGTGCTCTCGACACGACAAGCTGTAAGGCTTTAGCAGGATGGGTGGGATGTGTGTCGCTCCAGATGGCCTCAATCAGTGCTGCATTCGATAACCCTCGTGGACCGGCATCGGCCAGGGCCCAAAATAGCGTTTTGACCCGCTGGCCGGAAATGGCACGACTTCGCCAGAGTGCGGTCTCAAGCAGGCGCAACATGGGTTCCACGTTCATAGTCTAACGAATCGAACGGGTACAGCTGCTGCCTGGAACGCGACAAGCCCAAACGACGGTCTCGCTTGGGCTTGTGTGAGCAGTGGTGGGCTGGTCAGCGTGTGGCGGTTGTGCCACCTTCATCTTCAAGGGAATCTGAGGGGTCACTTATGACGTCGCCATTAGCGTTCACCGTTTTGTGACCGGCTTTGTCATTTTCGGGGTCGGCAGTTGGGCTATTGGAATGCCCCAGCGTTTCATCGGAGTCGTAACCGGTCGTTTTGTCGAGCAGGTCAGCGGCTTTTTCTGCTACTCCACCTAGCGCGGGAGACTTTTCTTTGATGGTGTCAGTCACCGTGCTGGCGGTTTCGTGGATGCGCTGTTGGGTCTTGGGATCGTTCAAGAATTCTTGCACGGTGCGCTGTGCTTGACGAGCGGCTTCTTCAGCCTGGGCTCTGCCTTCACGATTGCCGAGGTAATAACCGATGGCGACACCAATACCTAGCGTAACCATGCGACCGAAACTGAAGATTTTCATACTGACAACACTCCTCTGACGAAATTTGTGTTCCTTCGATTCTTGTGTGTTGTCACCCTAGGGTCAATGGTGGGATAACGCCGAACTCATTGTTCAAAGGTGGAGCCGCTTGGCCAATTCGTGGCGGACATAGGAACCCCTGGACAGCTGTAACAACACCAACGTCACCACGCTCAATACCCCGCAGATCGTTGAGGGTAATGGCTCATATACCCAATTGAGCAGCCAAAAGACGACGGGGATGGTTCCCATCAGTGCGGTCAGCCCGCTGTATACGATATGATCGCCAACCGGCATGTGCATCACTCGCACAGAGATGAGTACGGCAATGATTGCTGCACCGCAAACGATAGGCACCACATAGGTCAATGACCAACCGTGCCAACCGGTCAAATAATCCCAATACGTGCATAGCAACCCAATGATCGCCACAAGATATACGGTACCTTTGGCCACGTTATGTCGCTTTCTGATGGCCATAAGTACAACTAGCCACATCGTGGCCAAACCCAGCCAGATAATTCGCCAGATGCCGAGTTGCGGATCTTTTTGTGTAAAGAATAGTTGGACTATTAGCGAGGCAAATATCAACAAGAATGATGTCCACACCAGCGTTTGAAAGACCTTCTTGCGGGAGAACGATAGCGGTACCGCAGGAAAAGGGCTGGCCGTGGTCGGTCCTGTCAGGGTAGTGCTACATAACGGGCATTGAACCCAGTCGCCTTCGATGTGGATTGAACAGGAAGGACACGTTCTGGTGGCGTGTTTGTTCTTAGTCATTTCTGGGGTCATCCACTGAGGCAAGTTGTTCTTCGGTGACTGGGGGTGCGGCGACCGAAACCGGAACACCAAGACTCGTAAGGCGACGGGCAAACTGGCGGACATGGTCGGTCTCGACATAAGGCGAAGTGAAGCTAATGGTCATCATTCCGGCATGGGTCATGACACAGAATTGCGGTCGTACTGCTGTGACATGAAAGGCCATTCGCTGTACGAAAGGTTCAATTGGTTCAGGCAGTGTAACTCGCCCTAGATTGGACACAGCCACAGTAAGACCGCGGTTATTGCCCCAGTTGATCCACCGCAATAAGACATCTTTGACTTGGCGAGGCACCACTCGCACGGCCACCATACGTTCAAACCTACTGAATCGACGCAGCTTCCTCTCTAACGCATTTGGCGTGGCTTTGTTGCGAAATTGTTGTTCTAGACGACGTGCGATGCAACCCAGATCATCGTCACCTTTACCATAGGTGTGCTCGATGCGGACCGTGGCAAAGAAATTTCTCGCGGAAGTAGACGGAAAGAACTGTCGAAGATTAACTGGTATCGAGGCGCCGTACGTCATTTTCTGCCCCATAGGCTGCGCGGCTGTGCGGAGAGATTCAAAGAACATTGCGGTCAGATAGATCGTAGGAGAGACGCTTTCAGCGTGAGCCAACGAAAGGATTGGCTTTGCTGGTACGGTTAGTTCGATCAGCCGGGTGCGGTGATCCGGGGTACGTGTACCTCTGATCCGGTAGGCACCTTTGAAAAATGTCCTATTTCTTGTCTGCTGTTGGCGTGGTTCCGATTCAACAATGTTGGTCTTCCAGGTTGGCCGTTCACGCCTTTTGGTGGAGTGCTTGGGCCGAAAGTATTCTGCGAAGCTATCACGAGTCAGTTCTTGTGCAAGTGACGTCTGCTGGCTGGTTGTAATGGCTTCGGCCAGCCGTGGATCTCGACGACGTAAATAGGCTGCGATTACATCGGTGAGAAACCATAATCCACCTGTACCATCAGACAGCGCGTGGAATACTTCTAAATTTATTCGTTGCCGGTAGTGGGTGACGCGGAATAACAGGGTGCGCCGACCGGACTCGTAAATCGGTGCACAAGTAGGTAACTGTTCTGTGTTTACTTCGGGGCGCAATGTGCTGTCTTGTAGATAATGCCAGAACACGCCGCGGCGTAGCACAGCATGGTATAGCGGATAGTGGTCATAGACCTCATCCACCGCTTGTTGCAGAATCGCTTGGTCGATGTCGTGGTCGAGTTCTGCTGTGATCCGGAAGACTTTGGGATCTGCGTCTGTGCGTGCAGCAAGAAAAATGTTGGAAGCATTATCCAACCGTTCCCAAGTTTGATGAGTCATTCGATAGTCCTCGGACCAAGAAAATCATTAACCATCGAATAGGCCTGTTGTACGGCACCAGAGCGTCTTGGCAACATCATGAAACCATGCAACGCCTTGTTGATGCGATGGATTGTCACCGTATTTCCTGCATCAGCCAGCGCCTCTCCGAAGGCTTCTCCTTCGTCTCGTAATAGGTCCAGTTCTGCGGTTATTAAAAGCGTATTCGGCAAATTTGATAAGTCTTCGGCCGCTAATGGAGAGACTAGGGGATCATGCCGCAGTGCTGGGTCGGGGACATATAATTCCAGGTAGTCTTGCACCTCAGTCGTGGTAAGCCGGTAATCTTGGCCGTGCTGGCGCACCGAATCATACGGTGACGTTTCCGGGTTATGGTCATATTGGGTAATTGGATAGAACAAAATTTGTCCGGCCACCTTACGTTGACCACGCTCGCGCAAGAGTAAAGACACTCCTGCAGCAAGGTTGCCGCCGGCAGAATCACCGAATAATACAATTTTTTCTGCACTGGAAGCGCCGACAAGGTCCGGATGTTCTAAAATCCGGTGGGTCACCTGATAACAATCCTCTAATCCGGCTGGAAAGGGATGTTCCGGTGCTAAACGATAGTCGACAGAGACCACGACGCACCCGGTGAGGTCTGCCATGGTGTTACATGCTGGGGTGTAGCTAACCACGTCACCAATCACCCAGCCGCCACCGTGAAAAAATATCAAGACTTCATCCCGGGTTTTTTGCTTTGGCTGGAAAATGCGCAGTGGCACCGGAAATCCGGAATCATTTTTCAGGGTTTGCCAGGACCGTAAACTGGGAGGTGGCACCGCAAGTGTGGCAAGACGGCGCTGTAAGCGTCGGACCTTGGCATAATTTGCCCGCATTTTAAAACGCGGAGCAGCAAACCAGCTCAATACCGTTCTACAAAACCGGTTCATGACGTAGCCGTCGCACGATGAAAAGAGATAACGATTTCATACATTGGAGTATATCGACGATCCTTAGAACTCTGTGCGCCAAGTAGGCCCATTCCATGGCAAACGGCTTTGTTGTAGTTTGAAAAATAAGGGTACTGCCGGTCACGGCACTCCCAGCCGTACTCTA
>DEPX01000008.1:10684-14827 GCA_002358975.1 Micrococcaceae bacterium UBA3381 | reverse complement strand
GTTTGGGGAATTGCAGGTGACTCGTTGAACGGGTTCACCGATGCGCTCTACGATTCGCCTATCGAATGGATGAATGTTCGACATGAAGAAGGTGGTGCCTTCGCCGCAGCAGCCGAAGCAGAAGTCACCGGCAACCTGGCCGTAGCAGCAGGAAGTTGCGGACCAGGTAACCTGCACCTGATCAATGGGCTCTATGATGCCCAACGCTCGCGGGTACCGGTGCTGGCTATCGCCGCCCACATCCCCTCCGATGAGGTGGGTACCGGCTACTTTCAAGAAACCCATCCCCAGGAACTTTTCCGGGAGTGCAGCGTATATGTGGAACACGTTAGCGATGTGGGCCAACTACCCAGGGTTCTGACCATTGCCATGCGCAATGCTATAGAACAACGTGGGGTGGCTGTTCTGGTGCTTAGCGGCTCAATGTTTCTCACCGAGATGCCTCACACACCGGTAGAAGTCGTGCGCGCCAGTAACCCACGAATCATACCGGGTATCGAAGAGCTTGATGACGCCGCACGGATATTGAATGATGCCAAGAAAGTCACGATCCTTGCCGGAGCCGGCGTCGCCGGGGCACACACCGAGTTACTTGAAATCGCAGAACATCTCCAAGCGCCAGTCGTGCATGCGCTGCGGGGTAAAGAACACGTTGAATATAACAACCCCTACGATGTCGGATTAACGGGGCTGCTGGGTTTCGCCTCTGGTTACCGGGCCATGTACGACGCTGATGCACTGTTAATGATCGGTACCGATCTACCCTACCGACAGTTTTATCCGGACGTTCCGGTGATCCAAATTGATCGGCGCGGCGAACAAATCGGCAAGCGTGTGCCGGTTGATGTACCACTGGTGGGCACAGCAAAAGATACGATCCGTGAACTGCTTCCCCGTTTGGCGCCAACCAAGTCATCCCGGCATCTAACTAAGATGCGCGACCACTACGAGAAAACACGCACCCGGCTCGACGAGCTGGCCGGCCCGTCCCGTGGCAAACGCGCGATTCACCCGCAGTATTTGACTCGACTGATTGATGAAGGCGCCAACGAGGACGCCGTTTTCATCCCAGATGTGGGATCCCCGGTGGTTTATGCGTCCCGGTACGTCAACGCAGGGCCAAACCGGCGCATCATCGGTTCATTTGCCCACGGATCTATGGCTAATGGGCTGCCCATGAGCATGGGCGCCCAAGCAGCATTTCCGGACCGCCAGGTCATTTCATTATCGGGCGATGGCGGACTGGGCATGTTGATGGGAGAACTACTGACGATTCGGGAACACGATCTGCCCGTGAAAATTGTGGTGTATAACAACTCATCATTGAACTTCGTCGAATTGGAAATGAAAGCCGATGGTTTTGTACCGTTTGCCACCGGGTTGGAGAACCCCGACTACGCGCAAATCGCTGAAGCGATGGGCATGTGGAGCAAACATGTTGAACGAAGCACTGAGCTGCCCGATGCCGTCGATGAGTTCTTAGCCCACGACGGGCCAGCGTTGCTCGACGTTGTCACAGAACGCCAAGAGCTGTCGATCCCACCATCCATCTCTGCTGCCCAAGTCAAAGGATTCTCGCTGTATGCACTGCGTACTGTGCTTAGTGGTCAAGGCTCTGAGCTTGTTGACTTGGCACGGGTGAATTTGCGGCAGATCCTGTAGTTCGCAAACACTGTCGAATAGTGTTGATTGTGTGGCCCGTCGCCGGACTGGTAGGGCTAGAATAACCTCCCTGATGAAAGGTCGCTATGTCACCGTCAACTGTAGGCATGGCAGTTCTACTGCTTGGTGTTTTGGCGCTGATAGGGATTTATATCCGAGCGCGCAGTCGAACCGTGCAGAAGTTCTTTCTGCCTGTATCCATTATTGCGGGATTTTTGGCATTATTTTTGGGGCCGCAGGTATTAGGCCGAGTGGTATCCTGGTTCGGTTCCGATGCGCTAGCCGACGGCGGGATCTTTGGTGCCAACGTTCTGGAGATATGGGGAGCCCTTCCTGAATTACTAATCAGTGTGGTTTTCGCCGGACTATTTTTGGGCACCAATTTGCCCTCGCCGAAGCGCGCCGTCAAGCTTTTGGGCCCTCAACTCTCACTTGGTGTTACCTTCGCGGCTGGGCAATACGTGATCGGTATGTTGCTTGTCGTGGCGGTGCTGGTACCGCTGTTTAATGTTACGCCAATGTTTGGTGCCCTCATTGAAATGGGTTTTGAAGGTGGTCACGGGACGGCGGCTGGAATGGCGCCGGTTATGGATGAGCTTGGCTTCGATGGTGGCGGCGATCTGGCGTTGGCGATGGCCACCGTCGGGATTCTCTCCGGCGTTATCATTGGTGTCATTGGTGTTAACTGGGCGGCACGCCGCGGCCATTCCCAAACCCTGGATATTTCTGCACAACAAGATCCAGAGGAAGCTAGGGGAATTTACAGCAGCGACCAGCCTAGCGGGAGCTTATTGACGGTACGTCCAGATGCACTGGACTCGTTGACCTTTCACATCGGCGTCGTTGCTATCTCCGTACTCATTGGTCAAGGATTGCTTTCCGGATTGCAGGTCTTAGAACAATGGTTATGGGCCGATACGATCGAGATTTTTGAGTACGTACCGCTCTTCCCATTAGCAATGCTCGGTGGCGTATTAGTCCAGTTTATTGCCGATAGAACCGGGCTAGACCGTTTGATTGACCGCGGCAACATGGAACGGATCCAAGGCTTGGCGCTCGATGCGTTGGTCATCGCGGCTCTGGCGTCGCTGTCATTGGATGCCATTGCCAATAATATCGTGCCATTTTTGATCCTTGCCGTAGCCGGTATCGTGTGGAACGTATTTGTACTGTTCTTTTTGGCCCCACGGTTTATCCAAAGCTACTGGTTCGAGCGTGGTATCGCCGACTTTGGTCAGTCGATGGGTGTAACCGCCACCGGTCTGCTGTTGCTACGGATGGCAGATCCACGACAGAAGAGCCCGGCCTACGAGGCCTTTGGGTACAAACAATTGGTCTTTGAGCCGTTCTTCGGCGGTGGGCTGATCACAGCAGCAGCAATCCCTGTCATTGTGCAGCTAGGGCCCTACCCGTTATTGATATTTATGGCGGTCTTGCTCGTTGCCGCATTGCTTAGCGGCCTGCTGTACTTTGGTCGCCGACCCGGTTTCAAACTGGATGTGATGTCCTAGCCAGGCGATCGTCAACTACGCCTAGCTGATGCCGTATAAACGGGCGTGGAGTTGTCGAATCTGTTCGGCAAGGCTCTGATCCGGGCCAGCCACTGCAATGCTCGGAGCGACGTCGTTGATGGCTAACGAAACCACTGGGCCGGCGGGGATACCCCACTGATTGTGCCAGTCGGCCAGCTGAGCGCTACTGGAGGCATACACAATGCGGCCCAACCCTACTAAGGCATGGGCGGCAGAGCACATGGGGCAATGCTCGCCGGAGGTATACACCGTGGCCGTGGCGCGCTGTTCAGGGGATAGGTTTTGGGCAGCCCACCGGGCAATGGCAAACTCGGGATGCCTAGTGTGATCACCACCGGAAACTCGGTTGCGATCAGCAAATAATTCCTCACCCTGTGCATCGATTAAAATTGAGCCGAATGGTTCGTCATTGTTTTGCAGCGCTTCACGCGCCAAATCCACGCAGCGTTGCAAATGTTGACGATCATTTTCCGTTGGTTGTGTGACGCTAGACATGACACCATCCAATCATGAAAGCCGTGCTGGGCGGCAGCCGACATAAAACGACCCCGTCGAAACACTGACGGGGTCGTTACCTGTACTAGTAGTTTGCGGGTGGATCAGAAGCCGGGAAAGATTCTTCGCCCTGTTCATCGGCGACGGCATCTTCGCGATCTTCCTCAGGGTGGGCGTCGTCTATGTAGTCTTCTTGTTCTTCATCAGCGTCACGAGATTTCCGGTCAGAAGTATCAGACATGGTGATCAACTCCTTTCCTTGTCCATAGTATCGTTCGTCTACTGGCTCGTATACGGCGGATCCTTAGATTCAAGGGTAGACGGATCTGTTGGCGTGTGGTCAAGATGGAAGTGTCCAGAGCACTGAAAATATTGCTGTTTGCTATCAGTCTGGATAGTTATGTAAGGAGAAAATCTTATGTCTTCGACCAGGTCATCTGCCAGTGCCAATCAG
>DEPX01000008.1:7200-10609 GCA_002358975.1 Micrococcaceae bacterium UBA3381 | reverse complement strand
TTGAATACCGCGATTGTGGAACACGATTTGGTGGGCGGCAACTGTGCTTATTATGCGTGTAAACCGTCCAAAGCTCTGCTGCGCCCCGTGACTGTGGCCGCTACGACACAACATCTGTCCGGGCTACGCGACACCAGGGTGGTGGCCGATGATCTGCTAGCCCGTCGCACAGAAAAAGTTTCAAACTATGACGACACCGAGCAAAAACAAGCTATCGAAAATGTAGGCGCTACAGTATTTCGTGGGCATGGTCGGCTCAATGGTGAGCGCACCGTAGAAGTCTACGGCTCGGATGGTTCAGTTGAAACGTTACGCGCAGACCGTGCCGTGGTAGTGACTACGGGCACCACACCGAATATCCCGCCGGTAATGGAAGGCATCCCCGCCTGGGACTCACAAGATGCCACCGCAGCACAGGATGTTCCCACCCGGTTGGCAATTATCGGTGGGGGACCGGTTGCCTGTGAAGCTGCTACCTGGATGGCGGCGCTAGGTTCGAAAGTTACCATGCTGGTGCGAGAAGGGTCGTTGCTAACCGGTCTTGAACCGTTTGCCGCCGACATTTTGGCCGAACAACTCGAATACGTCGGGGTTGATATTCAGTTCCATACCGAAGCCGCCGAAGTGCGTCGTCCTGATGGTTTGGATCTGGGGCTAGGCAAGGTTAAAGGTGGCACAGTGACTATTCGGACCAAGGACTCAGACTTTCTGGAATTTGACGAGCTACTGTTGGCTACCGGACGCCGTCCGGCACTGGAATCGCTGAATTTAGATTCGGTCGGGCTCACCGCCGACGACGTGCTAGAACAACGCACCCCTGAATGGCTGCACGCGCTGGGCGACGCCAGCGGTCAGTATCGGTTGACGCATATGGGCAAATACCAGGCACGGCAGTTTGCCCAACACTTTCTTGACGGTAATGCGACACAGGCTGATTCGGATGCTTCCCAACACCAAGCCCCAACCACCCAAGTGGTGTTTACTGATCCCCAGGTGGCCTATGTCGGCCATACCGAAGAATCTGCTCGCGATGCTGGATACGAGGTGATCACCGCTGAAGCAGATTTCGCCGACGTCGCCGGTGCGGCACTATTGCGTGATGACGTGGTAGGTAAAGCAAAGATCGTGGTGGATCAAGCCACAAACTGTCTAGTGGGTGCCACGATGGTTGGCACCGAAACCGCTGAAATGTTGCATGCTGCCACCATTGCGATTGTCGGTCAGGTACCGGTCTCTACGCTGCAGCATGCTGTGCCAGTGTTTCCCACGGCGTCAGAGGTGTGGTTGGGCTTGCTGGAAAAAGTCAGCTAACCTGTCTCATCCAGACTTCCTCGTAGATAATCTTTTTCGGGACGATAAGCTGATTGTCAGTAATGTCTGATAATTAACGGTATAGCTTAGGAACGTATTATGGCTAAAGAATCTGCCGTCGTTGAACTCTCTGACGAAGAATGTATTGATTTTCTGTCGGGTCAGACCTTCGGTCGGCTCGCAGTCGTCATGAACGGGCTACCGGAAATATTTCCTATCAACTTTGCGCTGCATACTGCCGGTGATGCACTGGTCGCATATATTCGTACCTCGCCGGGAACCAAATTGCTCGCAGCTGCTATAGGTCTTCCCGTGGCGCTTGAAACCGACGAGGTTGAAGAATCATCGGCCAAAAGCGCGATCATTTACGGTAATGGACGTGCAGTTGGCCAACGTTATGAGCTAGACCGGGTCGAATCATTGGGTTTGACTGCATGGATAGCCGACTGGAAACCAGAAGTTATTGCGATCGATGTTGAACGCATCTCAGGTCGTCGCTTTGCCTTAGGCCCTGGTCCCGACAGTATTATTACCGAATCTCCCGACTAAAGCCTATTCCTCTTTCAACGGCACTACCATGACAGTTCCGCGAGCGTTTGCCAATGTTGAACGTGATACGGAACCGAGCAACAGACTCGAAAATCCGCCTCGCCCGCGGGTTCCAAGTACCGTCAGCTGTGCCCACTCGGTGCACTCGACCATGGCATGGGCGGGCGATCCGCGCATTACCATGGGCGACATTTCCACGTCTGTTACCTGCTGTTGCAACACATCGATCTCGGCGGTAAGAGCATCCATAATCTCTTGGTGGACAAGTTGCGCTGTATCCTCATATGCGTGCAGGGACCAAGCGCTTGAAGCGTCGGTCAGATACGGGAGGGCCTGAATAATTTTGAGCTCCACTCCAAGGCGCTTGGCTTCCATCGCCGCTACGAAGGCAGCATTTCTGGCGTGAGCTGAACCATCGACCCCGACGCAAACTGGACGCGCATCACCAGACTCAGATTCTGCAACAGCGGGCTTTTCGCTGGTGTCTTCTTGGGGCCCATGAACGATAACGGTGGGACATTCGGCGTGAGCAGGCAATTCGGAAGCCACCGACCCAAGTATTTCGCTCCAGAATTTGCTGCGCCCACGTCTGCCTATCACAACGAGTTCGGCATCCGCAGATAGTTGGACAAGAGAACCACTGGGATCGTCAATCAGCGCCTGATAGTTTACGTCCTGATCAATGGGGTATCCGTCTAAGATGTCCCGTGCAGCTTTGAGTCGGTCTTCTGCTATCTGGCGTGACATGGTGTCCATTTGATCATGCGCCGGATAATTATCAAAGGGAAAAAGATGAGTAGAAACTACTGTCAGTGGCGCATTTCGAATACCAGCGGCACGGGCAGCCCAACGCAATGCGTTGATAGCGTGTGTCGAACCATCAAAACCAACTATTACACCAAGATTTGGTGATTTTTCGGATGCCGCAGCCATAACCATCCCCTGAGCTAAAGAACATGAGTAGACAAATACGCCCCTAAGAAACAGTGTAGCCGCGGTTCGTGGCATAGTGCATAACGTCTCACCGTCCACCGCGCCGTAGACCGCAAATTCAGCACCTATATTTGGTACCGTCACCTTATGACAGATTTGACGTCGCGGTGTGCCGCCCCGCATTTTCAAGCCGTAGTGGCTCAATCGGGTGTGCTGCATACGCCTGCAGTGTCGCGCGGGCTGATTGGCCAGCTTGCGTCCCTGTCGGCTGCTGTTAATCTAGAAGACCGTGACGACATTGATCCGACCATTTCGCGGCCGCCATGGGCCGCGCTATTGAACGCCACCATTTGGAGCTGATGACCCCCGTGAGTGATGCCCGCGCACACAATATGAATACGTTACGAGAAGTTGCCCAAGCCTTCAATGGCAAAGACCATGATCGAGCATTAGCGCTGCTGGAATCTCTTGACGCTGACAGTGTAGAAGGCCTGCCCAACTCAGGGCATGTCGCCGAAGTGGCCGTACAATCACTTGATGCGTGGTATTCCAAAGACGGGATGCGAAACGGTAATGTTCGCATCATCCAGCGTGATGTTCCGCGTTCAGTGCGAAA
>DEPX01000008.1:1693-7074 GCA_002358975.1 Micrococcaceae bacterium UBA3381 | reverse complement strand
GCTACCGTGGCAACACTGGCAGCCCAACGTGATACAACATTTGAAAGCGTGCTGGATGAGCTGCTGCCCGAACAGCAGGTAAGCGAACCCGTTCAGGCCCCAACACCGGTAGCACAACCAGCCGAGAGCCCCGTCTCCGAGAAGACTTCAGATACGGTCAAGCACAACGCTACGGTAACTGGGGCTAAGGAGGATACCACTAACGCCACAGATCGCTACACAGCAATTGTTGAAACGCGTTTCATGGCCGGGGTTAAAGAACTACAGCACTGGGTAGGGGAGTCTCATCCAGTAACCGGTACTGGCTTGCCCAAACGCGCAGACATTAAAGATGTCGCGGCAACCATTGGCATTACCGCAGAAGGTGTTGCCAAGAAACAAGAACCAGAACCTGCACCCGCATCCGATACTGATCTGAGTATTGCGGCACAGCCACAGCCAACACGGTTTGTGCAATCGGCACAGGCCATCCCTGAAGTTATGGCCTTCTTGGCTGCCCTGCAAGAAACTGAAATTATTGAAGTGGGCTCCACGAAGGTCCAGCCAGGTGCTGGCGCCCAAAACTTCGGAATCGAAAATGTTGATCAGTTAGAGGCCGCTGAACAACTGGTCGCTACCTATGTTCGTGAAACCCTAACGTACGCGACACAAGGTGACTTAGCAGCCCAAACCGCGAAGTTCGTATTAGATGCCGCGGACTCGGCAACACCAGTGGCGGCCAACGTTGAGGAAATCTTGATCCCGCGCTTGCGTCAGTTGGAAGCTATGGAGCTCATCGAACTTGTTGACGGCGTTCTGAGGATTCCTGCCCCATTAGCCACCGCGGTACGCAACGGGTTGGAGCAAGCAACCCAATATACGGCATAACGTTTACCGTTATCACAAGCATCGGGCCCCGCAGCATCTGCGGGGCCCGATGTGTTCCTGAGTGTTTTAGTGGTCGGTCGCTTTCTCGGCTCCAACACCGGTGAGCGAACGGACCTCCATTTCTGCTTGTTTCTCGGCACTTTCGCGAACCTTCGAGGTTTTCGAGCCGATCCAGCCCAACAGGAAGGACAACGGAATCGAAACAATGCCGGGGTTCGTTAGCGGGTAAACGGCCAGATCCACGTCCGGGAAGAATGAGGTTTCAGCACCCCACAGCACCGGTGAGAACAGAATCAGGGTGATCGAAGAAATCAACCCGCCGTACATCGACCAGAGGGCTCCACGTGTGGTGAAGTTCTTCCAGAATAGTGAGTAGATAATCGTTGGCAGATTTGCTGAAGCTGCAACAGCGAAGGCCAAAGCAACAAGAAACGCCACGTTTTGGCCCTGAGCGCCGATACCACCCAGGATGGCTAGGACGCCGACTACCACAACGGTGGCGCGTCCGGCGCGCATCTCACCCTTGGTATCGAGTTTGCCCTTCTTGATTACTTGACCATAAATATCGTGGGCGAACGATGCCGAAGCGGTAATGGTCAGACCAGCGACCACCGCCAGGATGGTAGCAAACGCAACCGCTGAGATAACACCAAGAAGTAGGGTACCACCAAGTTCATAAGCCAATAGTGGTGCCGCTGAGTTCTCGCCGCCCGGGGCGTTGGTAATCGTATCGGGACCAACCATGACCGCTGCGCCGAAGCCCAGCACCAGGGTGCAAAGGTAGAATCCGCCGATGAGCCAAATGGCCCACACCACAGATTTCCGTGCTTCTTTGGCAGTCGGAACTGTGTAGAACCGCATCAAAACATGGGGCAGTCCTGCAGTACCCAAGACCAGTGCCAGACCCAGCGAAATGAAGTCCAGTTTGGTCAGGGAATTCAGACCGTACTGTAGACCTGGCTCAAGAACGTCGGAAGTCCCGGCAACGTTTGCTGCTTCACCCAAGATCGCTGAGAAATTGAAACCAAATAGGCCCAGCATCCAGACACTCATGATGCCCACACCGATTAACAGCAGTGTGGCTTTGATGATCTGCACCCAGGTGGTGCCCTTCATGCCGCCGATAAAGACGTAGAAAATCATCAAGACACCGACGACGGCTATAACTAAGGATTGACCGACTTGCGAGTCGATCCCAAGCAGCAGCGAAACTAGCGCACCGGCACCAGCCATCTGAGCCAGTAGATAGAAGATCGAAACCGCTAGGGTCGAGGTTGCCGCGGCGATGCGTACTGGACGCTGCCGTAACCGGAAGCTGAGCACATCAGCCATCGTGAATTTGCCAGTATTGCGCAGCATTTCGGCGACCAATAATAAAGCCACCAGCCAGGCAACTAAGAAACCAATCGAGTAAAGAAACCCGTCATAACCGTAGATGGCAATAGCGCCAACGATGCCCAAGAACGATGCCGCTGAAAGATAATCACCGGCAATCGCGGTACCATTTTGGGTTCCGGTAAACGACCGGCCACCGGCATAGAAGTCCGTGGCGGTCTTGGTTTTCTTGGAAGCGCGCAAAACGGCCCACAGTGTGATGGCAACAAAGACGACGAAGATGCCAATATTTGCCCACGGATTGCCCACTTCGGTAGATAAGCCGCCGCTTGTGGATTCAGCGGTCAGTAGTGCTGTAGTAGTCATGGCCGTTCTCCTGATGCCTGCTTGGCTGGCACGTATTCGATCCCATCATCTTGTTCTTCTGGTAAACCCTTGCCGGCGTCTTCCATGCGTTCGCGTAAATCCGTTGCAATCGGATCAATCTTGCGGTTGGCATAGGAGACATAAGCTCCGGTAATAATAAACGTGGTCGCGAACTGGGCAAGACCCAGCACGATGCCTAAATTAATGTTGCCCCACACCTTGATGGCCATGAAGTCTGGTGCAAATGCTGCAACGGTAACAAAGGCCAGGTACCAGACCAAAAAGACCACGGTGAGAGGAAAAACGAAGCTGCGATGCGTGCGCCGCAGCTGCTGAAATTGCTCGGATTTTTGCACTTGTCCAAAATCCGAATAGTCAATGGTGCTCATGATATTCCTCCTGAGCGGAGCAGATATGTCGTCATCATGAAAGTCACGCTAATGCGTGTGATCTGCATCACGAAAGTCGCAGGATGTGAATCTGCGCTGAACGGTTGGGTCTGTGAGTTGAGCGGTCAAGCAGCTGTGGAGGTGAGGGTTATCACCTAGCATGGAGGTATGCTCTCAATGACGCTCGCCTGCCCGGTGCACCCGGCACCGCTCGCATACACTGCTGTGAGTCGGTGGTCGGCGTGAGGCTGCGCAAAAAAGCACGTCGCATGGCCGCAGGCTCTGACGCGGATTATGAACAACTGATGGAACTGACCCGCGAACAACTCGTGGAAGCACAACTGCGCAGCCTGCGGGCCCAAATTTCGCCACACTTTATCTACAATTCACTCAACGCGATTGCCGGATTGATCCCCACCGATCCGGTGGGTGCTAGAGAGTTACTGGTAGATTTCGCTGATTTCACCCGGTATTCGCTAGGCACCGAAGGGGACTTCACTACACTCGAAGACGAGCTGGCGGCCGTAGAGCATTACGTGGTGTTAGAAAAAGCCCGCTTCGGCCAGCGGCTTCAAGTCAGCCTTGATATTGCCCCTGAAGTGCTGGGTCTGGAAATCCCATTTTTGAGCGTCCAACCATTAGTCGAAAATGCAGTACGCCACGGAATGTATAACTCTGAACAAACCGGTCACGTATTTGTTCAAGCCAAAGACGTCGATACGTTTTCGCGGATTAGTGTCGAAGACGACGGCGTTGGGGCCGACCCACAGTTTATGGCTAAGGTCATGCGTGGCCAAGCAGAGGGGTCCCATGTGGGCTTGCGCAACGTAGACCTTCGACTACGCCAAGCCTACGGTGCCGGATACGGGCTAGAAATTGAAACCGCGATTGATTCCGGGATGAAAGTGTCGATGCGCATCCCCAAGTTTAAAGTCCCATCACGCATTATCACGCCATTCCCAGGGGAGTGGGCATGACGGACCCTCAACGATTGCACGTGCTTGCCGTGGATGATGAAGTCCCGGCAGTAGAACAAATGCGCTGGCTCTTAGAAGCCGACCCACTGGTAGTTGAGGTGCACACAGCGCTCAACGTTGCCGAGGCCAAAGCCGTTTTAGCTGAACACAGTATCGACGTGGTGCTCTTGGATATCCATATGCCAGGACCTACCGGTATGGATTTGGCCCACGAGTTGCATCGCTGCCAAGAATCCCCAGTCCCGCACGTCATTTTTGTTACTGCCGATGCCCGGCCCGCCGTGCACGCCTTTGAACTGTCTGCACTGGATTATTTACTCAAGCCCGTGCGCCCTGCCCGATTGCATGAAGCATTACGCAAAACACTGACCCGGGTGGACACCGGAGCCATTCCGCAAGTACAAGAACAAGGCAGAGTCACCATCCAGCAAGGCGCCCAGCAGGTTTTGGTACCGATTGCTTCTATCCGGTGGGCCCAAGCCCAAGGCGATTACGCTCGGATCTACCTGGATGACGAATCGTATCTGTTACGCATTTCTTTGGCCGGTATCGAAGAAGAATGGGCGGCTTATGATTTTGTGCGGATCCATCGCTCACACATTGTAAACCTGAACTTTGCCACCAAAATTGTCCAGCAAGACGGGCGTATGTACATTCATTTAGGAGACACCGAACTACCGGTGAGTCGTCGTTTGATGCCCCAGGTCCGACAGCGCCTGAAACAGCTGAACTTCCGCTCTGTCTCTCGGGGGTGATGGATGACCGACCACGATGACCCCACCGACGAAGATTTCGTGCTGGACTTGGTCCGTGAACCACAACAGCGCTCGCAGGTTCCTGAAGCTATCCGGGCCATGCGTGGCCGTCGCGTCACCGTGGACATGCCAACGGGTGTGCCCAGTGTTCAAGAGGTATTGCTCAACCCGCGGGGCAATACTGCTGATGCACAACCATCCCAGAGTACGGTGCGGCAACTCATGCGGGTACAACTGCGACTGGGGATAAATTTAGCCGCCATATTTTTTGGGCTCGTGGTGGTGGCCAATATGGCCTTTCTTTTTAGCCCCACGCTGGCCAGCACAACGATTGCCGGTATACCGTTGGAATGGTTATTTCCCGCCGTCGTCTGTATCCCGCTGCCGATCTTTTTGGGCTGGTTTTACATCCGACGCGCCACTGAAAACGAACACAGCATCTATGCTGAACCAGTCGAAGCCGAGGATGCCTACCCGTGATACAGGATCCCAGGCTTATCTTGACGGCCATTGGTGCGGTCTGTGTTGTGACGATTATTATCAGCGTCCACGGGCTGCGGCGCACCCGAACCACCCGGGACTTTTATGTTGCATCTCGCCGTGTACCACCCTGGATGAACGCTTCAGCGATTGCCGGAGAATACCTATCGGCGGCCAGTTTTTTAGGGGTTGCCGGCTTAATCATGGCCTAT
>DEPX01000008.1:1484-1646 GCA_002358975.1 Micrococcaceae bacterium UBA3381 | reverse complement strand
TTTCCCGTGGGTTATACCGCCGGGTTTTTATCGCTGTTAGTGTTTGTTGCCGCGCCGCTGCGCCGATCGGGGGCCTATACGATCCCGGATTTGATGTCGCTGCGATTCCCATCGCGTCGCCTGCGTCGGCTGACCGCCATTATCGTGGTCTTCACCGGCTGG
>DEPX01000008.1:904-1446 GCA_002358975.1 Micrococcaceae bacterium UBA3381 | reverse complement strand
CACGGGGCGGCCATTGCTTTGTCAGCCACCACCGGGATACCCGCATGGCTCGGCCCGGCGATTGTCATCCTGGTGGTGCTACCCACCGTGATTACCGGGGGGATGCGCTCGGTTACCGTCGCCCAGGCAGTGCAGTATTGGTTTAAACTTTCGGCACTATTCATTCCTACAATCTTCATCGTCTTACGGTTGAGTGTCGGTGATGCTGATTTTATTCCGGAGCTTGGCAACGCTTTTGATGTCGATCTGGTCAACGACAGTGAATCCAGCACTTACCGGACCATCTCACTGGTCGCCGCCCTGATGCTGGGCACCTTAGGGTTATCGCATGTACTGGTGCGTTTTTATACTAATCCCGACGGCGGTTCAGCACGACGAACTATTGTCCTGCTGCTGACTCTACTGGCCGCCTTTTATACCCTGCCGATGATCTTAGGGGTGGTGGCACGAGCGGTACTGCCAGAACTGGCCGGCGGTACCAGTACCGATACCGCATTATTGCAGCTACCCGGTGCACTATTTTCTGGGGTCACCGGTGACCT
>DEPX01000008.1:0-825 GCA_002358975.1 Micrococcaceae bacterium UBA3381 | reverse complement strand
TGGTGGTCTCCATTTCCGGGGTGGTTTCCCAAGAATTTTTTGGCGGTACGGTACGCGGATTCCGTATCGGTGCCATATTGGCCATGGTGCTACCCATCATTGCAACGTTTGTGACCACCGGACTGGCACTGGCCGGTGCGGTGGCCATGGTCTTTACCTTCACGGCCTCGTCATTGGCGCCGGTGGTGCTATTAGCTATTTGGTGGCGCGGATTAACCGTACCTGGTGCCATTGCCGGGATGGTCACCGGCGGGCTCGTCTCACTGGGTGCACTGCTTGCCGGGCAGCTCTTGTCGCAGGCGGGGATTGCCGCAACGGTTCTGCAGTACCCAGCGCTGTGGGCGGTGCCACTTGTGCTGGTGGTTACCATGCTGGTATCCACCCTTGGTGCTCAGCGGCCACCAGCCAATACGGCCCAAGTGCTGGCCAAATTGCACCTCCCGGAGCCAGCTGTGCAAGACCAGCAAGCGCACCGGCCCTAATTACTGTGGTGTCGATAAATAGAACTGGTCATCGGCTTCGATAACGCCGCTACCGGTTGGGGTAATGATCGTGGGCACCGCCACGGTACCGGTGTCGTCGGGGCTGTAGGCTCGGCCGATATCACCGGTTACCACGTTATGGGCTTCTAGGTCGCCGTCAGCATTTTTCAAATATGCCATCGCGGCCCCGACGCCGGCGAATTCCAAATCGTCATTGGGATGAGCATAGAGTTGCCGCCCGTCCGTGTCGTAGCCGGACAGCTGGTGACCTAGGGTAACCCAGGTGCCACTGGATGGGTCTTGGCTGGCGTCGGCCAGCTGATCAGCAAGCACTTGGCCATCT
>DEPX01000109.1:15179-15339 GCA_002358975.1 Micrococcaceae bacterium UBA3381 | reverse complement strand
GCTGCTCACCCCGACAGCATAGTGCACTTACGAAATATTTAGCACCATGCCGGTGCTGATCTGCTGGCGGTGATGTATTGCAATTTATCCAGTCCGGAAGTACACAATAGAAGGACAGGCTGGACTAAGTACAGAGAAAAGACTAACTACCGTCACTGCA
>DEPX01000109.1:8971-14992 GCA_002358975.1 Micrococcaceae bacterium UBA3381 | reverse complement strand
ATGCGTTGCGTCATGACGGTGTTAAACACGAAGATTTTGATGGCGCGGAATTTATCCGTCGCGTCGCAGAGCGTACCGAGATTTCATTCGAACAAAGTGAAACGTGGACGCGAGCAACACTGTCATTATTGGCAGAAAGTGTTTCACCCGGACAAAGAGAAAGTTTCGTAGAGGTTCTACCTCACGACATTCCTGATTACACCATCTGGGACGTTTAAGCTTGACGCCCCGTGAGCACTGCGTGTGCTCCGCTAATTTAGAGTCTTAGTCCACTTTGCTACCGGTGGTGTCCACACCGCAATTTCTGATAGTAGTTCCTCGGGTTTACTGGCGACTATGAGCGCGTCTTGAAAATTCTGGCCAATGAACCCGTTTCGCATCATATGATCAACCATATTTATAAGCGGATCCCAAAAACCATCCACGTTATAGAGAGCAACAGGTTTTGCATGTAAGCCAAGTTGTTGCCACGTCCAGGCTTCAAAAAGTTCTTCAAGTGTTCCGGCGCCACCCGGCAGGGCCACAAAAGCATCACCAAGTTCAGCCATGCGTGTCTTGCGCACATGCATATCGGATACGATTTCTAAATTGGTTAAACCCGGATGGGCAATTTCTCCATCAACGAGTGCCTGTGGCATGACCCCTAAAACTTCGCTACCTGCATTCAGTGCAGCATCGGCTACTGCACCCATCAAACCCACATGTCCACCGCCAAAAACAATGCCATAACCGGCGTCAGCTGCAGCTTGGGCGAAATGTTGGGCGGCTTGCAAATATGTTGTTGAATTTCCGGTTGCTGAACCCGTAAAAACGGTCAGTCGTTTTGGAACAGAATCCACTCGGTGCTCCTCTAGGCGTAGCGTTGCTGTAGCTTTTCAAGTGATGCCCGCATGGATTCGGCGTTCTTTGGGAAAATACCAGCCCAGTTCCACACGCGAAGCATTAATGGTTTTACCTTAGAGTAATCGAAGGTTTCGGTCACCCAAGTGCCACCATCATCAGCAGCCTCAAAATGCCAGCCCCAGGTATGGCCGCCGGGATGCTTCCACACGATATCCTGGTCTTCTTTCGACTCTATGACGCGCATTGTCAACGTGTAGGGAATGCCTAGCTGGCGCATCCAAATGTGAAAAGTATCGCCTTGGGCTAGCCGTTCGGGGCCGGTCACTCTAGCTGACAGCGTTTCGCCACCGTCCAACTCGTGATGCCGATGCGGATTCGCAGCTAATCGCCACAGTTCATCCGCACCTGCGGCTACCTTAGTGCGAAAGCTAATCGTAAACGGCCCGGTATTTACCTCTGAAACAGATACCTTGGAGTGCTTATTCATGCCACCAGGTTACGCTGGATCACTCACACTGGAAAGCAAACACCCCTGCTAGAGATCGGCCAGAGCCGAGACCGGTTCCTGCATCGCATCGGCCACTGCTGTCAGGAACGCTGAGGCCGTACCGCCGTCAGTGACACGATGATCAAAAGACAGTGTGAGTTCGGTAATTTTACGAACCTTAATTTCACCATCGACGACCCACGGTCGATCCATGATGCGACCGACACCCAAGATGGCTACTTCGGGAGCGTTAATGATCGCTGCTGCCCCGTCGGTGCCGAATACACCATAGTTATTTAAGGTGAATGTCCCGCGGGTCAGCTCGGTTGGCGTACATTGGCCATCGCGGGCTTTGGCGACCAGCTCATTGATTTCTACCGTGAGTTCACGGGCAGACAACTGTTCAGCATGTTCAATGGCAGGTACGACCAGACCGCGATCTGTTTGGGCAGCAAGGCCAAGATTAATACCATCAAAATAAACGATTTCTTCGCCGTCGTCGGTTTTTATAATGCGTGAATTCATTACCGGGTAGCGGCGCAGCGCGGCAGTGGTGAATCGAGCGATTAATGCCAGCAGGCTGGGTGCAGTCTGTGGGTTTTCGGCTTTGAGACGGGCCCGAAGATCTACTAATTCTGTGACGTCTATATCCAACCAGGCGGTGGCTTCGGGGATTTGACTGCGGGAACGAACCATCTGGTCGGCCACCATTTTGCGCATACCTTTTACCGGGATGCGTTCACTGATGCTTAGTCCAGAAGGTGCTTCGAGTGTCTCAGAGGTGACAGATGCCTTAGCTGGTTGTGGTGTCGGCGCCGGTGTAGCAAGTGCACTGGATTGTTCAATGGCGGCTTGGACATCGGCACGCAGAATTATGCCGTGGGGTCCGCTGCCTGCCAGCTGGCTGATGTCAATATCGTGCCGTTTAGCAAGTTGGCGTACCAGAGGGGAAATAACCCGCGGCGCTGTCGTTTTTGTACCGGCTCCATTTGGTGACGGGGTAGTGGTGCTTGGTGTCGAAGTTGCGCGTTTGCGCGCCCGGGTGCGTCCTGAAGCAGCGGGCGCTGACGTGCCGTAGCCGATAAGCACGCTTCCTGAAGAACCGTCAGCTTTGTCTTTCGGGACCTCGATGCCGGCTTGTTCTTCTTCCCGGTAGCTGAGTGCACCGGGCTGATCTGCCGAATGAGAAGACTGGTCCGCGCTTTGCGGCGCGTCGGATGGTCCGTCGACGGTGATCAGTGGGTTGCCTACGTGGAGTGTTTCCCCGGGTTTACCGTGCAAGGTAAGCACCGTGCCTTCATAAGGGGAGGGGACTTCTACCAGGGCTTTTGCCGTTTCGACTTCGGCAATAAGTTGGTCCACGACTATGGTTTGGCCCTCTTCGACTAACCAAGTGACAAGGTCAGCTTCGGTTAGGCCCTCGCCGAGGTCGGGAAGGTTAAAAACTTGGGTGGTCATGCTTGGCCTCCTGCAACGACGCTTGGGGCATAGTCGACCACGGTGTCATCCCACTGCAGATCATCAATGGCGTCCAGGATTCGGTCAACGTTGGGAAGATGGTATTTTTCTAACATTGGTGCCGGATACGGGATATCGAATCCGGTGACTCGCAGCACCGGTGCTGCCAGGGAATGGAAGCAGCGCTGTTGGACCCGTGCCACTAATTCTGAGGCTACGGAAGCAAAGCCCTGCGGTTCTGCCACTACGACGGCACGGCCTGTCTTGGCGACTGAAGCCGCGATAGTGTCCTCATCTAACGGGTTGATGCTGCGCAGATCTATTACTTCCACACTGCGGCCCTCACCCGCTGCAGCATCGGCAGCCTCCAAGCAGGTAACGACCGATGGACCATAAGAAATAAGCGTGACGTCTTCACCGGTGCGGGCAATCCCGGCACGTGCATAGGGTTCGCCATGGTCACGTTGGGCTTCAACTTGTGCCCACCGTGTTTCAAATTCTTGCCGTAACTCTTCAAGGGAGATCTCGGCCTTTGACCAGTAGAGTTTCTTGGGCTCCATAAAGATCACCGGATCGTCTAGTCTGATACTGGCCCGCAACATCAGGTAGGCGTCTTCTACTGTGGCTGGTGTGTAGATTTTTAGCCCGGGTGTGTGAGCGTAATAGGACTCGGAAGAATCGCAGTGGTGTTCTACTCCGCCGATGCCACCCCCGTAAGGTATGCGAACGGTGATGGGTAATGGTGTGGCGCCTTTTGTGCGGTTACGCATTTTGGCCATGTGGCTGACAACCTGTTGGAACGCGGGGTAGGCGAAGGCATCGAACTGCATCTCGATGACTGGGCGGACTCCGCCAAGTGCCATACCAATAGCGGTCCCAGCAATACCGGATTCCGCTAGGGGAGTGTCGAAGCAGCGGTCGTCACCGAATTGTTTGCTTAGGCCCTCGGTAATACGAAAGACGCCTCCCAGGGTGCCGACGTCTTCACCGAAAACGACCACCAGATCGTCGTCGGCCATCTCGTCGGCCAGTGCGGCGTTGAGCGCGGCGGCGAGGGTGAGTGTTGATTTCGTTTTGCTCATGGTGTGCTCCTCGTTAGCCTTGCTGCCCGGTGGAAGTTTCGCGTGATAACTCTTCAGCCAGCTGGGCTCGTTGTTCGGCTAACTGTGGGGTTTGGACCGTGTAGACATGGTCGAATAGTTCTAAGGGGTTAATGTCGGCCTGTTGTCCCATCGCATCGCGCAGCGACTGTGCTACCGCTTCAGCATCGGCGGTATATTCTGACTCAAGCTCGTCGGTGAGGCCTCCTTCATTGCGCAGGTAGGTGCGCATGCGTTTCAGCGGATCGCGCTGCACCCATTCATCGACCTCGTCGCCTTCCCGATACCGGGTGGCGTCGTCAGCATTAGTATGCGATTGAATACGATACGTGTCAGCTTCTACCAGAAATGGGCCGCCACCCTCGCGGCAAAGTCTTACGGCACGGCCAAGTACGGCCAGCAGCGCCGCCAGATCGTTACCGTCAACGAGTTCACCGGCCATACCGTATCCGACGGCTTTGTGGGCTAGTGAAGGTGCAGCGGTTTGACGGGATAGTGGAACCGAGATGGCATATTTATTGTTCTGCACGAAGAAAATGACCGGCAGTTTGAACACAGCGGCAAAATTCAAAGCCTCGTGGAAGTCGCCTTCCGATGTTCCGCCATCGCCTACCATGCCCAGGACAACCATGTCTTCGCCCTTGAGCCGAGCGGCATGAGCCATACCGACAGCATGCAACAACTGCGTGGTCAGCGGTGTGGATTGTATCGAGGTGTTGTATTCGTGAGGGTTGTAGCCTTGATGCCAGTCACCACGGAAGCCAGTCATGACCTGCATGGGCTCAACGCCGCGAGCCAGTACGGAAACGGTGTCACGGTACGTGGGAAACAACCAGTCGCTGGGCGATAGGCACAACGCAGCGGCAACTTCTGAGGCCTCTTGGCCGTGGGATGACGGGTAAACGGCCATCCTGCCTTGACGTACCAGTGCATAGTTTTGGTCGTTGACACGGCGGCCGATGACCAACTGACGGTAACCATCCAATAGCTGCTGTTGGGTGGGCATGGGGTATTCGTGGCCAGCGGTAGAGCCTTGTTCTTCGACCGACAGGAGTTCGCCGGATTTTGAAATCATCTGAATACGGCCGTGGGTGGGCAGCAGATAATCTTCTAGGCTGATCCCTAGTTTTTTCGCCTTCTCTCCCGAGTGGCTGGAGGTTGCATTCTCAGGCACCATGACTAGATCTACCTCACTTCAGTGTGAATAATGTATTCACCAGTATGGTCGTTGCGGACGAAAAGTGAATGCCGATCCTAAAACTACGGACAGTTTTTTAGAAATTGCCTATAATTAAAAACAACTTGCAACTGTGATGTAACTTACTTTGACGATTTGGAGCCGGAATGCCCCATGACCAGAACGCATTGGACGGGGTCGCCTTGGAACCGGTAGACCGAAAGATTATTGCTGCGCTGGCCGAAGACGGTCGAATATCGGTAACTGCGCTCGCAGATAAGGTGCATGTTTCTCGCGCACATTGTTATGCACGGCTGCAACACTTACAGAAAACTGGTGTTATTACCGGATTCTCGGTCACGGTGGATCCGGCCCGGTTAGGGTTGGGTGCCTCGGCACATGTTATTTTAAAACTGCGTCAGCACAATTGGCGAGCTTTACGCCAACAGTTGCTGGATATCCCCGAGGTTTGGCATGTGACGCTCACCGGCGGGCCGATGGATGTGATTTTATTGGTTCGTGCTCGTGATACAGCTGATTTGCGTCGTGTCGTGTTCGATGAAATCCAGCCGTTAGAAGGTGTAATGGATACCCAGACCTTCATGATTTTTGACGATCAAGTTTCTAGTAGTGCATTGCACTGATAAGTATCGTTAGTCTGCTTCTTCGTAGGCGATCTTGGGCGGAGGGACAGAAAAATATCAACGCATAGTACTATGCGACACTGGTGCACATGAAGGACCTGCAGATACCAGCTGGGCCGGGAGCGCCTCATGGGCTCACTGTGCCGGCAGGCGAGTTAGTCGAATGATTTTCACATTCTTCTGGGCCCGGGGGCCAAAATGTAAACACCACTGACTCGCAGGTGCAGCTGAGCCTCGATCTGGGTACAACAACGGCCCTAGATGAGACGCAGCGCGAACGCGCGCTACGTCAGCTCGAGCATCGGCTAGCCG
>DEPX01000109.1:2796-8870 GCA_002358975.1 Micrococcaceae bacterium UBA3381 | reverse complement strand
AGCACACTAATACGCGAGGCTATCGTCCCGCAACGCGTCCGTCGTGCAACGAAACCAACGCGAGGCTCCAAGCGTCGCCGTCTGTCAGCAAAACGTCACCGCTCTGAGATAAAACGGGCCAGGAAGCGCCCAACGATCGAATGATACGTGTCCTGGTTCACGCTGCCTTGCGTACGATAAGTAACGAACATGCAGACTAGCAATCGATCCGGGAGGCCAACATGGACGCGGACGTTATTATCATTGGTGGAGGCCTCGCCGGCCTTGTCGCCAGCAATGAACTCACCCGAGCAGGCAAGAGGGTGTTGCTGCTTGAGCAGGAGAACGCTGCAAATCTGGGCGGTCAGGCGTTCTGGTCTTTTGGTGGCATGTTTATGGTTGACACTCCGATGCAACGCCGTCTTGGGGTTCGTGATTCATTCGAGCTGGCATGGCAAGACTGGCAGGGTTCTGCGGACTGGGACCGCCTCGTCGGAGACCATCCCGAGGATGAGTGGGCACAGAAATGGGGCCGCGCGTACGTCGAATTTGCAGCCGATGACAAGCTGCCATGGCTCAGGGAACAAGGTATCAAGTTCACCCCTCTTGTCGGATGGGCAGAACGCGGCGACCTTACTCCACGCGGACACGGCAACTCTGTACCGCGTTTCCACGTGCCATGGGGTACGGGAACGGGCATCTCCGAACCGTTCGCTAATAAAGCTCGAACGGCGGCAATTGAAGGCCTCCTGACCTTCCATTTTCGTCATCAAGTTGACGGGCTGGTCTTCACCGGTGACCACGTCACCGGTGCACATGGCACTATCCTGGCAGCCGATACCGCAAAACGTGGCGCCTCATCCAACAGAAAAGCAGTCGGCTCGTTCGAGTTCTATGCACAGGCTGTAGTGATCGCCAGTGGTGGGATAGGTGGCAATCACGAGCAGGTGCGCAGATGGTGGCCGAAGCGCCTCGGCGCGGCACCGAAAAAGATGATCACCGGCGTTCCGGCACACGTCGACGGGCGAATGCTCGACAGTGCAAACGACCAGGGCGTTCGTCTGGTCAACCGGGACCGGATGTGGCACTACACCGAAGGACTGCAAAACTGGGCTCCGATCTGGCCAGACCACGCAATTCGTATTCTGCCTGGCCCCTCTGCTATCTGGTTGGATGCCCTTGGTCGGCAACTACCGGCTCCTGGATTGCCCGGCTACGACACCCTGGGTACGCTGAAGATCCTCCGCACCACGCCGGAGATCGCCGATTACGACTATTCGTGGTTCATCTTGAACCAGTCGATCATCAAAAAAGAATTTGCGTTATCAGGATCTGAGCAGAACCCGGATATCACCAACCGTGATCTCAAGCTGCTGCTTCGTAGCCGCCTCGGAAAGTCGGCCACCGGCCCGGTTGAGAATTTCAAAGACCACGGCGCTGATTTCGTGGTTGCTGGTACATTGTCCGAACTCGTCGGAGGTATGAACAAGTTGAGTCGTGACAATCTCCTGGATCTTGAGGAGATTGAAAAGATTATTCGGGCACGCGATAACGAGATCATCAACCCGTATTCCAAGGATGCCCAGACGATGGGGATACGGAATAGCCGGCGTTTTCTTGGAGATAGACTGTTCCGCGCAGCCAAACCGCATCGGATTCTCGACCCAAAGCATGGTCCACTGATTGCTGTCCGACTGTGGGTCGTTACTCGAAAAACACTTGGCGGTATTCAAACGGATCTGGACGGCCGCGCTCTGGACATGGACGGGAAGCCGATACACGGTCTGTTTGCTGCTGGTGAGGCTGCTGGTTTCGGTGGTGGCGGCGCGCATGGATATAACGCACTGGAAGGCACCTTCTTGGGCGGGTGTATATTTACTGGCCGTACAGTTGGCCGGACAATAGCAGCGACACTATGACCCGATCAATCAGATTCGGCAGATTTCGCACCGGCGAGAACACTGAGCTCTTGAGTCCTTGGTCGCCACAGTGCCGCCCGGACAGCGGTGAGTTCCCTCAGATGTACAGAAGAGCTCTCTTCATCAAGGGCCCGCATGTAATCGGGCACAATTTCACGGGGTAGCCGTAGCCCCATGGTCAAATGAGGGGTCCATCGAGGTCCGCGTCCATCGGGATTGAGCGCACTGATGGCACGGGCGGCGCTTTCTAGTTCATCGGAGGTTTCGAGTAACCACGCGACAGTCTGTTTGCGTTTCGTTCCAAAGACGACCATCCCCACTCGTCTAAAGCGGGCAGGAATAACCGGAGGAAGTAACTCGGCGGCACGCTGGACGACGTCGTCTGGCATAGCCGGTGAAAACGTGATGGTGATGTGTGGTGTCTGGTTTTGTTTGGGCAAGCCCCGTTCTTCGAGGCGCGCGAACACCTCGCGCACCCGCTGCTCTTCATCCTCTGCCAAGTGCAACAGAATGTTATCAGGTGATGTCATAGTGTGTGCGCCTCTCAAAACAGCTCCCTGAAGTTGCGACCTTCTAGTGGGCCGGGTTCAGGGAGCTGTTGTTATATGTAGTTATGCGACGCTATAGTTCGTTACTTTTTGACGGTCATCAACCGTTTGTTGACGAACTCATCCATGCCGACCGGGCCGAGTTCGCGACCGTAGCCGGAACGTTTCACGCCGCCGAAGGGTACTTCGGCTGATTCTTCTGGTGAAACATTCGATCCGACCATGCCGGCATCGAGCTGCTCGGCAAAGGCACGTGCGCGTTCAGCCTCGGTAGCAAATACGGCCGAGCCCAAACCATATTGGGTGTCGTTAGCTACCTGAAGGGCTTCGTCATCGGAGCTGACTTTGAAGATAGTTACCACCGGACCGAAGAATTCTTCGTAGTAGACGTCGGAGCCTTGGGGGATGTCAGTAAGAACGGTTGGCTGGACATAATATCCGGGCAGATCTTCGCGCTGGCCACCGGTGTGAATCCTCGCTCCGGCAGCTTTGGCCTGATCCAGTTGGGTCAGGATGTTGTCGACGGCCTTTGCTGAAGACAACGGGGAGTAGGTGCCGTCTTCTTCATCGGCTGGGTTACCGGGCTTCAGTGATGATGCCAGACGGGTCATTTCAGCAACGAATTCATCGTAGATGTCGTCCATGACGATGATGCGCTTATTGGAGTTACAGGCCTGGCCGGTGTTTTCCATGCGCACTTCAAATGCCTGCTGTGCAGCGGCTTTGACATCATCGGTAGACAAAACCACGTAGGGATCTGAGCCACCGAGTTCTAGAACTGCCTTCTTCAGGTGCTTACCGGCCTGTTCGGCAATGGCGGCACCGGCGCGTTCAGAACCGGTCAGCGAGACGCCCTGAATCTTCGGGTGGGCAATGAATTTGGAGATTTGCTGGTGGTTGGCAAAGACGTTTTGGTATACGCCTTCTGGGATGCCAGCTTCGTCCATCATCCGTTGCATGGCTAGCGCTGATTCCGGGCAAGATTCAGCGTGTTTGAGGATGATGGTGTTGCCCAACATCAGGTTTGGTGAAGCAAACCGTGCGATCTGGTAGTAGGGGAAGTTCCACGGCATGATGCCCAAGAGGGGGCCAACCGGGCGACGCTGAATGAACGAGATGGTTTCGTCGTCCTCGTTTACTTGCTGATCGCCGGCCAACCGTGGGCCATTGGTGGCATAGTAACGGAAGATCTCGGCCGAGAACTCAGTTTCCTCACGGGCTTCGGCCAGCGGTTTGCCCATTTCTTTGGTCATGATCGCGGCAAGTTCTTCAACATTTTCTTCAAATAAGTCTGCCAGGCGCTCGACTTTAGCTGCTCGCTGTTCAATGGTCAGCTTGCCCCACTCATTGAATGCCTGCACCGATTTGTCCACAATGGCATCGACGTCGTTGTCCGAAATGCTGGGATAGTCCTTGAGAACCTCGCCGGTTGCAGGGTTAATGGTCTGGTAGATGGGAGAAGTCGTCAATGTTCCTCCTTGACGTATGTGTTAAACGGTTGGAATTGTCGTTGTGTCGTCCGTTATTGAAGTTGTTTTTGGTAGCGTCTTGCCCGTAAAGAACGCCGGGTGTGCAATGCGGGTCCATATCATCAGTACCACACCCAATAATAGGACGCCCATCCCTAGAACAAACACCATTCCGATACCGCCGATAGAGGTACCAGAACCATAGGACGGGTCGATTGAGTCGATGGCGGTTTGGAAGAACATCACCAACAGTACGATGCCGCCGATGAACGGGAATAAGCCGCGGAAGAGGAAATTGCGCACCGAACCGGTGAGCTCTTTGCGGAAGAACCAGACGCAGGCCATTGCAGTAACACCATAGTAGAAACAGATCATCAGGCCCAGTGCAGTGATGGTGTCCCACAAAGCATTTTCACTGATCAACCGGGTCACCGTGTAGAAGGCCCCGGTGCCGATGGCCGAAGCCAAGGTGGCAACCGATGGTGTCCGGTGTTTCGGGGAAATGTTGGAAAACTGCGGTGGTAGTGCCTTGTAGTAGCCCATCGCCAGAATGGTTCTGGACGGTGAGATCATGGTGGTTTGCAGTGATGCGAACGATGAGGCGAGAATGGCGATCGACATAAAGATTGCTATCGGGCCGAGTACCGGACCGGATAGTGCAGCAAAAATTGATTCCTGATTGGTTGGGTTCCCGGCACCAAGACCGGTGTCTCCAATACCGGCCCAGGCGACCACACCGACGGTGACCAAAATGTAAAGGGTAATAATGATCAGGATCGTCAGGGTGGCGCCGCGGCCAGGAGTCTTTTCCGGGTTTTTGGTTTCTTCGTTCATGGTCAGCACGGCATCCCAGCCCCAGAACATGAAGATCGACAGTGAAATACCGGCGGCAAAGATTGAGAAGTCACCGATTTCTAGCGGGTTGAACCAGTCGAGACTGACCGGGGTCGGGTCAAATCCGGTGCCATTATTTGCCTGCACCAATGCCGCGATCGCGAAGCCAACGAGTACCAGCACCTGGAAGGTGACTAAAAAGTACTGAACTTTTTGGGTGGTGTCTAGGCCCCGATATGCTATCCAGGCCGCAATTGCGGTGAAGATTAGCGTGGTGGGAATGTTGATCCACAGATTATCCGTCCAGGCTGCAATATTGGGGTTGCCAAAAATTTGCGACAGCAGGATATAAAAGAAATCCACGGCGACCGCAGCCAGGTTCGATAATACGATCACGGTTGCAGAGATCAGTCCCCAGCCGCCCATCCAGCCGATCCATGGGTTAAACGCCTTGGAGCTCCAGGTAAAGGACGTCCCAGAATCGGGCACCCGGTTGTTGAGTTCGCGGTAGCCAAAGGCTACCAACAGCATGGGAATAAACCCCAACAGCAGGATGGCTGGTACCTGGGTGCCGACCGTAGAGATGGTAGGTCCAAGCCCGGAGGTCAAGGTGTATGCCGGGGCAATACAGGACACGCCGATAACGGTCGCGCCAATGAGGCCGATCTGACCGCGGGCTAGGCCTTTGGATGAATGCCCGGATGAAGCAGTGTTGGGCGCAGTATCGGGGGCAGCTGCGCTAGCGGGGGGTAAGGTGCTCACAAGAAGACCTCTTTTCCAGTTCTATGAACCACGAACTCAGCAGGAGCCGACTAGGTGGAGGTGGCGGGGATGATCATCATGGGTGCTGAGATAGAACGCAGCATGCGAGAAGCGGTAGAGCCTAAGAAAATGTGACTAGGGGAAGCCAACCGGGATGAGCCGAGGATGACCAGTTCGCCGCTAAGCCAGGACAATTGATCGACTGCATCCTCAACTGTCCTGCCGGTGGCAACTACCGTTGATGCCTGTTCGACAGCAACCAGATCGGCGGCCTGAGCGGCCAGTTGTTCATTGCCAAACTTTTCGACCTGTTCGATCAGCGCTTGAGTACGAGACTCTTCGGTAGCAACCGAGGCTGACTCAGCATCTTGATCCACAAAGACCAGCGACACCAAACGCAGCGGCAAATTGTATGTTTTGACGGTAGCTAACGAACGGGTAATCACTTCTTTGGCTCCGGGACGCGGACCGAACATGGTGGTTACTCGAGTCAGAGCCTGCTGGTTGTCGTAACCGGCCGGTGCCAAGATAACCGGCACCGGGCTGGAATGTAGCAGCGTGTT
>DEPX01000109.1:2161-2780 GCA_002358975.1 Micrococcaceae bacterium UBA3381 | reverse complement strand
GAATGGCGGTGGTGCCCAACCGGAACCGATTGAGCAAACCGCCACGTCGTCCACCAACAATGATCGCCGAGCAGTCGAGCTGGTCGGCTGCCGTTAGTAGCCCGGAAGCATCAGAGGAATCATTGACCGTATGGATAGTGCTGGTGACATCCTCGGGCAGTGTGGCCTGGGCATCTTCCAGCCAGCCGCGCAATTGTTTGCGAATGATCGGCACATGACCCCGGTCGGACGGATAAACACCGGAATAGGCGTTATCTTCAGGAATTACGGTGACAACGTGCAGGTGTGCACCGGTTGTACGGGCCAATGCGATCCCGAGGTTTAGTGCGTCTTTTCCGGTGGCCGTTGCCGTGTAGGCTACCAGCAAGTTTTGCAGCTGCGGTGTGCTCATTGTTGGCTCCGAATAATATTTTGGGCTGCGATTTCGCCTTGGCGTACTGCACCGTCAACGTGCTGGTAGCCTTCTGCCGCGATATCCGAGCAGGCATAGTAGATGGGTCCGGTGGGTTGGTTTTGCAGATGCCCCCAACGGCTCAGCCCACCCAAGTCGTAGCTGGTGGCATATGCTCCGCGGGTCCACTCTTCGGCGGCCATATCGGAGAGATAAAAAGCGATGGGG
>DEPX01000109.1:0-2088 GCA_002358975.1 Micrococcaceae bacterium UBA3381 | reverse complement strand
AGTGCCCACATGGTTTCGGCGTGGACATCTGAGATGAAGCTGACCAAAATGCCGTTGGGGTTCTCGCCATTATTATCTTCGACGCCGTTTGGTCCATAGTTGGTATTGTCGTAGACCTCTTGGACGACGCGACCACCACCGAATCCGGTGCCGGAGAGGCCTTTTTCGCGCCAGAACGGGGTTTCGTAAACGGCATGGACTTTGATGACAAGCCCCATCGAAATATGTTGGTGTGCCACCATCTGTTCACGCGGTAGAGCTGGCACATACTGGATGCGATTGTACAGATTCGGTGGCACCGCCAGTATGGCGTTTTTCGCTTTGACGACGACCTTGTCTGCATAGGCGGTAACCTCACCGGCAGCGCCGTCATTGGCTACGCCATTACGCACATCTGGGGCAATATTATTGAGATTATCGGCGGTTGTGGGGTCCGGAGTCGCCCAGTTGAGCTGTCGAACGGGGGAGTCAAGGAAGACGTCGTCGCCAAGGTATTCAGCTAGCTTCAGCGAGACGGACTGCATGCCGCCCACAACGCGTTTATCCAGGATGAAGTCTTCATCGACAAGGTTGGAAAACGAGCCGGCCGAGGCCGCCATCAAAATGGCTTGCAGTGCCGAGAAAGTGTGCGCTGGTTTCGTTAACATGCCCGAAGCAATGTAAATGGAAACGTTATCGATGGCTTCTTGGTTATCCGAATACTGCTTGAGCCAGTCCTTGAATGAAATGCTATCCAGTTGTGCAGCATCCGGCATGCTCCACGGGTGCTCGACATCCATTTGGGCTACTTTGTCATTGAGCAGCTCGATGAGCTTATCCATTTCCGCATTGGTTGTATCCGAGACCGGCATGATATCGCCCGAGTAGGTGTGGCGCGTGCCATCTGGGGCAATGTAAATGCTTTCGCCTTCGCGGTAGCGTTTGAACGTGTCTAAGCCCAGTTCATCTACGAGACTGATCAAACGTGTTTGGTCCGGTGAAATCCACTGACCACCAATTTCGATGAAATGCTCATTGCCGTTGGCATCTGCTACTCGTCCGTTCCACGTGCGTCCACCGACCCGGTTGCGAGCTTCCACAACGGCCACGGACTTGCCGGCCTTTTTCAACGTGTAGGCGGCCATCATTCCGGCCGGCCCTGCACCGATGACGACGACGTCGCGTTCGACGACGGGACGATCCTGTTGGATTTCGAACGAAGTAGACATAGAAAACTCCCTATAATGAATGTCATTCATTTAGTGGTATGGTACACACTTTTTGCGCATATGTATAGGGGTGGCAAGAATGGAAATGCCCGAAGCGCGTTGACCTGTCTGTATGCTGGCAAGAGCATAACGTCGGAGGGCTAAGGGAGAAATTGGGCCATTCAAAACGAAGCGCAGGACGGCCAACCAGGCCAGTGTTGAACCGGGAAAAGATTGCCCAGCAAGCGCTAGAGCTGGTTATTGAACGTGGTCTGGATAGCCTGACCATGACGCAGCTGTCTAAAAAACTCGGTGTAGCAGCATCAGCGCTATACAATCACGTCGATAATAAAGCTGATCTGGTTTTATTGATCCAGGATGCGTTGGTTTCTCAGGTTTCCCTTGAAGGGATGCTGCGCCTGATTGATGGTGAAGCAACATTGACGGATGCGCTGGAAGATTGGGCGCGTTCTTATCGTGCTGTGTTTGCCAAATATCCATCGTTAATCCCGTTGATTGCTGTGACTCCGGTTTCCAAGGCGCCGCAGACGCTGCGGATGTATAACGTGGTTGCCCAAGCCATCATGAGTGCAGGTATACCGAATGATGCGGTCATCCAGGTTATTGTCTCGTTCGAATCCTTTCTCTTTGGCTCTGCTCTGGACGTTAACGCTCCCTCAGATGTACTTGATGCCGGTGAGGAATCCACTGGCAGCACCTGGCTGAAGCAAGCCATGGATGCCTCACAAGCGATGTCTGAGCAACAACAATCCACAAAACCGCACGCCGAAGCACTCGGTGACGTGCGTAACGCCTATGCCGAACCACCATTTCAATACGGACTAGCTGCACTCATTCGACAGACGCGGGAACTTATCGAAGAACGCGTTTAGTCCTGGTC
>DEPX01000152.1:3956-6170 GCA_002358975.1 Micrococcaceae bacterium UBA3381 | reverse complement strand
CCTTGTACATGGAGCTAAAAAAGTGGAGCTAAGGGGATTCGAACCCCTGGCCTCTTCGTTGCGAACGAAGCGCTCTACCAACTGAGCTATAGCCCCAGCAACCGTTAGATCCGTACCACCATTTTGCCGGTGTTCTGCGATTCGAACAGGCCTTGGAAGGCGTCCACGGCGTGGTCCAGGCCGTCCACGACGGTCTCGTCATATTCTAGCTTGCCATCAGCAAACCACTGCCCCGCGGTCTGCTGAAATTCGCCGGCTACTTCGGCCAGATGCTCGCCAATGGTGAAGCCCTGCATCCGCAGTGACTGGGTCACGAAGTTGCTCATGTTATCCGGACCTGGCTGTGGTGCACCGGCGCTATTCATTTCAGAGATCACCCCGCAGGCGATGATCCGACCAAACCTGGCCAACACATCAATGGCGGCCTCGAGATGATCCCCACCGACATTATCGTAGTAGAGGTCGGCGCCGTCGTCACCAATAATCTCGTTGACCTGTTGCCGAATTGGGGCAGCTTTGTAATCGATGGCTTCATCGAACCCGTATTTACTGGTGAGCAGTTGGCACTTTTCAGGCCCACCGGCAGAACCATAAATTTTATTGGCGCCCAATAACCGCGCAAACTGGCCGGCTGCACTACCCACGGCACCGGCCGCACCTGAAATGAACACGTTATCGCCGTTTTGAATGGTGCCAATGCGAGTCAGACCCGTGTAAGCGGTTATGCCGGGCATGCCAAGAAGCCCCAAATATAACGACGACGGAATAGCATCCGAGACTTCCTGAATCTTACTGAATGCTTTGGCCGGACCCTGAGCTACGTCACGCCAGCCCAGCATGTGCTGCACCAACGACCCCTCAGGCAGGTCATCTGCCCTGGATTCGATGACGCGACCAACCGCACCGCCGTCCATTACCTGATTGAGTTCGAATGGGGCCACATAGCTTTTGCCCTCATTCATTCGGCCCCGCATATACGGGTCCACTGAGATGAATTCATTGCGCACGCGCACTTCGCCGGTGCCTAAATCCGGCAGTTCAACCTCGACGGTTTTGAAGTTATCCTGGCTAACCTCGCCCTGTGGGCGCGAAACCAAGTGGATCTGTGTGCTAAGCATCCTCACCCTCCGTATACACTGTGCTTGCGTTCTTGGTGCTAATTTGGTCTATATTGTGGATCTGCATTTCTTCCACAACACCGGTGTTATTACCGTTGCTGTCATAGGTGTAGAATCCTGCGCCGTTAGCGATTCCAGCTCGGCCGGCGTCGATTCCGGTTTTCAATACTTCCGCAAAGGCACGTAAATCCGGATCATCGGAATTCTTGGAGATGTTGTAGGCCACGTTGAATCCGACGATGTCGTAGATTTCGAATGGCCCGTTGGGTGCACCGGTTGCCGTACGCCACGTCCTATCTATCTCTTGCGGGTTTGAAACGCCGTTGACATAGAGTTTGGCCCCGGCATCCAAAAACGGAATCAACAGCGAATTCAGTAGATAACCGGGGGTTTCCTTGCGCACCGGAATGGGGACCAGACCAATCTCGGAAGCAAACTCTAAAACCGTGTTAAACGCATCGTCGTCAGTAAACTCGGTGGGCATTACCTCACCGGTGTTGAATTTCCACACACGGTTGGCGAAATGCAATGCAAGGAAGCGGTTTTTACGTCCTGTGGCCTGCGCAAAATCTGAGGGGCGTAGCGAGGACGTGTTCGTACAGAAAATCGTTTGCTCCGGTGCAATTTCACCGATCTGCGACCACACCGTTTTCTTTATTTCTATGTTTTCAGGAACAGCCTCGATCACCAGGTCGCAATCTGCTAACGCCTCGGTGACCTGTGTAGTGGTAGAAATATTGGCGATGGCCTGCTCAAAACGCTCAGGATCGTAACCTTCGGCGTCGTCACCAAAATCTTGCCGGTAACCGGAGCGGATCCATTCCCAACGCTGCGGTAACTCGTCTAGCAGTTCTTGTTCAATGTCGTAGCCGATCACCTTCTTACCGTGATAGGCGGCCTGCATCATGATCTGCGAGCCAAGGACGCCGGTTCCGAACACTGTGACATTATTGATCTTGCTCATCTTTCCAGTCTGCTCCTTTTGTGCTTGCTAAGCTATAGTCTCCACTTTAGGCATGATGAGTCGCCTCACCGTTCATGGCCCGGTTGCTCCCCGTGGAGACCTGACAAGACGGCTCGCCACCACGTTCAACAA
>DEPX01000152.1:0-3822 GCA_002358975.1 Micrococcaceae bacterium UBA3381 | reverse complement strand
GCAACTATGCTGGGTCGTAAAGGGGTGTAGACGACGAAGCTCTAACGGGCCGTCAACATGCTCTAATTGCTGACGCACGAGTTTGGCATGCACCGAACATACTTCGGAGCAATCCGCGTCCAGCAGGTTTTGATAGACGCAGGGTTTAACCTGGACGGTTAGATTTTCACTGTCGATGACCGGTTCCATTCCGGCATCGTCGAGGTGCTCGTAGAGTACATCAAGTTGGTGTTGCGCCGGCTGAGCCAAGTCTGGATCATAACCTACCTCTGGCGCGATACGGCGCAACAGATCGCCGCGAGCGCCGGCTTCTTCGATACGTTCCTGTGCGGTAGGGCTGTGTTCGCTGCGCTGCACCGGCCAATATCCCATTGGTGGGCGGCCGCGTTTGCCGGTCTCAACGGGTGCACTAAAAACAAACCCTTCTGCTTCTAAAACACCTAAGTGATCTCGTGCAGTGTTGATATGAACAGCTGCTTCAGCCGCAAGGTCTTTAAGGCAACGGGCGGGGGCACGCTGGACCGCGTGAAGCAGCCTAACCCGACTTTGCTCGGTAAGGCCACGATAATCTGTGGTTCGGCGAGGCATACTGGCATCATATCAAGACTACAGCCAGCGCTCTTATCGCTATGAAAGTATTCCGCGCTTTAGCTATCATCAGCGCGACTCGTGAGCTCAATAAAGCTTGTAGAAGGCTACTTCAAGGCTATCGTCGATGAGATGAGGGTCACATTACTCATAGCCACGGTAAACACCGTTATAAACGAATAAGAACCTAGCACTGAGTGATTGGCCCTCAAAATCAAATCTCTCATTCATTCCTTCGAAGGGTAAACAAATGAAACTCGCTGACATTGTGCCAACCATGTCGAAAATGTATCTCAACCGGGTCGTATCGAGTTTTTTGCGCGACGTACGCATTGATGACGAAGAAGAAATGCGTTCCGTCATTCTTCGGAATATTGCAGAGTTTCAAAACGAGGAACGAATCCTTAAGAACTTGGACTTCTTGGAAGACCCCCGAGATATCGAAGTAATCAACGAACTCATTCTAATTTCTATGATCCAATATGATGACTATCTGGCGCCATCGTCTGACCTTATAGATGCAGTGTTCGAAATGCAGGAGCAAATTGTCACTGACGGGCAAGACAGCGAATATCTCTCCTCTGCTGTTCCCGAAGAAAAAGCCAAAATTTATGAGGCTGTGCTTGAGGCTGCCTGGTGCAAAGATGACTCCTTAAATGCTCACGAAAAGAATATTCTCGAAGTTCTGCGCGTGCAGCTAGGGCTGAGCCGGAGGCATCATCGGTTACTTGAAAGCAAGATCGGAAGATTCCCACAACGAAGTAATAAGCCCTATTCGCTACGACAAATAGAAAATGCGCTAAAGGACCTCCAGCAAAAAGGAATCTTACTGCGGTTCAAGACCGAAGAGGAGTACTACGTTATCCCTGAAGAGATTGCTCGAACCGTGCGGTATGCACGGGGTGGCGAACTGAAGGTCAGCGCCTTTACATCTCTTCTCAACCAGCTCAAGGTTGGTCAGCTCCGTACCATCCTGGAAGCAAACAACCGATATGTGAGTGGGACAAAAGTGGAACTAGTAAGTCGTGTATTGCGCTTTAACTTACTACCTTCTGAGGTTCTAAACATTCTCAATGTATCCGAACTGAACGACGTGATGCACGGTCTCGAAGGAATTCGGAAAAGCGGGACGAAAGCCCAGAAAATTTCAAATCTGCTTGATTACTTTGAATATTATGCAACGCCGAAGACATCTGACCCTACCGACGACCGTGCCAAATTCTATGATGTCTTCGAAATGCTCGCCAGTAGAGATTATTCAAGTCTGCGCAAGATGGGGTTAGTCGAAAAGGATATCGAAGTCGAACGTCTCTTTGAGACAGCGACCCAGTATCTTTTTGAAAAGAAGCTCAATACACCTCTAATGGAACTGCCCGGGACAGTTCATGCAGATGGCCGCTTAAAAATCGATGGAAAACAGGTCTTGCTTTGGGATAATAAAAGCACCGAAGCACCCTATTATTTTCCGGATGAACACGTAGACCAGTTCTTAAGCTATATTCGAGCAGATGTCATGCGACCCACTGTATTTTTAGTAATTGTCAGCGACTATACAGATACAGCAATTCTCCAAGCCCAAAAGCTAAAGGCTTTCTCTGAGACTGATACCGACGTGGCGCTTATCCGCGCCAAAGATCTGAGGTTTGTGGCCGAACACTGGAGGGAATATTCAGAAAAGAAAGTCCCAACGTTCAACCCGCAGTTATTTAACCTCACCGGGGGGCTCACCAGAGAAATCTTGAAGTCACGAATGACTTGGGCTGTCGATTAGGCACCTACATACCGTCCTGACGGCTAGGCCTGTCCGGAACTGCGCGGGCAATAATGTAGGCGTGTGCGCTGTGATGGCCCCCGTATCGGTGTGTTACATCAAATCCTGCACGTTCCACCGCTTGGACCATGATTGGCACCGGCCAACGATACGCCGTGGTAACCGGGTGCTCAAATGCCTCAGCATATGGTCCAGAAAAGAACGACATCAAAAGTGAACCGCCGTCGACTAGGCCCGAACGCAGCGCTACCAGCGCTTTTGGCAGTTCATGGGGACCCAGGTGGATGATAGCGTACCAGGCTAAAATTCCTGCCCACTTGTGGTGAGTATCGCCAAGCCCGTCGATCCATCCGCGGTGAAACGTGAGATCTGGGTGGGCCTGGCGAGCCAGGGCTACCAGTTCTTCGACGGGCTCCAGGCCCTCGACGCTGTGGCCAAGTTTGGCAAGTTGGCCCGTCCAACGGCCGGTGCCTGCACCAACGTCGAGGATCGGTCCGGAAACGGTGCTAGCCCACGGTTCGATTACTGCCCGGTCCGGGTCGTCAACATGAACATAGGTACCCAGCATGTTGGCTACATCGACGGCATGGGAACCATAGCCTGTTTCTATCTGGGGTTTAGGCATCCAAGACATGCGACTCCTTTGCAATGGAGGCTGGTTCACGGTCGGGTGTGTACGGTGTCGGCGCGGTATTAGCGTTGCGCATCAGTCGCATGGCGTTGAAGATCACCACTAGTACCGAACCTTCATGAACCAGCATGCCCAGCGACATGGTCACTCCGCCAGCAAAGACACCAATCAATAATGCCACCACGGTGGCTAACGCGACGACGATGTTTTGGCGCATGATCCTTGCAGTGCGTTTGGCAAGACTGACCGCTTCCGGCAATTTCAGCAGGTTGTCGCCCATCAGAGCAATATCGGCGGTTTCCACAGCCACGGCAGATCCGGCAGCGCCCATAGCCACTCCGATGTTAGCGGTTGCCAGTGCCGGGGCATCGTTCACCCCGTCACCAACCATGGCCACAGTATGGCCTTCACGCTGCAACTGAGCTACCGCTTCCAGTTTGTCTTCGGGCAGCAGCGAAGCATGAACTTCGTCGATTCCAGTGGCACGGCCGACTGCTTCGGCGACCGGCAGCGTATCACCGGTGAGCATCACCACCTTTTTGACACCCGCATCATGCAGTTGTGTGACCATGTGTGGCGCATCAGCCCGGATCCGATCAGCCACCCCGATAACACCCATCACATAATCATTGACGACGACGATCATCGGGGTTTTGCCGTCCGCTGCCAGCTGGTGTGCCGCTTGGTCTGCCCCGACGTCATCGGAGATGCCATACTGTGCCAACAACGCGGGGTTACCGATGAGCACCCGGTGGTTTCTGACACGGGCGACGATACCTTTACCGGGCACCGGTGTGACGTCGTCAGGGATCGAGTCCGGGGCCACCCTGTG
>DEPX01000110.1:6302-6439 GCA_002358975.1 Micrococcaceae bacterium UBA3381 | reverse complement strand
CCGTTTGCTTGGTGGCAGGCCGCTCTGCTGGCATTGGTTTCCTGCCTGATGGGTTTCTTCGGTGGGCTGGTGATGTCGTCAATCAAGCGCGACCGGGGCGTCAAAGATTTTGGTGCCACGATCGCCGGTCATGGTGG
>DEPX01000110.1:2759-6109 GCA_002358975.1 Micrococcaceae bacterium UBA3381 | reverse complement strand
GCAGCAATGATACGTTCGATGTCGAACGGGGCAATCCGATACAGGCGCTGGCTGTTGATGTCTTTGTCGACGGAGCTGGGGGCTGATTAGTTTAGTTCAGCATTGCACAGGTCAATGAGTTCTTCTTCAGCTTCAATAGCGCTGTCGACATCGGTCTCTTCAAACAGTTCGTTCTTTTCATCATCGCTTAAGTCCGGATCGGTTAACGAGGCAAAGAGATCGAATGTGGGCAGGGTTTCTTCGGCCAGTTCGATAAATTCTTCGTCTTCGGCGTCAGCCAAGATCTGATTAAAAACGTCACGGGCTTCGAGCATGTCATCGTGTGCTGCTGCACGTTCTTCGTCGGAAGACTCTGGGTCCGTTGCCACCGTCATGACCTTTTCAACTTCTGGGGCGAATTCTTGATCGAAGTCCCAATAAGCTTCACACGTCGCATTCAACGAGGAAGAGTCAGCCGTTGAATCTGGGCTAGAGATCGTCTCGTCGGTGGTTTCTTCCGTGGGTGACGATGGCGCCTCTTCGGTCTCTTCGAGGGCTTCAACGTTAGGGTCGGCGTCGCCTGAAATACCCCCAGAGCAACCAGCCAGAGCGAAGAGTCCAGCGATGGCCATAGCACTTACCGGTAGGGTTTGACGCAGATTCATAGTATTTTCCTTCAGGTGTTGGAGTAATGAGGACCTCAAGCAGTTGCCACGAGACTACCGGCCAATTACGCCAAAACACCAATCCGTCTATGCACTGAATTGACTGTCTGAACGTGTGTAATGATCGATACTGGCGGCTGCTGCCTCATCGAGATACAGAATACAGTTTTGGTGGTGCTGCAGTAACGACCCGGGTCGTTCTTCGGATGATGGGGCGGCTAGTGAATCTCGGATGGCGTTAGCTTTGGCTTCACCAAAGGCCATAAGTACGGCCTTGCGGGATTGCAGGATAGTACCGATGCCCTGTGTGACGGCCAGTCGTGGGACGTCATCGATACCACCTTCAAAAAATCGTGAATTGTCTTCGCGAGTCAGTTCGGTCAGCTTGCCGACATGGGTCGGCGAATCAAAGGGGGTGCCGGGCTCGTTGAACCCGATGTGACCATTGCGGCCAATACCTAAAAGTTGAAAGTCGATACCGCCTGCTGCGGCAATTTTCTCGTCATAATAGCTTATGGGACCTTCGGTAGCGTCATCCGGTGCTTCCGGAACATGAACTTGAGAAGGGTCTACCCCTAGGGGTTCGGTTACGGTGCGGGTAATGACCGAATGATAGGATTCGGGGTGTTCCCATGGCAGGCCGATGTATTCATCGAGAGCGAAAAATTGCAGTTGGGAGACGTCGGTGTGCTGTTCTTTGATTTTTTCTGCCAGGCGCTGGTAGGCACCTTCAGGGGTTGAACCGGTAGCTACACCGATCACAGCGTTCGGCTTTTTCACGATTAAGTCGTGCAACATTTGTGCGACTTCTTCGGACGCGTGTTCCTTATCAGGCAGGATTTTTACGTTTACCATAGTTGTCCCCGTTCTGTTGTCTCAGAAATTAAGTGTAATGGCGGTCAGCCAAATTCCTGGACAAGCCCCGGCGTTACGCGCCGAGTAGGGAGCAAAAAGCAGTAACGAGTTCAGCATGACAGAGGTGGAGGCAGGATTCGAACCTGCGTTCACGGTCGTGCGGACCGCAACCTAGCCGCTCGGTCACTCCACCAGGTTTTGCGTTATACCAATCGACTCTAAGTATAGCCGTCACCAGGCGACACTGTTACAGTTTGACCTATGTCAAGCGAACTTCATTCTGCCGATTTCCCTCGCGCCGAAACAGTCGAAGATTTTATTGAAAATGTCTCGGCTGTTCGTCGTCGCATCGCTGTTGCAGCAGAACGCGCCGGCCGAAATCCCGAAGAAATCCGTCTATTACCGGTGAGCAAAACGGTACCGGAAGATCGGATCCGGTTGGCAGTCGATGCCGGTCTGCACCAGCTTGGCGAAAATCGGGTGCAGGAAGCCACCCGAAAATACCATGCCCTGCAAGATCTTGATGTGCAATGGTCGATCATTGGCAACTTGCAGTCCAATAAGGCGCGCGATGTGGCTGCATATGCTGCTGAATTTCAGGCATTAGATCGCCTGCGGATCGCGGAAGTATTGAATCGTCGTCTGGAAGCAGTAGGGCGGCGTCTACCGGTTTTTGTACAAGTCAATACATCAAGTGAGCCACAAAAATACGGGATCGCGCCATCAGATGTCCCGGAGTTTCTCGATACGTTACAAGGCTACCCAAATTTAGAGGTTCAAGGGCTGATGACCCTTGCGGAGTTCACTTCGGATATTGAACGGGTTCGGCAGTGTTTTGCGTTGCTGCGCACCGTGCGCGACCAGGTTCGACAGGATACTCCTGCATTGCTTGGCCCAGGTGAGCTATCAATGGGGATGTCTGGTGATTATGAAGTTGCCATTGAAGAAGGCGCGACCGTAGTGCGCGTTGGCCAAGCAATTTTTGGTGCTCGGGCCACACCGGATAGTTACTACTGGCCGGGGATAACAGACGATAAGTCCTAGAATTAGTCCAGACCTCTCACGGTCAAGGCATCGGCGACGTCGTCGGCATGTTTGAGGGATAACACCAAAACCGGTACCACCCAAGACCAGGGGGCTAGCCGAACCCCGCGGGCGCGTTGAGCGTCACGGACCTGTCGAATAAAGCCAACAATTTGACCCAGTGCCGATAGCATGAGCGCCACAGCCAGCGCGATCTTATAGGGATTTGCCCCCAAGAATCGAAGCGGTGTGGTCAGGTGTTCTACCGTGGTGATCAGGTGTTCAATTTTGGTGGTGCGGGTGAACAGTTGTGCACCCAAGATGATCGCAACAAGCCGGGCGATCACGGTGGTGGCTACTTGAGGTTCGTTGAAGATCAGCTGGGTGACCAGCAGAAACACTAACAGCCATGACATGCGGTACAGATCGGTGCCGATGATGCGCAGCGGTAGACCGGCGATGATATAGCCCAGCAGCGGGGCCAGGATAATCAGCACCGACCAGTATGAGTCGGGCAGGAGGAACAGCGCGACTGAGCCGAAGGCCAGCAGGGCAAGCTTCAGCCAGGTAGGGGCACGATGCACCATGGAGTCGGCGGGATAATATAGCGACAGCATCAGCCAACGTGTTCCAAGTAGTGGTCGATTGCTGCTGGTCCCCGGTGGGCGATTTCAGCGTCGTGGACCCACAGGATGTCATCGCAGCGGGATGCCAGGTTGAGATCGTGGGTGATGAGCACTAGCTGGCGGTGGGGACCGTCGAACAATTGATCTGCCACAAGTTTGGCGTACCGGGCGTCCAGCATGGTGGTGGGTTCATCGGCGATGA
>DEPX01000110.1:2456-2717 GCA_002358975.1 Micrococcaceae bacterium UBA3381 | reverse complement strand
GTGGCCAGCACCGAGGCCAGTGCAAGCCGTTGCAGTTGGCCTGATGACAGTGACAGTGCCGGGCGGTCGGCGAGTTCTTCCAGGTCGTGTTTGGCCAACACGGCTTGGAGTTTGGGTTGCAGTTCGTGTTTGGGCAGGTGTCGCAGCGATAATGCTATGTCTTCGGCCACCGAGGGCATGATGACCTGTGCGGCGGCATTAGCGATAATCATGCCGACTTGACCGGAAAGTTGTTTGCGTCCGGTGGCAACTTCAATGTCG
>DEPX01000110.1:0-2341 GCA_002358975.1 Micrococcaceae bacterium UBA3381 | reverse complement strand
AGTAGGACGGCGTCTGGTTTGGCAGTGACGGTGACGTGTTCGAGTTGGATCATAGGGTTTTCGCTAAGACGGCCACGCCCATCCCACCGGCGATAGCTGCAGCGGTGACGCCTAGCGTGCCGGATGGTGCGGTGGTTAATTGTTCGATGGTGGTTAATAATCCGATGGTACCGGAGGCAGCCCACGGGTGGCCGTGTGCCAGTGCTCCGCCATGGGCATTAATGTTTGCGGGGTCAAGGCCCAACTGTTGGCAGGTCGCCAGTACTTGGGCGGCGTAGGCTTCGATAATGTCGAACACCGCGATGTCTTTTACCTGCAGGTTGTGGTCGGTCAGCAGTTTTGTGATTGCTGGTGCAGCTGCTAGCCCGGGGCGGGACGGATCTGCCCCAACCATGCGATAGTCAAGTATCTCGACGCCAACATGTCGGTTCCCGGTGGCCGGAGCAAGTTGAATAGCTGCGGCGGCATCGGCAATACGGGCCGCTGTAAGCCCCGTGACGGTTGCTTTGTCGTGATTGGCCACAGGCGCCAACCGGCCGAGTAGTCTTTGAATGTTGCGTGGACCGTCGTCCCGGTAGCGCCCGACAATGAACTCGGATGGATGGTCCAGCGCCCGCTGGTGGCTTTGGGCGGCATAGGCTTCTTGTTCTGCCCGGGTGATGCCAAATTCGGCGGCAAGTTGGTCGGCCGCCGTCGTCATATCCGGGTCTGCGAACCCCGGCGGAGTAAACGCTGCTTGGACCCGATGCCCATCCGGCCAGGCGCTCGATGGCGATTCTGCGCCACCTGCGACCACGGTTTGCCCGGTCAACTTGGCATGAGCGAAGGCCTGACCAACACTAACCAACCCAGAACCACATTGGGCATCAAAGGTTATGGCACCGGCGGACTGCCACCCTGCCGCTAGCGCGGCGATACGGGCAATATTGCCGGTGGGGCCGATGGTGCTGCCCAGCATTACCATCTCGGGTTTCTTGGGCATCGCAACGAATGTGATGACGGCTAATTCCTGTGCAGAAATGTCGGCTTGGGCTCGATGCCAGCCGGTAATGGCGGTACGGGCACCTGCGGTGACAACGATACGAGTCATGCTTCCTCCGGGTCGATGCGCCGGATCTTACCCGACGGTGTCCGAGGTAGCGCAGTCACACGGTGCCACTGGATCGGTCGCGCCGCCTTGGGCAATCGCGAGCGCACCCACTGAACCAGCCGCTGGGTTTCGATGGGGCTTTCAACCCAGGCCACGACCCGCTGCCCCAGCATGGCATCTGGTCTGCCTAGTACCAGGCTTGCGTTGACATCAGGGTGTTGGTTAATAACGTTTTCGATCTCGCTGGGTATTACCGTCGCGCCAGCGGTGAGGATGGCTGCATCGGTTCGGCCGTGAAATTCTAGGATGCCGTTGTGTTCGGTGGCACGGTCGCCAACGGTTGCCCATCGTGTGTTGTCGATGAAGCATTGTTGGAGGCGACCGCCAATGACTTCAAGGGCCAGTTGTTCGCTTGCAACCCACAGGACGCCGTCTGCTAAACGGGTGCAAACGCCGTCGAAGGCTTGTAGGCCCTCACCGAGATCCCATGCAACGAAACTCAGTTCGGCTGCCCCCATATAGGTGACGACATGCAAACCTAACTGGCATGCTCGGGCCCGCAGGTTTGCCGGTAGGCGATCTCCGCCGACCAATACGGTATGCACCGTAGAGGCCTGGCCGGCTTCTACCTGGGCCAGCAATTGTTCCAGCCATGCGGGTGTAACATGAGCCACCGATGTCTGATCTAAGCCACCAGGCCCGACGATCAGGTTCAACTTGGAGGCTTGCGCCCACGCGGCTGTGAATAAAGCCATGGATGACACCTGATGCACCGGTAGCCATATACCATCGCCGGGTTGTAGGCCCAGTTGGGTATCTAGCGGACCAAACGCCACCTGCCAGCTGGCCTGCGAGCGCACAACAATTTTCGGTGCACCAGTGGTGCCGGAGGTCAGCACCGCCCAGGCAGCATTATCTGGTAGTGCCGTCTCCAATGCGCAAGTGGATACCGGCGCCCGGGGGTCAAGGATAAGCGGCACTCCACCAGCCGCCCGGATGTTTAACGCTGCTGTCAGCGCCGTGCCGGCATCTGGATTATGAACTGGTGTAAGTTGCAAGTTGTTTTCGGGCATGTTGGGTTGTGTCAAATGCTCGCGGGTAGGCCCGATAAAGTCCCATGGTGACCACGGTGGCGATGACCATTTTGAGCAAATCGCCGGGCAAAAATACCAACGAGGTAATAATAGTCTCAGTGATGGATAGCTGGGTGAACCAGGCCTGAACCGGAATACCAAAGAGATACACCACCAG
>DEPX01000212.1:13307-21800 GCA_002358975.1 Micrococcaceae bacterium UBA3381 | reverse complement strand
CGGCGGCGACGGTATCGGCGGGGCCGCGATGAGCTCGGCCGCCTTCGATGACGAAGGTGCCGCCAACACCCCGGTGGTCCAAGCCGGCGACCCGCTACAAGAAAATGTCATTATCGAGGCCACCCTGGAGTTATTCGCCAAATCGCTGGTCGAAGGCATTCAGGATTTGGGGGCAGCTGGTATTGCTTGTGCCACCAGTGAGCTAGCCGCCGGTGGTGACGGCGGCATGCACATCGAACTGACCAATGTGTTGTTGCGTGACGCCGGATTATCAGCCGGGGACATTTTGATGTCGGAATCCCAAGAACGCATGATGGCGGTGGTTACCCCGGATAACACGGCCGCATTCGAAGAAATCATGCAACACTATGGTGTCGAATACTCTTGGCTGGGCGAAGTCAATGATTCCGGTCGACTCACCATTGATTGGGATGGCCAACGCATCGTTGATGTCGATCCGGTCACCGTGGCCGATGAGGGTCCGGTATATGAGCGTCCTTATGCTCGACCGGCATCTCAAGATGAACTACAGGCTGCCACCTTCCGGTCATCTCGGCAGGCCGCGCAACTGCCGAGCACCGGTGCAGAACTCAAAGATGCCGTGATCGAGCTAATGGGTTCGGCCAATATGGCCGATCGTTGCTGGATCACCTCTCAAACTGATAGTTCTGTGGGTGGCAATACCCGCCAGGGCCCACCCAATGATGCCGGTGTGATCCGGGTCGATGAAGATACCGGGATGGGCATTGGTTTGGCTATCGACTGCAACTCCCGTTTTGTCTACTTGGACCCATATGCGGGCTCCCAACTGGCTGTGGCCGAGTCCTATCGCAACGTGGCGACCTCGGGTGCCACCCCACTGGGCATTTCCGATGGACTCAACTTCGGTTCTCCCGAAGACCCGGGTGTAATGTGGCAGTTCGCAGAAGCCACCCGCGGGATTGCTGACGCCTGCCAAGAGCTGGGCATCCCCGTCACCGGTGGCAATGTGTCACTGTATAACCAAACCGTTGATACTGCGATTCATCCGACCCCGATGATTGTGACCCTGGGCCGCTACGACGACGTCGCTACCGCGGTACCTTCCTGGTTACATCCAGGCTTTGATGGTTCAGCCATCTACCTGCTGGGTGAGACCTTCGATGAACTGGACGGTTCACAGTTCGCTCACCTGCGTGGCCACCTTGGTGGTATGCCTCCGGCAGTTGATCTGGCCAAGGAATACCGGCTTGCCGGACTATTATCCAACGCTTCGCGCACCCATATGCTCGATGCCGCCCACGACCTATCGGAGGGTGGGTTGGCCGGGGCGCTGGCAGACATGGTAGTTCAAGCCGGGGTTGGCATGCGCATCAACCTGGATTATGTGACCGAACGCGACAACATTGACGCCTTCACCGCACTCTTCTCCGAGTCCCAGGCGCGTGCCCTGGTGGCCGTACCGTTATCGGAAGAAGTCCGTTTTCGCGGAATCACCGAATCTCGCGGTTACCCATCGTTGCGGATCGGCGTGGTGGATGCCGGTTCACAGGCCTTAGAGATCCAAGACCTGTTTACCGCCACCGTCGATGAGTTACGGGACGGTTGGGCTACCGCCTTGCCCAACCGTTTTGGCAACTAGCACCGGTCTATACCGCAGGTGGGATGGCTAACCATTCCACCTGCGCCGTCTTACCGGTAACTGGTTATGCTATTTGTAGTGGCCAAACTGTCAAAGAGAGACTGAGTGACCAAATCTACACCGCTGCGTAAACAGACAGCACAGACAAACTCATCACAGGTGGATGTTTCGGCAGCACATCGGCGTACCCTCTTGACCTCCCGCGGCGTCGATGATCCAGGCCTGCCCGACGACGACGTACTGCTTGCACACGGTCTAACCGATACCCAAGTCGATCTTCGCACCAGTGCAGCCCTGACCAATGTCCAACCCGATGACTCGTCACGATCGTTGGCCACGATTTTGCGCACCCACATTTTGACCTTATTCAATCTGGTCATTTTTCTGTGTGCCCTAGGCATTATGGCGCTAGGCCGGTGGTTGGACATGCTTTTCGCCATTGCCGCAGTATCAAACGTCGTTATTGGGGTGGTCCAGGAGTACACTGCCAAGCTCAAACTCGACCGTATCGCCCTGCTGCACCAGGACCGCATTCATGTGCGCCGCAATGCCGAAATCATCCAGATCGAGATGGCCGAGGCCGTCTTAGATGATGTCGTCTATTTGCGGGCTGGGGACCAAGTTCCGGCAGACGGGCTCGTACTGGCCTCCGAAAGTTTGGATGTTGATGAGTCGTTGATCACCGGAGAAGCCGATCCGGTGTATAAACCCGCTGGGGCACCCGTCTTATCCGGTACCTCAGTTATTGCCGGGGATGGCTACTTTCGCATCACCGGTGTGGGCCACGACTCGCATGCTGCCCAGCTGACCAAACGAGCCCGTAAGTTTACCAAGGCCCATTCCGAGTTACGAGCCGCTTTAGATCGGGTGGCAAGTTGGATTACGCTTGCGCTGATTCCACTGATTGCCGTGGTGGCTTGGGGACAAATCGAAGCGCTGGGCGGATGGCGCCAAGCGGTAGCTGATGGCAGCCTGGATTCCGCGCTGGTAGCAACAGTGGCCGGTATTACCACCATGATCCCCCAGGGCTTAGCGCTTATGACCACTATTTCATTTGCTGTCGCCGCCGTCAGTCTGAGCAGCAAAAAAGTACTCATCCAAGAACAGCCCGCCGTAGAAATCCTGGCCCGCGTCGATACGGTGTGTTTAGATAAAACTGGCACACTAACTGAAGGCATCATGCAGTTTGCTCATGCACAACAGCTTGCATCTACCGATCACGGTTGGAAGCTGGTTCTGGGCCATATCGGTGCCGATCCCAACGCTAACACCACGGCCGCTGCCCTGCGCGAAGCCTTCCCAACCACCCCGAGTCTGGCACAAACCGATACCATCGCCTTTGCTTCAGAACGCCGCTGGTCTGCCTTTGCTTTCGGCAACCCCCAAGACACCCACAAACCGGTTGGGGCATGGGTGCTTGGCGCCCCAGAATCATTGATTGATGCACTCAGCGTGAGCCAAGACATCAAAACTGAACTCCACGATACGGCACAACAACTTGCCGCATCAGGTCAGCGCACCATGCTATTAGCCCATTCGAGGACACCGTCGCAGGCTGCCACATCAGAGCACCCGTGGTTTGGTGAGCAAGCAACCCTCCCCACCGAGCTTTTCCCCACCGTGATGCTGACTTTTGAAGAAAAAATTCGCGACGACGCCCGGGACACACTGGACTATTTCCGACAGCAAGGCGTAGAACTGAAAGTCATTTCTGGCGATTCACCACACACAGTTGCCGCAGTAGCCCGACAGATCGGCTGGGATCATCCCGGTTCCGGATATGATGCCCGCAATCTGCCCGAAACCATGGATGAACTGGCCGACGTCATGCAACAACACTCGGTATTTGGACGGGTTTCACCGGACCAAAAAGAATATATGGTCAAAGCGTTACAGCATCGGCAACGTGTTGTCGCAATGACCGGCGATGGGGTTAATGACGCTTTGGCGGTCAAGTCCGCAGATCTGGGGATCGCCATGGGAGACGCCGCAGCTGCAACTAAGGCCGTATCCCGTATGGTGCTACTGGATTCAAAATTCTCGCGGCTACCCCATGTGCTGGCCGAGGGACGCAAAGTGATCGCCAACATGGAACGCTTAGCACACCTGTTTTTGACGAAAACCACGTATGCATTTCTGTTTGTTCTGGTGTTCTCGCTACTGGCGTGGCAGTATCCAGCCTTGCCTCGACAAACTTCAACAGCAGATGCGCTGTTTATCGGTATTGCCTCATTTATTTTGGCCTTAATGCCAAATCCACGACGCTATGTGTCAGGTTTTCTGTCCCGAGCGCTAAAGTTCGCTATCCCTTCCGGTGTGATTCTGGTATCGACTTTATTGGCGATTAACTGGTATGCACGGTTTTGGGCTGATGATTATAGCGGGGTGTTGCCATTAGCCGCTGAAGAGCCAAACGCTGCATTGGTGATGGAGCAGTTGCAGGCCGCCACTTTTATCACGTTGACATTAACTGGGTTGTGGTTGCTCAATGTAATTTCGCGACCATTAAACTGGCAGAAAATCGGGATGCTCATCGTACTATATGGTGTTTTTGTGCTGGTACTCACCGTGCCGATTTCGCTGTGGTATCACCAATTTATGTTGCCCCCGGTTCCGGTCATCATCGCAGCGGTAAGTATTGCCGTTGTGGGCGCGATTGGCATCGAGGTGGTTCATCGGGTACATCACGCTCGCATGAGGCTAGCGTACGATGATCCGAGTCCACGAGGTTAAATTATGGCGTGAGCAAGGCCCGGGGTCAGATTTCCCCCGGGCCTTGGTACCGCAACCACAGAACCTCAGCGGTACAGCAGGAGCATAGAATATCCTGCCTCTTATAACCACACAGGAACAACACATCTGCGTCTTCGATAGTGCCACAGGTTTTGCCGACCTGTGATCTTCTACCAGATGGTTTCCATCGTAGATACCATTATGCGTGTGATACCAATCACAGTCAAGGGGTCGACGTACCTTACATATATTGAGCGCGTAGCTCAGGTCGTGCCTCACAGATCGTGAGCGCGAAACTCTAGTGTAAATGTATGAATCAGGATGTCACCTCAATGGCCACCAGGATTGAAGTTACCAAGCAATTACGGGCTGATTATCGGGCGGGAACCAAAGCTGAAAAAACGGCAATTCTTGATCAGTTTTGTGCCTCAACTGGGGCTGGCCGTTCTACGGCCAGGCGGTATCTCACCTCCGAGACGATTGGGGCTAAAGATGTGGTCGTGATCGATCGGCGCCAACACAAACCCACGAAGTACTCAAGCAATGCTCAAAAGCAGCTGATCCGGGTATGGCGGATGATGGGCATGGCCTCGGGTAAATATATGGCTGCGCTCATGCCCGATTGGTTAGATCAATTAGAAGCTCACCACGAACTGGTTCTCGGCGCCGCTGGTTATGACCAGACCGTACGAGACCAGCTAGTAGCCATGAGTGCTGCCACCATCGACCGGTATCTGCAAGCTGAACGTCACCGATTACGACTCAAAGGTCTCTCCACGACCAAGCCAGCAGCATTGTTACGTAACTCAGTCAGCGTTCGAAAGGCTGGCGATGCAATCGAAGCAGAGCCCGGATTTTTCGAAACCGACACGGTCGCCCACTGTGGCCCAACCGCTCGTGGTGAGTTCGCCAGAACACTGACCCTGGTTGATGTCCACACCGGTTGGATCCACCTTGAGGTCTTACGCAATAACGCCCGAACACATGTACTGGCAGGTCTGAACCAGGCCACCACGACCATCCCTTATGCCATTGCCGGCCTGGATTGCGACAACGGCTCAGAATTTATCAACCACGAAGTCATGGCCTGGGCCGCAGATCGACTCATCTTTTTCACCCGCTCACGCCCCTACAGCAAAAACGATCAAGCCACGGTGGAATCCAAAAACAACCACGCGGTACGCCGCTACGGGTTTCACTACCGGTATGATTCCGAAGATGAACGAGCCATTCTCGCCAAACTCTGGCAGGTGGTGTGTTTGAAACTGAACTATTTCACTGCCACCAAGAAACCCACCGGCTGGACCCAAAATGCCAGCGGCAAACGCAAACGCCTCTATGACCAGCCAAAGACCCCCTATCACCGGTTGAAAGATTCCGGGGTGTTATCTCAGGCCCAGCTTGACGAACTCGAAGCGATCTACCACAGCACTAACCCAGCCCAGCTAACACGTCAGATCCTGACCTACCAAGACCGGCTCATCAGCCTGGCCAAGGACAAAACCCTTACCATGACCGCCAGTATCGAAGCCAAACAACAAGCCAAAGCCAAACGCCGCGCCACCGGCATTCGAACCAAGGCCAGCTAACCCATGTTCGCGCTCACGATACGTGAGGCACCACTTACCGTTCGCGCTCAGTTTGACGTGAGGCACCGCGGGGGTCGACGTATCTTCTTTGTCCTAAGTACAGGCGTACCGGTGGTCTCATTTTCTGGCACCCCGGTATAGAGCACGCTCTCTGCTGGGCCTACCGCACACCAGGCCTAGCGTTTTCCACCGTCACCGAAGCTACGATATGAGCAGCACAACCTACCAAACCGAAAGGATGCAGACCCATTGGTTTTCGCTACGTGGCTTCAGGGCATTGGCAGCATTCTGGCAGTTGTTGCAGCCAGCGCCGCCGCCTACTTTGCTTGGCACCAATTCAGACTGGATGTGGATCGAACGGCTAAACACAACGCCTCTGGGCTTACCGCTTGGTGGGCTATATATCACGATGGCACTTGGGGGATCATCGTTGAAAACTCGTCCTCGTCAACGTTCAGCACGGTCAATGTGCGGTATTGCTACGTTGCCAAAAACCAGTCGCAAGCTCCGGTAAAAGACTCCATCACTCTGCAAGTTGTACCCCCTGGGACCCACTTTATTGCTGTCACGCTCAATGGAGCAGAAACACAAAAGCTATGGGATAGAACCACCACGATTCACGACCACCGCGACCTACACCCAATTTTGTATTCAACCAGATTTCTGGTCTATGAAATTACGTATAAGGACGGCATCGGGCAACCGTGGCGGTGGTCAGCTGACGCAGGTCTCGTCTTAGCGAGCTCATAACAATTTTTCCTGACTTCTCGGGCCGAGACGGTTCAGGGTGTTCCCCGCGCCCAGATGACCTTCCCTGACTAAGCGGATTGGGCTTATGATGCCCGCTAGTACTTAGGCGGAGCCAACGCCGGGCATTACGAGACGCCTTTATTTTTTCGCTCGGCTAGATATGCCATTTGCTTGTTAACCGCGTCGAGCTGCTCGGGGGCACCTACTAATTCCGCGATGGCTTGCTGCTCGCTATCGAAGCCTTCAGAAAGCTCTACGTTCCCGGCCATGTCGATGAGTTTCTTAGCCCACACTAGTGCTGAGCGGGATTTGTCCGCGATTTGCTGGCCCAGTTCAAATGCACGTTCCACAGGATGATCGTGCACTTCGTCTGCCACCCCAATTTCGCCTGCATAGCTGCCCGAAAACACCTCGCCGGTGAAGGTCAGGAGTTTCGCTTTCGACGCGCCCACGCGCCGAGGGAGCACCTGGGTGCCGCATAGGTCAGGAATGATGCCCCAGTTAATCTCCATCATTGACATCTTCGTATCGGGGGCCACGATGGTCACGTCAGCGCCGATCGCCAGCTGTAGCCCGCCACCCATAGCAACACCCTGCACACCTGCAATGACGGGTACCTCAATCAGCGACCAAATGTGCACTGACTGCTGTCCAAGAGCGCGCGCTGCGCCCAGACGCTCGCCCAGCACTACAGCAGAGCTTTCCTCGCCGTCCTGAATAGTTTGGAACTCTTTCAGGTCAAGTCCGGCGCAGAACGCTTGGCCGGCGCCTGTTATCACAACGCAAGCCACCGATTCGTCGTTGCGTAGTCGTTGGCCAATTTCCACGAGGTCCTCGAAGACTTCTCGAGTCAGAGAGTTGAGTTTCTCGGGGCGTTGCAGTTGAACATAAGCTAACCGGTTCTCAATGGTGAGCGTGATGGTGCCGTGCGTGGCAGTTTCGATCATGATTCTCCTTTGATGATGTTGATCTGAGCATACGACAGTGGGACAGTGACTGTACTGAACGGTTGTTTCAGTTACTGGAGTGAATAGTTTTCTACCCCAGTCGAGCTCCACCCAAAACAACGGTGGTGCCCCAACCATGATGCCAGCAAGCCTAGCGCTGGTTCCCATCTCAGTCTGGATGTCAGTCGCTGTGGTGGGTGTTGCTGCAGGGCCCTGCTTGGTGGCCTGCTCCTCGAGTTCTTCTGGTAGGTATAAGCGTTCCCCATCAATCTCCCGGTCGTCATCGTCAGCCTAACCGCCACGCTCGCCGTCGCATCGCTGAATATCACCAACCCGAATAAGCACTGAGACTTCATTTTCTGGGTCTGGGCCATGTTGGCGATGGTCGGATTAGTGACGGCGATCAAAGAGCTTGCAAACCCTGATCGTGCCGCGTGGCTCGTCATTACCGCAACGATTGTCGGAGTAATCGGTCTGCTGCTGCCGTGTCCTATGAGGGGCTGACCGAAGCGTACGGGATGTCTAAACCTGCATCGCTTATCATTTCCTGCCCCCTACGAATTAATGTAACGGGGACCGGCCGATGCCGTCGACACGACCACATGTTTACGCGCTGGAGTGCTTGGCCGATGGCCTATGGATCCATGACTATGTGCATTAACCCGAGTTGCCTGCCCCACACAACGACAGGCGCTGACCGAATCCATATTAGCTATGTTGGATTAGAAACTTCACGCGCTGACAGGGGTAGCGGCAATCTTGCGGACTAACTCTGCCATCTGGTTTCCATGCTCGTGAATGTGTTTCTCGCCCCAGTCTTCGTGGTTGCTACCGAGCTTTTTGGTTATGGCAG
>DEPX01000212.1:0-13301 GCA_002358975.1 Micrococcaceae bacterium UBA3381 | reverse complement strand
CAGCCATAATTTGGAACTTTAGACTCTGATTTTCGGATCTGTAGTGCGAAACTTTTGCTGTGGGCACCAAGTTGCTGCGCGTCGAGTTCTCCGAACGCGACATGATGCAGAGATTCCCAAAATGGTCGACATCAGCAACTGCTAATGCTTCATGCAATTGGAGTGTATCGGGGTTCCGTGGATAGAAGTGCTCGACGGAGGTTCGATACCGGAAACTAAAACTATCTGCATGACGCCTGATAATAGTCACCAGGTCCGGATCCGTCACCAGACGTGCAAGCTCGTGAGTCTCGTCTTTTCCTCTCAGCCACAAGACGTAGTCTAAAAAGTTAAAGATGAAGTTTGGGACTTGTGTTCCAAGGTTGAGGACGGCTTCTGGTTTGAGAGCTTTGAGGCGTCGAACCGCTGAGGCCTCTAAATATTGCGCAAATGCTTCAGCATCGACGGAACGGTGCTCGTTATGGTGGAGCCAACGCAAGATCTGGAAGAGAAAATACTTCGACGCACGTCGAGTATCAGTCACTTGGAACATGGCTTGCAGCATCAGGACCCGACGTCCCGAAGCGCGCTGAATTGCAGCACCCTCTGGCGAGCTACTGCTGGAGCTGAAAGTCGAACGTGCACTCAGTTGTAGGGTTTTGTCTGAGGTGTATTTATACGCGCGATGAAGTACCCAATTTTCATCATCGTTGCCGGCGAGGCCGAGCTGGATCCGGATCACATAGGTGTCCATCAAATAGCGGGTCCGGAGAAGTAACCAGGCGAAGTCGCGTACCCAGTCTGCGCCAGCTCCCGGCAAAACGGTTTCGAACTCCTCAAGAAGATACTTGTCCTCTAAACGGATTCGGCGGCTGTGTGTGGCTTCGTCGTCTTCTTGTGACCATCGGTAATCTTCTCCCCGTTGGAGTTTCAGGACGTGCAGCAGAAAATTCGGGAAGTCGATTATGGATCCGTATGAGCCAAGTTCTTCATCGTTTTGTCGATTTGGCTCAGACTCAAAATTATCTTCAGTGTTTTCAAGGAGATCGATCAGCCTTATCGCACCGGATCGACCATTCAGGTCAGATTTTCGATGCGCAGAGTTTTCGAAGGTATCAGGTCTTTCACAGTGTTGAAGGGCGGCAAAAAGGGTACCCCCGTGTTCTGGCAGAAACTCGTCCCAGTCTTTGCCAAAGATTGCCGATCGTGCATTGTGGGTGGCAAACTGCACCTGGATATGTCGGTTGAGCTGGGCGGTGGCGTCCCAGATCTGAGCAAAGACATCCTGGTCTTCGGGTTTGTGCTGTAGCTCTTTTAGCATCCGTGCTTTGAGGATCTCATGTTTTTCAAGTTGCTCCCCGCGAGTATTCATCACTTCAAAGTAGTGATTCAGATCAGTATTCTCGGGTAACTGGGTGCGGATAATTCTTACGTGATGTAGGAGATAAGCCAAGTCCTGGTCGTCAAAAATAATCTCGGAATGCGATGCCTCAGTAGTGGCTGCTTTATAGGATTGTCGACGAACAGCGTTTCTGATGAGTTCAGCGGCATGAGAGATTCCGTCTGTATTTAACAGCCCTATCGCACCAGCAGCATCACGTGCTAAACGGTTAAGATCTTGTTGTGACTTTTCGCGACCTTCAAATCGCAGACCTTTATGCGGGACCGTATACGAGTCAGTATGGTCCGCGCTGAGTAGACGCGGCGCAATGGATAAGAGAATGAAAAGGGTGGTGAGACGTTGTTGGCCATCTACCACTTCGTAGATAACCTCGTCGTCTTCGCGCAGCGCGTTGACGACGACGGAGCCAATGTAATAGTCCGCTGTAGGGCCGCCTTGCCTAAAGTTTTCACTTCTCAAACGAGCGTCCCGAACATCACGAAGGAGCGTTTGAATTTCAGGTGTAGCCCAGGCGTAGGCACGCTGGTAAATCGGGATGCGGTAGGTTACCCCATCAAAAATTTGGCTGACGGTCAACCGATCCAGACCTTGTCGTGTTTTCGTCGGTGCCATGTTTTTACCTCGGGTTCTCTTCGCTGGTTGATGAGTAGAGATGACGTAACGAATCGTCGAGTTTTTCCAGTTCGTCGTCGATTTTCACTGGTGGTTGAGCCAAGATGACATCTGGCGATTGTGCCAGGGCCATTTTCGTGAACAGATTCTCATCGGTGTCCGCCACTCGGTGATGGACATATAGCGCGTGGTTATTGATTGACTGCTGGTTCACGCGTTGCAGCTTTACTCGTAAAAGATAGGCGTGCTTGGCAAGTTTATCCGCGGCTCTGTGGACATCAGACCACCCGAAGCGGTCCAAATAGGCCATTAGGAAGCAATCGAAGAGTTCTCGGATGTAACGGTTCCCAGTCCCGCTCGGAATATCCTTCAACAGATCGAGAACGTGTTCTAAGTCGGCGTGATGCTGGAACGTTTCCGGATCGGACTCATTTGTTGGAGTATGCTGAATGCCCGCAGCGCGAGCTTCATTGATGTAGTGATGCACCATTCGAAAGAACATTTCACCGTCAATTACCGGTTCCAAAATCTGGAAGGGAAATTCGAAGTCGGCAAGCACTCCGTACTGCTGCAGGGTGGCATTGTCGTTTCGGTATCGATCGACGGTTGTCTTGGCCATCAGGGCTAAATGTGCCCAGCGGTATTGCTTGTTTCCGTCACGGATCCCCTTGAAAAGTTCCACGTGCTCGGGTGTAAAACCTCGTTCAGGGACCGAGAGATGTCGTGACCACTGTTTGATCGGGAAGAGCACGCCGGCAAACAGATGTTCAATTTCCTTGGGATCGACGGCATCCCATTTGCGTACTGTATCCAGGACGGCTTCGCGGGATGCATTGGATTGGCTGAATTCACGAAGGTGGTAGGCCTTGAGTAGATCCGTCGGATATAAGGCTTTTCCGCGGGTGTTTTGCGAGTCAAAAAGCTGAAACGCTGCATCCAAGTCGAATACTTCTAAAACGACCACGGAACATTCTTTGAGGAAAAATTCTGTGAACGTATTGAGTTGTTGATTAGACCATTCTTTGAGGGCCTGCTGTATGTAATTATAGTTTTGCCTGAGATTCTTGCCGCTTCGTCCGTCGCGGCGCCGTGGAATCTTAATGTTTTCCATCCGAGCCAAGAGCACAGCGGAAAGATCTCTATCTAATTCCTCGGTTCGGGTACTCAGTGCGAGCATGATGAGCCCGAATGTGAGGTAGCGCTGCTGACCATCAACGATGTCTAGAGTGTCCTTAGAGTCTTGGCTGTTGTGGTCAGGCGGCGGCCGATGGAGGATAAACGTGCCCAGTCGGTAGTGGCCCGAAGGCTGAAAGTCGTGGATATCCGATAACAGCTGGTCGACGTTTTTGAGAGTCCATGTATAGGGCCGCTGATATGACGGGATCTGCAGGCTGCGTTCCAAGACATGTTCAACCGACATAATGTAGGCATCAAATTGCTCTTTTGTGTGCCAGGCGTGGGATTGTTCGCTGACCGTCTCCGAAATACTCACAGTGCCATATTCTCATACAAGGCCCATGAAGTAGATTTTGAGGTCTTGCCCTGTGCCGGTCGTTTTTGGATGAAGTTGCTAGTTTCTTTGTGATGAATCATTACGATGTACGATCCTCAATACACAGCTTTTTATCCGCCGACGTGCCAAAGGGCTCACGCCTACCGGGGCGGGGCAAAATTTGGTTGATCGAGCCACGGATCTACTCAACCGTGCCAACGAAATGACCCTACATATCGGCAACGTGGATGACGTCCCACGCGGCCCGGTCAAGGTTGGCTGCTATTCCACCCTGACCGCCACAGTAGTACCCGAACTCTGGGCCCAAGTCGCCCGATCCCTGCCAGAGATACAGCTGGACATTGACGAAGCCCGTCGAAGTACTCGCCCAAAGGCTACATGACGGTCACCTAGACCTCTTATTTTTATACCAAGTTGGTCTACCCATGGGCGTCGTCGTTGAGTATTTTTCGAGACTTTGCCGCAGGTTGTGCTACCAGAAGATCATCCCATGGCCCACCAAGCATCGGTTTCATTAGAAGCTCTGGAATACGAGCCCCTCATTTTATTGGACCTACCAACCGCAGGCGATAATACCCTGCGTCTACTGCAAGAACGCGGCCTACGACCCCATGTCCTGCACCGATCAACCAGCTATGAAACGGTACGTTCGATGGTGGCCCGAGGTTTTGGATATTCGCTGCTTTTCAAAAACTATGACTGATATTTCCTACGAAGGACTACCTCTAGTGCACCGAGATATTGCTCCGCCCTTGAATGCAGAGCCGGTGATACTATCGCGCCACGTCGACACCAAACCCACACATCGTGCACTGGCTGTACGTTATTCGAACCATGATCGGCAACTTACATTCCGGCTCGGAGTCGAGTAAGAACGATGCAGAACGGTGACACTGGTTTGGTCAGTCCAAGAGCCCGCCGACTTGTCATTACCGCACAAGTCACATCCGCCAAGCGAGGCTTCGTGTGCGCCCCTCTATTGAGGGACAGGTATCAGCGACCACATTGATTCCGGCTGCAAGAGCCTTCTCAATGGCTGTTGGACTGTCGACATCGAGTTGAAACCAAATATTATTGATACCCAATCGGATTGCGTCGTCGACGATTTCTTCAGCGGCTTCGGCATTGACAAAAACATGGAGCACATCAATGGTGTGCGGGACTTCGGCAATACGTCGGTATGCACGGTCTCCATTAACGGTTTCACGACGGGGATTAACCGGCACAACACGCATGCCCAGTTCATTTTTCAGAAACGAAGCAACCGGTTTTGCGACACGATGAGGGCTATCAGTAAGCCCCACCACCGCCCAGGTTGCACCGCGTGTGGTAAGTAATTCTTCAATTAGAACCGGATTATTTGAGGCCTGTGGCTGATTCGATAGCTGTGTCATGACACCACTATAGGTATGTGACTGTCATCACGTCTAGCATGGTGATTTACCTTCGCTGTTTCTCGCCGTATCCTTATATTGGTAATTCTCGAGGAGGTATCGTGCCCCAATTGGTGTACTCGACCCGGTTAGCCCAGCTATGTGCTGCTACCGGCGTAGAAACCGTGTTTATTCCAGAAGAACTCTGGGACACACCGTTGACGGAGGCATTTAGTGATGCCGAAGGCAATATTGCAACTGCTGAAGGTATTGCAGAAATCGATTTTCAAACGGTCAGCACTGGAACGGCTGACGGTGCAATCATGGCTGCCGCTGGTTATCGTCATGCCGGTGGTCCACCGGCGGCAGTGGTGCTAGATGCCTCCGTGGACTTCCTGGCAACCTTGGACAAGATTGCCCAGGCGGTGCGGGATAAACTGTCAATGATCATCATTTTGGTCACCCCTGACGAATCCTTCAACGGTATCACCGCAAATTGGGCCAGTCTGGCTACCGGCGTTGGAGCCGTGGCAGTTCCTGGCGGTGAAGCACAAAATATTTCCAAGGCGATGGTCGATGTCATTGAAGGGCTCAATAAACAACTACCAGCTGTGTTGCTCGTTGACCCAGAAAACCTCGATGCTGAGCTCACCGATGAGGCTGAACCGGAATTTGAGGCACCTCGTACCGGCGCGGTCCCCCAAGCTTCCCAGGTCACTCGCGCGGCCAAGTCATTAGCCCAATCCCGGTGGCCACTGATCATCGCTGGGCGCGGGGCCCGGCACGCCAAATCTTCGATGGTGGCCCTGGCCGATACTACCGGGGCACTGTTAGCCACGTCAGCAGGAGCACACGGGCTCTTTGAGGATCAGCAGTTCAATATCGGCACCTTGGGCCGGATTTCGACTCCGACCACCGCAGAGTTGGCCCGTGGGGCTGATGTGATAGTGGTCTTTGGGTGTGCGCTGGACGACTGGACCACACGCGATGGACGGCTGATCAGCCCGAATGCAGTAATCATCCAGGTCGATACCTCCCCGTGGGCGGTTGGCCGTTTTAGTGCGGTATCGCAATCACTGATCGCTGATGCCCAGGCGGTTGCCTCATCACTAGAGGTTGAGACCAGTAAGCTCATTTCAGAAGCCAAAACCGGTTACCGTACCGAGCAAACACTGGAGCATTTAGGCACCAAGTATTGGAATTCCCGGCCGATCCCGGAACACCAATTACGCGAAGACACCGTAGATCCGCGGGCATTTCTTGATCGACTCGAACAGGTTTTGCCCAAACAACGCACCGTCGTCGTTGACCAGTCTGCCCAGGCCGGTTATGCGACCAACTATTTGCGCGTGCTGGACCATAAAGGCTATATGTTCTTTTCATCCGGTGCCGTCGTTGCCGGCATGGGTGCATCAATTGCACATGACGACCGGATGGTTGTCGTAGTTACCCACCAATCCGGGCTGATGGATTCGTTGGCGGATTTCCGTACAGCAGTCAAAAGCCTGCAACGTGGTGCCCTGGTGGTGTTCCAGCAAGAAGCCCCGGTGGCCGAACTAGCTCGCTACTATGGTCTACCGGTGCATGAAATCACGAACCTGGATCAACTCAATGAGCAAATGTTCACCGAGGGTGTTGTTGTCCTGGCAGTACAGCAACATCAAAATTAGCTGAACCGCGCTATGCACCCAGTATCCCTTGCCATTCTCGACCGAGCTAATACCCGCAGCGTTGATGGTCAGATCATCGATGCACCACAGATTTTTGCAGAGGTCAGCGCACGAGCCCAGCATGCTGAGCAGCTAGGATTTCACCGGTTTTGGGTCGCCGAACACCACTCGGTACCGGGCATCGCCGGATCCGCCCCAACACTGCTACTTCCCCACCTGGCCGAGGCCACCTCCAAGATTCGTTTAGGCACCGGTGGAATCATGGTGCCCAGCCACCAGCCGCTCGTGATCGCAGAACAGTTGGGTACTTTACACGCCCTATACGGTCAGCGCATTGATGCCGGGTTGGGCTCCTCGGTTGGGTTTACCAAACCTATTCGTGCTGGATTGCGACAGACTGCAGATGCCAAAGATCGTTTTACCGACGACGTCGACGAACTTATCCGATACTTGGATGGCACCGCCGAAATCACCGCGTACCCACAAAATCACGGGCAAACTCCGTTGTATGTGCTGACTGGCGGCGGGGCAGCATCGTTTGCGGCAAGCCGAGGCATAGGCCTGGTGCTTGGCGGGCCTGCGGTAACTGACGGGCTAGAGAACACTGACCAAACCAGTCCGGTTATCGAAGAATATCGCAGCGGCTTTAACACTGCTGCGCGCGGCCAAGACCCCTGGGTCATCGCCTCAGTTAATGTTGTCGTTGCCGAATCAGACTCACAGGCATATTCACTAGCGTTATCGGAGGCCTGGGCATTAGCCAGGTCTCGCAGTATAGGTGTCTTTCAACCACTTGAAGATCCCGCCGTTCTCCACCGCGAAAGCATCTCGGATCAAGAGCAACGACGCATTGATAGGGCGCTGGCGTCTACCGTTTATGGAGACCGAGCGACCGTCGGGGCCCAACTGCAACGCATCATAGAATACACGGACGCCGATGAACTGCTCGTCACAGGAAACATGTGGGATCCTGTTGCGCAGCAAACCTCGGATCGCCTGTTGATGGAAGCTTGGCAGACGGTCTAGACCGCCAGCACCATGTTGTCCGGGTCGGCTATGGGATGTTTCAGGTATACCCCGTAGGATGATTGACTTTAGTTAGGACACATTTGAAAGGTGGGTAAGACCGTGAGGCTGACAGGTATTATTCCCGCTGTCGGGACTGTGGCGATTTTTTCGTTTTCTTCTCTGTGTTGGGTGCATGGGATATCAATATTGCCGTCCGTCTGATCTTTGTCACTATGTTTGCGGCTACTTGTGTGACTGTTAACTTCGTTTGGTGGTACTTCGCAACTTCCGTTGGCGGTTCAGATGCTGCTGTTCAAGCTTGGGTGGGTGCTAAGGTTTTTGGCTAAAGAGAACTCACTTAAAACGACTGTACTTTCATCAGTTGCTAGAAGGAGTCATGAACAAAGTTCCGCAAGATGCAAAACAAGAAGATAGTAAGAAACACCCGAGCGGCCTCATCGCGCTCTCTATTTGAATTCCGCTTCTTATCCTTGTGTTAGTAAGCACCGTCTACTTAGTCTTTCGGCAAATGGTGCCTGAGGGATGGGCCATCCACGTTGATGGGAAATGTCACCTACGGGCCTTGGTGGGCGCTATTTCTCGGAACTCTAGTTCTTGCGTTTTTGCCCTTCCTGTTGGGCCAATATTTAGCGCGCGACTTCAGCAGCCTCGGTCACTGGTATCCGCAGCAAAAAGGTATCGTCCTCATCTGCTTTTCTGTGGGCTACCGGGTTCTTGGATTTTTCGTTTCTAACATGATGTCGGCACGACCGTTTCTGAGACTCCTACCGCAGAAGAATTGATGGGTTATGGGTTATTAGGGTTCGTAGTAGTGGCGATTCTTGCAGCATCGATCTACACCAAGCTCCTGCCCAAGGCCAAGGAAATAACGAGAAACACAAGTCGCTGGTCATAGCTCTGTTTAGCGTAACGCCAGGCAATAGAGCTATGGCGCTGCGATAATTTATGAGTGTCAGAATCGGTCGTTAAAATGACAACACGTTCACTCATCGATTTCTCAGGGAAATTCGTCACTTAACCCGTCAAATATTCTACGTCATGTAAACAGGGTGACCGGTAACTAAAGTGACATGAATTTCTGCTCGAATGCCAAGTTTGCACCCGACTACTTAGCAACGAGCAGTCAGAAGACGATTTCTGAAAACGCCGCTGTATTCAAATAGCAAACTAGATTGCTAGCTTGCTAGGAATCTAGGTTCCTAGCAAGCCCTCAACGGGCCCTCAGCAACGCTTAACCTTGGGCCCCTCCCAACGATGTCCAATCAGATCCTTAATGTGGTCTAACGGATGGCAACACTGCCTTAATTGGACCTGCTTTTACAGCACCACTTTGTGACGATATAGAGCGTATAAAGAGGTATACCTGGTGGACAGGCAGACATGTGTCCTGATTGAACCACGACCCCGTTGTGTTCTTATGAACCGCAATATGAAAGCTTGGTGTCTGTGAGATCCATTCGTTACGGAAACACTCAGGAAAGGCAGGATCAACATCAAACTGTTTAACATAGCCATGGGCATCATCATGGGAGTAGTACTTGGGTTTGTGATGGCCCAGTTTTTTGATCTGCCGCCCGCTATCATCATCGGCGTCATCATGGGCGGTTCCATCGCCTTCGGATCCAGTGCTATGTCAACGCAAAAAGGACACTGCGGTGACTGACTAGTACTTAGCCCTGTCCTAACAACATCGACAGCCACGTATACCCGCATTTACAGTGCACTATCGCTATCGTCGCGGAGAATCGCCCAACGAAATTACGATGAACTATTCAGTAAGCACTGTATAGTTCAGTGAATGCTGAACTATACTTCTCGTCTCGATGTGATGAACCGGTTGGGTCGGGCAATGGCCGACCCAACGCGATCCAGAATTCTGTTAACACTGTTGAGTGGGCCTGGGTATCCGGCAGTGATCGCCCAAGACCTTGAATTGACTCGGTCGAATGTGTCGAATCACTTGGCTTGCTTGCGCGACTGCGGGATCGTCGTCGCCGAAATGGACGGGCGGCGAACTCGGTATGAGATCGCAGATCCACATCTGACTCGGGCGTTGACTGCTTTGATGGAAACGACTCTGGCCATCGATGAGGACGCACCCTGTATAGATCCTGCGTGCACGGTTGGCGATTGTGGTGGCACTTCGGAGGTAAGCGCGTGATTCTGTCCTCCATTGCGCAGGCGATCGGGTTATTTATCGCCACCAATATCGATGACGTCATCATCCTGTCGCTGTTCTTCGGACGCGGCCAGGGGCAACCAGGCACCACTCGCCGTATCCTGCTCGGACAATACGTTGGATTCCTCGGTATTCTGGGGGCTGCCGTGCTTAGCGACCCTTCGGTGCACAAGCGCTATCTACCTGAACAAGTGCTGCCCTACTTCGGCTCTGATCCCCTTAGGGATTAGGCCTGTGGGCAGCGTGGCAGGCGTGGCGCAATCGCGGGGTCGACGATGACGACGACGAAGCACAGCTGGAAGGCAAACGAGTCTCGGTCTGGACCGTGGCAGCAGTGACCTTCGCGAACGGTGGCGACAATATTGGTGTTTATGTGCCAGTGTTCGTGAGCGTCAGCTGGAGCACAGTTTTGGCTTACTGCATCGTCTTTTTGTTGCTTGTGGCCGTCCTCGTCTTCCTGGCCAAGTGGATTACGTCCAGGAAGCCCATCGCCGAAGCCCTGGAACGGTGGGAAGACATCCTGTTTCCCACAGTGCTCATTGGACTCGGTCTGATCATCCTCATCAGCGGCGGGGCCTTCAGACTCTAAGCAACAGCGCCAGTGAACGTTCTTGAGGGTGGACCTGCGAGAGGCTCGACCAGCAGTTTCCTCCAACCAGGGGGTTGTACGACGATGAACACCGGACGTTAGAGAAGAGAAATTAGATGACAGCTTGGCTGGAACGGTGGCAGATCACGCTGTACCTTGTGGCTCTGGGGGCCGGCGCGTTGATCGGGCTGACTATCCCTTCCACGGCTCCGGCCTTTGAAACGGCAATAAATCCAGTGCTGATCCTGCTGCTCTATGCCACGTTTTTGAGTGTGCCGCTGACCAAACTTGGCCACGCGTTACGAGATGTGCGTTTTTTGGCCGGACTGTTGGTGTTGAACTTCGTTATCGTGCCGGTCGTGGTCTTTGGACTGTCTCGGTTCGTGGCCGATGATCAGGCGCTGGTGTTGGGTGTGCTGTTGGTACTGCTCACGCCCTGTATTGACTACGTCATCGTGTTCTCTGGACTCGCCGGGGCAGCCCATGACCGCCTTTTAGCCGCAGCCCCATTACTGATGGTGCTCCAGATGCTGCTATTGCCCCTGTATTTGGGCGTATTCGTTGGACCGGAGCTGTTAGATACCATCGACGTTGGCCCGTTTCTAGAAGCCCTCCTCCTGCTGATCGTGACCCCGTTAGGGTTAGCCGCGATGACCCAATATTTGGCGACCATGTGGACTAGCGCTCAAAAAGTGATGCACGCGATGCAAGCGGTAATGGTGCCACTGATGATGCTCACCCTCGCCGTGGTAGTCGCATCGCAAATCGACGCCGTGCGCGCCGATCTAGGCTCCCTCCTGAAGGTCATCCCGCTCTATGTGGCCTTCCTACTCCTGATGATTCCCCTCGGGGTCCTCACCGGGCGCGTCTTCACACAAGACGTGCCCACGATCCGAGCCACCGTGTTCTCAGGCGCCACCCGCAACTCCTTGGTCGTTCTGCCCTTGGCCCTCTCACTGCCCGACACGCTAGCTCTGGCCTCAGTCGTAATCGTGACTCAGACGTTGATTGAATTGCTCGGCATGGTGATCTATGTGCGAATCATCCCCCGCCTGATCCCACACAGCGCACCTGTCAGCCCGGGCCCTAACAATTGACAGAATTGTCTCATGTGCACCTCATGCATCAACACTTATGAGCCGGGGTATACCCAGTGAGACAGGTGAGCAAGGCGGCTACTTCCCGGTGAGCTAGTAACGCAGGAGCCGGGAAGTTCGGTCATGGAATCGAAGAGTATCTGCGGGGGCTGTCAATCCGTTGTTCTGGAACTTTGATGAGGGTTTTCTGCAAGCTCTTGTGCTGTCAGGTGTTTTGCGGCACGAGTTGCGATATAGCTTGCGATCAGTATCATCAGCAGCATCCACCCGGTACCACCCATGACCCACGCCCCAGTTGTGTCATCAACAGCTATAGTGACGGTACCTGCCACCAACATCCCGACACCGCTGAGGATCAGCCACCCTGCTGCTTTATGGTGGGCATACCTCCAGGTAGCGTCATCAACCATCGTCGACGGGAACCGTAGCCCAGCGATGGAGTTCATGGGTAATTTTCGCAGCGATGACAGCACTCCTAAAACCAGCAATAGTGCCCCCACCAACACCACTGACACCCCGGTCAGAACACTGCCCATAACACCCTCCCAAGAAAATTCTAACCACTCCTGACCACGGAGATCTCCCGGGCCTGCTGCACGGTTAGGTGACAGGTGGTGTGTTAGGCAGCGAGTACTACCTGGGTGTTCATCATGGTCTCAAATTCCACAGGGGTCAACCGGCCGAGCCGGGTTTGTCGGCGTCTGCGGTGATAGGTGCGTTCGATCCAGGTGACGATCGCCAGGCGAAGCTCACCTCTGGTGGCCCAGGGTTTGCGGTCCAGCACGTTGTTTTGCAGTAGCGAGAAGAAGGATTCCATCGCGGCGTTATCGCCGGCGGCGCCGACTCGGCCCATGGATCCGACCAGTCCGTGACGTTTTAGGGCGCGCACAAATTTTCGGGACCGGAATTGCGATCCGCGGTCGGAATGCACCACACATCCGGTCACGTTGCCGCGCAGGGTAACAGCATTATTCAGCGCGTTTACCGCGAGCCGTGAGGTCATCCGTGAATCGATGGAATACCCCACGATCTTGCCAGCAAAGACGTCTTTGACCGCACACAAATACAGTTTGCCTTGACCGGTGCGATGCTCGGTGATGTCCGTTAACCACAACTGATTGGGCCGGTCAGCGGTGAAATCTCGTTGCACCAGATCGTCATGGACCGCAGGTCCAGGCCGGATGCCGTTGCCGCGTGCTGTGCGCCGGCCAAAAACACTGAACCATTGGTTGTCGTGGCAGATGCGCCAGGCGGTTCGATCAGCCATCTGTTGCCCGGAGGCTTTGGCTTCATCCGCCAACAGCCGGTGCCCAAATTCCGGGTCCTCCCGGTGGGCATCAAATAACGCATTAGCACGATAGGCGGCCACCAGATCGGCTTGGGGCACGGGTTGGTGCAACCAGCGGTAATAGGGTTGACGAGCAAGCTTGAGTACCCGGCACGACACCACCACGGGAATCCCTTCGGTGGCCAGCTGTTTTACGAGCGGGTAGAGCCTTTTCCCGGCAGATTCGCCTGCGATAAATACGCCGCAGCGCGACGCAGGACCTCGTTTTCTTGTTCCAGTAGCCGAGTGCGTTTCCGCAATGCCTTAAGCTCCTCATGCTCCGATGTTGTCACGCTTGATTGCTCGCCAGCATCGGTGCGAGCTTGGCGCAACCATTTATCTAGGGTGCCAACATGAATGCCAAAGTCCTTGGCAATTTGGGTCAGCGTGACACCAGCATCACGGTTCAGCGCAACACGGACAACATCATCGCGGAACTCTTGGGGAAACGGAGTGGGCATAGTGATCATCCTTCCAGACCAGCGTTCAGCTAGCCAGATCGAATGTCACCTATTCATACAGCAGGCCCCC
>DEPX01000107.1:23079-26975 GCA_002358975.1 Micrococcaceae bacterium UBA3381 | reverse complement strand
TCATAGCGTCTTTTCTATTCAATGCCGCTTTACCCATGAACATGGCACGAATCATCCACCGGGGTCCGTCTATCCCTAAGAACCGGGCTATACGCTCACCTTTTCGCCCATCCGGAAGCTCTGCTGGTATACGGATTATGAGTTCTTGACCAAACTCGCCTTCCTGAAAAGCCAGCTTGGCGCCCTTTGCGCTTTTATTCTGGTCATACATTTCTTGGCGGATCTCTTCCCAAAGCCCGCCGGAACGCGGTGCAGCAAAGGCCTGTATTTGCAGAGTAGAGTTTTCGTGGACAGCAGATACAGCAAATACTTTATTTTTAGCCTGCTCTTGTTCCAGACGGTATGATACCTTTTTTCGCATCGGCACCTTGATAGTGCCTAGATCCATATAGCCTTTACTAAATTCTTGGCTCTCTACTTCAGAGATATCGTAAGGGCCTTCTGGGCGTTCAGTGGCAGTTGGGACATGTTGTTCATCTCGCAGGTGCTCCGGCAAGATAACAGTTTCTGCTTGTACATTTCTATTGCGTCCAAAAAGCATGGCGAAGACTCTCCTTAAATCGATCTAACCGTAACGCACCCTACTGGCCCGTGAGAAAGCCCCCGGTGGACCCAAAACCAGCATCTTGGCGCACAGAGTCGGGCAGCTCGTTCACCACAGTAAATTGGGCCTGAAATACAGGCTGAATCACTAATTGGGCAATACGTTCACCACGTTGCAGATGAATGGTTTCTGTTGGATCGAGATTTATCAGTGGGACTTTAATCTCCCCACGATAACCAGCATCAATAGTTCCGGGGGCATTCACAACACTTAGCCCGGTACGTACGGCAAGTCCCGAACGGGGATGAATAAAACCTGCAAAGCCTTGGGGAATAGCTATCGCTACGCCGGTTGGCACCAATAAGCGTTCGCCTGCGCCAAGAACAATATCCATCGTCGTACTCAAGTCTGCTCCCGCATCACCAGGTAGCGCATAATAAGGTACGGCGATATCATCATCCAATACTTTTAATTGGACATTCAGCTGGTGCTGGCTTTGTTCATCTTGGAACGGCGTGGATACCATCTTGCGTACTCTCCTGGATATATAGCAGTTGTACCGGCTCATAGTCTAGCCACCAGCCGTGGTGAATACCCAAAATACCGGCCAGTCGGATCAGAGCTGTAAGCTGGGGAACATGACACAACATGCTGACAAACGACTTGGACCGGGCGGCTCCTCGATCGTCTATCATGAAACTTTACGTCCCACCTGGCCAATGTGGCTGATGGTTGTGCTCGCAGCAGGAATTGGTTGGTTAGTACTGGCCCCATTTGGGACCGGATGGGGTATTGGCTCGGGTCTAGTCGTAGCAGCAATAACCGTTGGCGGATTATTAGCCACAAAGACCGACATCACCGTGACAGCTACGCATGTGCAGGTCGGTCGCGCCACTATTGAACGCGAGCATGTTGGCACGGTAAAGGGCTATCGGGGTGACGAAGCGTTCCAGCAACGCGGTCGCAAATTACATGGTCTTGCGTATTTGCATTTACGCAGCTGGGTTAAACCCGTTATCCGCATTCAAATCGAAGACCCCCGAGATCGAACGCCTTACTGGCTGACGTCAACCAATCATCCCGAACAACTGGCTGACGCCCTCGGCGGGTCTATGTACGTACCAAATGTCGATACCACTCAGGATGAAGATATTCCGCAGTGGCTTATCGATGCGGAACGTGAAAAATTAGAAGCCGAACAACGCGAACAAGACAGTTAATACTGTCAACGTGGGCATAGTATTAAACGTCATTGTGCAGTTAAATTGGACAAAGGGGCAACCGCGAATACGGTAAAGCCCCTTTGGTACTCTCTTTTAGTTTTGAGATTTGCACGGCTTAGCCGCGCAGTTCCGTTTAGCCCTCGCAGTCGGTGCAGTAGAGCAAGCCATCTTCTTCCAGTGCAACCTGAGACCGGTGACGTACTAGAAAGCACGAAGCACACGTGAACTCATCAGATTGGGCCGGCAATACGGTGACTTGCAATTCTTCATCGGACAGGTCAGCACCGGGAAGTTCAAATCCTTCGGCAGCTTCCGCTTCATCCTCATCTACAGCGGCCGACTGGGTATCAGTTCGGCGGGTCTGTAGCTCTTCAATAGAGTCTTCGCGAAGCTCATCGTCATTTTTGCGGGGGGCGTCGTAATCCGTAGCCATGAATCTCGCATTCGATAGGTTTTCGCATCAAGTTTTGATGCTGTTGTACTGATGCTGATCTACGTTCTATCACGTATGTAAACATCCATGAGCCAGATTCACCTTCGGCGGATCCCGACTCATGTTTCGAGGTGATCTAACCTTATTGCTGTCCACATTGCAAGTCGGCACAAATCTATGTCAAACTTGTGGCCCAGATGACGGCGAAAAAGCGCGCCACACCGTCCTAATTCCATGCAATCGTGGGGGTTACATGGCAGAGTTCACAGTGAAGCAGTAAATGTTCGGAGGCCTTGCATGGGTTCATCTATCAAGCACGATTCCGCTCGTCGGCTTCGATTAGTGGGAGTCGATGACGACGGTGACGAGCTTGTCTTGTCTAACAGCGACGGTGACGAGTTCTACTTGCCAATCACCGATGCATTACGCAACGCTGCCATGCGACCAATTGGTCGCCCGTCAGCTGCAGCTGCGGACGAAGCCGCGGCTGAGCTCTCCCCACGTGAAATTCAGGCAAAGCTGCGCGCCGGAGCCACGGTTGAAGAACTCGCGATCCACCACGATATGGATCGCGAACGGTTAGAAGTTTATGCGACTCCGATCGTGGCAGAACGCGATTGGATTGCACGCCAAGCCCAGGATCTCGAAGTTGCAGCACCGCAGCTGGGCAATCATGCATATGAAGCTGTGTTTGGCGACGAGCCAGCCCTACTGGGTGAGATGGTCGAACATCGATTGACTGCGATGGGGCTCGACCCCGAGAGTCTCGAGTGGGATGCGTGGCGAGATTCAGATTCGCCGCTGTGGACGATTTCTGCCCAATTCTCCACGGAGGGCTTAGCAGGTTCGTCCATTGGCGATCCTCCCCCAGCCCTTTGGACGTATAAGTTACAGTCCAAGCACTTAGAAAATGCCAACCGGTGGGCACAAGTACTCAGTGAATTTGGCCCGGCTGATTCACCGGTGGCCTCAACGTCACCTCGGGGACGCCTATCAACAGTGGCCGATACGCCATTTGACGTCGAATCCGATGCGACTTCATCAACTTCCGGGCCACACGGTGGAGGCGAATCCCATGAGGAACTTTTGGATGTCCTTCACGCTCGGCGGGGTCAACGCCTTGGCGTCGATGAGGAATCGGATGATGAATTGGCCGCGATGATTACTCGGGATGAGCAACCCACTGCACCGTTGAAACCAAAACTCGTTGTGTCACAGGACGCCGACAAGGGCGACGAGATACAGTCCAGTGATACCGCCTGGACTACTGAGTTCGAGGTCGCTTGGTCTGACGACGCTGAGGACCCAGCCGACTGGGATGGTCGTGAGGTAGGTGCCGGAGACCAGCATGCTGAGCTCCAAGAAACTGACAGTTCTTCTGACCAACAGTTAGAAGGCCAGACCGACGCCTTCGATGATATGGCAGAAGACGAGACCAAAGAAGCGTTGAAAAAAACCGAACAACCAAATCGTTCGCGACGCCGTCCAACTGTGCCCAGCTGGGACGAAATTATTTTCGGTACTCGCAAAGATACCTAATGAGTCTATGGGCGTTTGAACACTAACCACGGAACGCGTACTTCGCCAGAGGTTGGAGCACCGTGGTGACCCACCATAGTGAAGCTATGTGGTGATGCCCGCCGCCCATCATAAAGCGCTACGGGCTCGCGGCCTGAGATAATTAACTCTCCGATAC
>DEPX01000107.1:15104-23058 GCA_002358975.1 Micrococcaceae bacterium UBA3381 | reverse complement strand
ACTCTACCAAACCAGCCTGCTGAAATGGCTTTTTCGCGTGTGATCACCCACGCACGATCACCAAACCGTCTCTGCCAAGCACTACGCGTTTGCGTGCGCTGACTTTCGGTAGCGCTCGGATCAAAATGTAGTTGGACCATGCGTGGCTCACCCGCAGTGTGAGCGATGTGGGCAACTAATTCTTGATCCTGTGAATAATCAATTCTGTCTTCGGGTTTAACTTCAATCATGCCATGATCACCCGTTACTGCCGCTAGTGTATCTGTCGGCAACTTGCTGCTCATCCGACGGATATTGGCATCGATTTCTTCTAGAGCCTCCAGCCAAGCATCTGACCCTGGCCCATGAGCGTGACCTGCTTTATCGAGCTCGTTGACATAGAGATAGACAAGTACGCCAGGTCGTTGGGCTTCTACTGTGGCTTGAACAAAGCGCTGGGGCAATTCGTTTTGTCCAATGAATTTCGGCCCGCGTAATGCGGCTCTTGTCAGTGCCGAGGTTTCGAATGCCGATAAAGAAACTGCCACGGGAGTAATGTCATGCTCACCGGCGTAACGTTGGGTATTTAAGGTTTGAAAGACCGTCGGATGTGGTTGCCACAGTTCCGGATCGGTTCGTTCGTCCCAGCCGCCCAACTGGTTAACTACGACTTGTCGCCGCGGGTCGTAGACGTCATATCCCACCAGCCCGTGCTGTCCAACATCTAATCCTGTTCCCAGTGACGACAACCCAGCGGCTGTAGTCGACGGATAGACCGCTGACATTTCAGTCTGCGCCGCGGACTGTTTAGTCAGCAGGCTGCGCAAAAACGGCGCATGGCCCGCATAGCGTTCAAGCTGCTCTAAGCCCAGACCGTCTACTAGCAACAATATGGCCGAAGCTGCTTTGGGCAACCGCATAGTGTTGTGAAAGTTCGCCCCCAAGCTCGCTGCTAACGATGGCAGAACATGCGTCAGGTTTCTCGACTGGCTATACCCGGATGGCACTGGGATGGTACTCATGCATTATCCAATATGGCGTCGCGCAATTTTCGCCCGAATGTCAGGGCTTTATCTACTGCCTGCTGTCCATCGGCTTTTCCTGCTATACGCAATACGAGATCTTCGGCAATCCGTGTGCCGAGGTAGCCATGGTCAGCTTCACAATCCGGATCTTCACAAACATTCGGGACGAATTCCATGCGAGCGCCACCAGCCCAGCCAAGGACCAACGTTACTTCCGAAGGCGATTGGCCTGGCTGATAGTCTTGCGGAGCATCGTAGCCGGTCGTCACAACGCAAGAACTGATGTTGGATAACGGAACTAGCTCCGTTGCTACTGAGGCTCGTGGTAGCCCATCGTCGAGCTCTTCTTGCAGATCGTTAAGATGAAGTGCAGCCAATACGTTCCCCTGAGCTAACACAAGCACGGTGATATGGCGGTGCAGATCATCGTAACCGAAATGTGTTTCGACATGTACGTAATGAGATAAGATTTCACGCTCACCTAATTGTTGGCCCATTACGTCGGCAACTAATTGAGGGTAGAACCCAGCACGTTCAATATCGATTGCCAAATCGGCTGGTAGTACAGGATAGGGCATAGCAGAGGTATTGTCCTTAGTCACTAGTTATTCAACAACGCGCGCCGCGCCGAGTCAGTACGAACAGCAGCATTTGCAACATAAATCTCAGCTTTTAATACGGTTACGGCACTAGGAGCAGCAAGCAACGGGTTGAAACGCAAGCGAGCAACTTGCGGTAAATCATCCTTCAGTAATGAAACGCGAGCGAGCAAATCCTTTACTGCGTCAGTATCAACCGCGGGGATATCACCATAACCAAAAAGCTTAGCCGAGGCCCGTGGCGTCCTGATGAGACGTTCAAGGTCCTGGTCGGATAACGGGGGCACCACATGCACCCAGTCGTCTAATAGTTCTACGGCGTCTCCGGAAATGCCAAAGGAGAGCACTGGCCCAACTAATGGGTCTTCAACAGCAGCGACGATACACCCTTGACCAGTTGGAGCCATTGCCTGAATCTCGATGGAAGGCGCACCGTAGGGAGCCAGTGTTTCCCGCATGGATTCGATATTAGTGCGCAGCGCATCTGGGGTTTCGATGTTTAATCGGACACCACCGAGATCAAGCCGATGCCGCAAAACGGAGTTATCGGCCTTCAATGCGACTGGGTAACCGAATTCGTCGGCATATTCCAAAGCTTGCTCGGTAGTTTGAAAGCGCCGAGACGGCAAGACACGAATACCGTAGTAACCCAATAATTGAGCGGTTTGGGCACGGGAGAGTTTGACCAGTTCTGTTCCACTGGCTTCTTGAACCCACTCGGTAACCAATGCTTCGGCTGCATATCGGTCAATGTCGTCATATTCCACTGCTACGCCCTGTTCGGCGTCACGCCAGGACCTATACTGAACCAATTCCGATAGCACTGAGACTGCACGCTCAGCAGAGGAGAATATCGGTAAGCCAGATTGAAGCGGTCCAATAGTTTGTTGCTCGGCGTTCTCTGCTCCGTCAGTGAAACGCAGCTCACCACGTCCTACAATCGACGTTGGACTAAACGCCTCCTCCAACACGGCTGTAAACGATGCCATGACGGTAATCTCACTATCACCTGCAGCGTCTTGAATCGCAAGGGCAAGTTGTGTTGCATCACCCTTATCTTGGTGCAACCCAGGCTGTATTAACACGATGATCGCATCGGCTTGACCAGAATCAATGGTGTTTCTAATCGCTTCGGTAACCACTTGGGTGGCCTGTTGGCCGGTGAGTGCGGTATCAAGTGTTCCGATGTCTTGAACATCAACGACTTCAAGGCCGGCACTGCGAGCGTTTTCGACCGTTAGACGACTGACTGCCGGCGCATTGCCGATAACGCTTAAGCGTGGACCACGCGGCACTGGCTGACAGGCTAAGACCTGTAAAATATCCATTAGCTCGGTATAACTATCCGTTTCGATAGCTCCGGCTTGGCGGAGCATGGACGGAACAGTTCCACGCGGCGCTTCGGTTGTTCGCGTCGCATGTCCTGGTGGAATACGTCTACCCATCCCGTGTGAGCGGGAAACGACCACAGGTTTATTGCGTGCCAGCCTGCGGACGATGCGCGAAAACTTTCTTGGGTTGCCAAATGATTCCAGATACAACCCCACCGCGCTGGTATTCGGGTCGTCTTCCAAGTATTGCATTGCATCATTACCTGAGACATCAGCGCGATTGCCAGCATTGATCATAGACGACACCCCTATGCCGCGTTGTTGAGCAGCAGTAAAGAGCATGGCGCCAATTGGAGCGGACTGCGAAAACAGACCTACTGAACCTCGTGGCGGCAGACTCGGTGCGACCGATGCGTTCAGACTAATTTGCGGATCCGTATTGATGATGCCTGCCGAGGCCGGTCCAATAACGCGCATGCCTTGACGACGTGCCACCTGGACAAGCCGACGCTGTTGGGCCAGCCCCTCTTCCCCATCAAAACCGTCAGTAGCGATCAGCAGACCCTTGACCGAGTGGTCTGCACAATCTTGGACTACCGCAGGAATCTGATCGTAAGGTACCGCGATGATCGCAAGATCAATCTGTTGAGGCACTTCGGATAGAGAGCCACGAGAGATCATTCCCGCGATCTCTATGGCTTCTTTATTGATCCCGTATACGGGGTTCGGGTAGCCACCTTCGATAATATTTTCGAGCAGGGCAAAACCAATGGAACCCCAATGACGTGAAGCTCCTATGACGGCGATGGATCTTGGGCGGAGGAGTTCGGCAACTGATTGAGCTTCTGCGCGGTGTTCCCTTGATTCCATGACATCTCGAACTTTGGCCGTTGGATCGATAGGAAATTCTACGACCACGACGCCATCTTCAAAGGATCGGGAGGTTTCAAAACCAGCGGCCTGAAAGACGGTGAGCATTTTACGATTTTCAGGCAACACTTCAGCCGTGAAACTTCGGATACCGTTTTCTCTGGCGGCTGCAGCCAAATGCTCCATGAAAATTGATCCTAGACCGCGTCCCTGGTGTGCATCGGCGATATTGAAGGCGACTTCAGCTTCGGTAGAGTCCCCTAGTCGGTCGTAGCGGCCAATACCCATCAACTCATCGCCAAGTAGAATCACAAAAGCCACTCGGTCGACATAGTCAACTACAGTGAAACGCTCGAGCTCTTTGGCTGAAAGCTGTGATTTATACGTAAAGTAGCGAAAGTAGATAGAATCTTGGGACTGGCCCTCGTGCATTTTCTGCAGCGCTTCGGCATCGTCTGGAGAAACCGGGCGTAACCGTGCGGTAGCACCGTCGCGTAAAAGCACATCGGCTTCCCAATGTGCCGGATATGGGCGCTTGGTTTTCTGTTCAGCCATATAATCATCTTAAGCTACATTCGGGCCGTGAGAACCACGTGACAGGAAAGGTCAGATGTCTAAACGTTCAAAGCAATCGTCTGCTAATGCCAATGCCGCCCTTGTGCCGTTGGCAGATCAGAACATTATCGACATTGATGTGGCCTCCGAGATGGAGCATTCCTTCTTGGAGTATGCCTATTCGGTAATTTATACGCGTGCCCTTCCCGATGCGCGAGACGGGTTAAAACCGGTTCAACGTCGGATCCTATACATGATGGACCAGATGGGACTGACCCCTGACAAGGGCCATGTCAAATCCGCGCGTGTAGTGGGCGAAGTCATGGGGAAGCTCCACCCGCACGGTGATTCTGCTATTTATGACGCCATGGTGCGATTAGCGCAGAACTTCAACCTGCGCTTGCCTCTGGTTGATGGACACGGAAACTTTGGGTCTGTCGATGACGGGCCTGCGGCATCACGCTACACTGAAGCGAAAATGTCGCCAGCTGCTGTGGCCATGACGGCCAATCTCAACGAAGATACGGTTGATTTCGAACCCAATTACGATAACCAGATGCAACAACCGGCAGTGTTGCCGGCTGCATTTCCCAATCTCTTAGTTAATGGTGCCGCAGGCATCGCGGTGGGGATGGCCACAAATATGGCGCCCCATAATCTTGGCGAAGTAATTGCTGCAGCCCGACATCTGCTGGTGGATCCGGACGCTGATACAAAAGCACTGATGAAGTTCGTACCCGGGCCAGATCTTCCGTCAGGTGCCCGCATCGTTGGGCTCGATGGTATTAAAGAAGCCTACGAGACCGGCAGGGGCCGTTTTACCATGCGTGCCACTGTTGATATCGAACAGGTTTCTGCACGACGTACAGGCCTGGTTATCACGGAACTTCCCTATGGCGTGGGGCCAGAACGCGTCATTGATCGACTTAAAGCAGCGGTAAATTCCAAGAAAGTCGCAGGCATTGCCGATGTTATGGACCTTACTGACCGCAATAACGGTCTCAAACTCGTTATCGAATTAAAATCTGGCTTCAACCCTCAAGCAGTGCTCGCCCAGCTCTATAAGCACACTCCACTGGAAGAGAACTTTGGGATCAATAATGTAGCTTTGGTGGATGGTCAGCCTCAGACCATGGGTCTCAAAGAGCTCCTAACAGTGTATGTAGAACACCGTTTGACTGTCGTTCGGCGGCGCACAGCACACCGGTTGGGCAAACGCAAAGATAGATTACATTTGGTCGAAGGGCTACTACTGGCCCTCGTTGATATTGACGAAGTCATTGAAATAATTCGTACCTCTGACGACGCCGCAGCAGCACGTCAACGATTAATGATCGTATTCGATCTCACCGAGGTTCAAGCCAACCACATTTTGGAGCTGCGCCTACGTCAACTTACAAAGTTTTCCAGGTTAGATCTGGAAACCGAACGAGATGAGCTTATTGCCGCCATTGCAGAACTTGAAGCTATTCTGCAGTCAAATAGCAAGCTCCGAGAGACGGTATCGGATGAACTGTCCGAGATTGCGGAACAATTTGGTGATAAACGCCGGACTAAGCTAGTAAAGTCAGAAGATTTGGCACCCACCGTGACAGCGTCATCTTCGAAAGCGGAACGCGCTGCTGCCGCATCAGCACTGTTAGTACCAGATGAACCCTGTTGGGTAGTGCTCTCGGCTTCAGGACGCCTGCTGCGCACGAAGGACCGCACCCCGTTAAGGACCCAAGGACGACGGCGACGCCATGACGTATATACCGCAGTGGTAGCCACCAGTGCACGAGGTGAAGTGGGCGCTCTGACAGATAGCGGACGCCTCATTCGTCTCAATGCCGTTGACGTTCCATCACTCACTGAGTCTACTGCTACACCGCCCATGTCCGATGGCGTTAAAGCTACCGAGTTTGTGACGCTACGACGCGGCGAAAAACTGATCACTATCGTGCCACTAAATCAAGTGCTGGCCTTGGGAACTCGAAATGGAGTAATTAAGCGGGTACGTCATGACGACTGGCCATTGAACCAAGACGAGTTTGAAGCGATCACTCTTAAAAATGGCGATAAAGTTGTCGGCGCCGGTGTTGCCGGCGCTGATAATGACCAACTCGTATTTATTACCGGTACCGGCCAGTTGTTACGCTTTGATGCCGAGCTGGTGCGGCCTCAGGGACGCGCCGGCAGTGGTATTGCCGGCATCAAACTTGTCGATCATGATCACGTTCTGTCGTTTACCGTTGCTACTGCAGGGCAGCTGGATAATGCTGTCGTGGTCACGTTCACTAGTACAGATGATGAGATCTTAGATACGGCACCGACAGCTAAGGTGACTCAGTTGACGGAGTTTGCTCCCAAGGGTCGCAATACTCAAGGTTTGCGGGCGCACCGCATGTTGCGTGGTGAAACTGGTTTAGCGTTGGCATGGGCCGGTGTAGAACCTTTGGCTTCGACTACCGGTGGGGTATCGCGTGCTTTGCCGCAAGAGTACTCTGATCGGGATGCTTCCGGTATCATGCTCGACTCCCCTATCGGTGTGATTGGTACGGCAGCGTCTCCACAATTTCCCATGGCGGAACAGGTCGCAGAGGAAATTTAGTTTATAGCTGCACCGGCGTCCCGACGTCAGCGAACCGTTGGTCATGGGTGACCATCACGGTGATCCTATCGGCCAGTGCGACTTTGAGATCTGCAATGAGTTGGGCCGCCTCATCAGCTCCCAGGTGGGCGGTGGGTTCGTCGAGAAGGACCACTTGGGCATTGGCCAATAGCGCTCGAGCTACAGCTACCCGCTGGCGTTGGCCTCCAGAGATAAAGTGACCCGACGGGCCGAGTCGCGTATCAAGCCCGTTGGGTGCGTGGGCCAGCCAGTCTGACAATCCTACTGTGTCAAGAACTGAAAGCAGTTCCGCTTCGCTAGGCCGATGCTGCAGATCTCGGGCTAACGTTAGGTTGCCGCGCAGAGTGGAGTCGAATAGATATGCCTCTTGTGGGCACCAGGCCACATGTTGCAATGCCGTTGCGGCGTTATCCGTTGGCGCCGTCAATGTATAGCTGCCCGATTGTGGGCGCAAAAACCCTAACAGCACGGCCAACAGTGTTGATTTGCCAGACCCAGATGGTCCGGTGACCACCACAAAGTCTCCTCTTGCCGCATGCAATGAAACATCGTCAAGCACAACGGAAGCTTTGGCATCGTAGGATACCGTTACATTTTGTAGATCGATTGCACCGATAGCGTCGTCGCGGGTGTCTTGGATGGTGATCCAGTCGGTTTGCTGCGAATCAGATTCTTCGAGGAGAGGAAGCAGTTTACCCAACTGGTGGTTTAGTGTGTGTGCTTCGTGGGTTGCTTGATTGAATAGCCCAAATGGTTCGGCCATCGCTAACATCAGCATGACCACCAAGGCCGTATTAGGAGCCGAAATGCCATGGCTGATGGCCACCCACATGGTTTGTACCGCCGCCCAGCCAGCAATGAACGAGGTCAGCCCCTCCCCTAACCCAGCTGCAATGGCATTGCGCTTTAATGGTGCGCTGTTCTTCAGATCGTTTTTTGCAAAGTCGTCGGCCGCGTGGCTACTCATTCCATTAGCTGCCATAT
>DEPX01000107.1:14015-15085 GCA_002358975.1 Micrococcaceae bacterium UBA3381 | reverse complement strand
CCATATCGGCTGCTGACATAAACAGCCTAGAGGTTGTTGCCACTACTGCAGTGCGGTGATCCGCCAAGGCTGTACTTGTCCGGGCATCTATGGCCCGAACCAGCAACGGCACCAAGACAAAAGCCGCGATCCCAGCTACCGCAGCAGGCCACCAAGAGCCCGGGGCCATAAAAGCTACAATGCCGGTAGCCATCGCCCATGTAATAATAGCCGCCGGGATGGGCACAATCACGCGAGGAACCGCATCGCGCAGCTGATCAATGTCGGAGATTAGTACCGATAAGGCACCGCCAGATCGGGTGAGACGATTCCATTGGGTAGCTTGCGATCCGAGGGAATCCCAGACCCGCAGGCGAATCTTGTTCGCCCAGGACAACACCGCTTCGTGGACGGCAAGTCGCTCAGCGTAACGGAATACAGCGCGCCCTGTACCAAAGAACCGGACGGCAACAATAACCGCGAGCAGATATAAAATCGGCGGCTCATAGGCAGCCTGTACGATTAGCCAACCAGATAGGGCAGATAATAGGCCAGCGGCCAGCAACGCTGCCACCGACCATCCGATTCCGGCTAATAGCCGGCCCTGCTGCAATGGCATAATTTGTAACCACTTACCAACACCAACCCGAGACCGAGGCGTCGGCAGTGTCGGCTTGGGCACAGGCTCAGGCACCACCGGTTCCGGTAGCGCGGTAGGTGTTGAGACATTATCGGGCGATGGTACGACTACCGAGTTGCCAATAAGCTGATCGGCATCGGCATGTATAGCTGCATCGTGTGACGCCACAAGCAATATAAGGTTCAGCTGTGCCCCATTGGGTAGGATGCCTGCGGCTAGTTGTCGGATGACCCGGCGGATCAGGCTGGCTGAGATAGTGTCCAAATGGGCGGTGGGTTCATCAAGCACGACCAACCATGCCCGCCTATTGGAGGCGACCGTAGCTGCTGCCATGAGCCGAGCCAAAACACGCGCGAATCCAAGACGTCGGCGTTCCCCGGGGGAAAGATCGTCAATGTGGTGCGATTGGGCACCGGGTAGACCTGCTGACCGTAGTGCTATTTCTACTAAT
>DEPX01000107.1:5669-13949 GCA_002358975.1 Micrococcaceae bacterium UBA3381 | reverse complement strand
TCAGTTCTTCTCCAGCGGTATCTGCAACGAATGCTGGATGCTGACTTAGATACGATATGGGCCGGTCTACTAAACCCGTGATGCTGCCGGAAAAGTGTGCTTCGGTGTCGCCTAGTAAACCCGATATTGCGCTTAACACTGTGGATTTTCCAGAACCCGATGCATCCCCCAGCACGGTGTACTGTCCGGGCACCATGCGCAGCGAGTAATCTTGTACGACTGGGTCAAGTACTTCAACGTTGTATCGGGGTAGATAACGCTCGCCAGTGTCGACCGATTGTTTCTTGTTCCGCTGAGCTTCAGCAAATTGTTGCGGCGTTAGATACTCTGGGCCCGCATAGGCTGGCTCAGCGATTTCATGCAGTGCCTTATACGAAATGGTGACGTCGTTGAGCTCCACGACGTCATCTTCGGTCGTACCGGTGTCTAAGATGGCCGCCATCGGCTTGGGTTCTGGTTGGTTTATCTGTGCGCGAGCACGTTTCAATGCATCCATGCCGTCTTCAGAGGCGTGAAATGCCGAGCCAATATCGCGGAACGGCAGATACACTTCAGCAGCTAGCGTTAACACCATAAGGCCGACGTATAGCTCCATAGAGCCATTTACTAACCTGATTCCAATGACTACTGCAATGATTGCTACAGATAGCGAAGCCAATAGCTCTAGAGCTAGTCCAGACATAAACGCTGCTTTCAGCGTGTTCATCGTGGTCTGTTGGTAGTCATCGGAAACCCGTTGCAAGGATTTCCGTTGCATCCCAGCCCGACGAAGCCCTACTAGCACCGGCAGCCCACGAGCCAATTCCAACAGGTGGTGCGACAACTTGTTAAGGCCACTTGCGGCTTCATCGACGCGATGTTCAGTAAAGCGGCCGATAAGGATCATAAAAAGCGGAATGAGTGGAATGGTCAAAACTAAAATCACGGCACTGATCCAGTCATGCAGCAAGATCCAACCGCCCAGACCGATGGGGATAATCAACGCTGAGACTAGTGCCGGTAAAAAATCTGTATAGTAATCGTCCAATCCATCAAGACCTTTAGACGCCAAAACGGTATCTTGCCCGGCACGATCAGCATGGGCACCCGCTGCTGCGAGACGGTGGCGCACCAACTGCTCCCGCAATTGCTCTTTTTCTCCGAGGGCTGCTCGAGTGGCAAATACTTGTTGGCCCCATGCTGCCCCACCGCGAAGCAGTGCACCACAAAAGCCGAACACGAGTGTGGCAATAAATTCACCACTGGTGGTGAACTCCACCAGAGCATCAATGAGCCCAGGTGCGGTACGCGGGGTGTTAAACAATAAATGTAGTAATTGTGCAGCATCAGAAGCAGGCAGCGAGGCCGCCAGCTGACTAATACCACGGGCCAGCGAAACGGCAATAAAGATCCAGCCAGTAAGCTTAATCAGTGCCAAGACGCCGAGCCCAGCCAGGGCTCGGCGTCCGGTTTTGGAAGTCGGCAGCTCAGGTCTCAGACCGGCGTCACCACGGCTGCTTCAGGGATGTGTTGTTCGCCAATTCGATCGCGGAACGTCCGATAACTCCACACACTGTAGATCAGCACAATTGGTAAGAATATAGCAGTGACCACGGCCATAATGGTTAGCGTATAAGCCGATGAGGAGGCTGACTCGATTGTGAGATTATAAGCCGTATCAACGGTGGATGGCAAGACGTTCGGGTATAACGCCATAAAAATGGATCCGACGCCAAACAGGATAAATACCACCATGCCGGTAAATGTCAGTCCCTCTTGGCGGCGGTTTGCGCACACCCAGGCAAAGACGAGCCCCACAACGGCTAGGGCCAACATTACTGATGCGCTGATCTTCGGATACTGCGCAGTCAACATGATCGCCCAGATGGCTGCTGGTAGCAGGTAGAGCGGCAGGAAACGGCGCAATTGCTGGTTGCCTGCTTCACGAGGTGCACCAAGGGTTTTCAGGGACAAGAATGCCCAACCTTGTGCAAGTGAGATACCGACGACGGCTAGCCCACCTAGCACGGCCCAGCCATTTAACCACGTGAACGGTCCACCGACTCGATCACCATTTTCGTCTAGTGGCAAGCCGGTAGTGGTTAGAGCAAGCATGGCCCCGATACAAAAGGCGGCTACAAACGAGCCCCCGGCCATCATCCAGGTCCACATATTGCGTGCCGTCTGGCTGTGCGACTTACCGCGGTATTCGATAGACACCGCTCGCAATATTAGCGCCAACAGCGCAAGCGTCAGGGGAATATATAGTCCGGCAAACATGGAGGCATACCAATGCGGGAAAGCAGCAAAAGTCGCCCCTGCAGCGGTAATGAGCCAAACTTCATTACCGTCCCAAACCGGACCAATAGAATTAAGCAGGACGCGTCGTTGGGACTCATTGCGTGCCCAGACCTTCATTAACATCCCGACCCCCAGATCGAAACCATCGAGCACCAGGTAGCCGATCCACAGCACGGCAATGAGAATGAACCACAACGTCGGAAGAAATTCCATGTTGTTTTACCTTTCAGATCCTGTTGTGGCTCGCATTAATATGCGAAGGACAACACGTCGGACGATGGCTGATCATGGTCGTCATCATCGCGTTCATCAGCCAAAAGTTCAGGCATACCGGCGGGATGACCACCCCTGGTAAATCGGACCAGCAACACAACTTCGACCACTAATAACAGGGCATAGATCAGCGTCAGAACAATGAGCGAAAACACAATTTCTTCACCTGAAACTCCAGGTGATACCGCTGCAGCTGTAAACTGCCATACCTGATCTACTCCCGTTGGATCAGGATTCGGTGCAACCGTGAAAGGTTGTCGGCCCATCTCGGTGAAGACCCAGCCCGCTGAGTTGGCTGCAAAGGGGGCCAGTATTGAAAGCCAAGCCAGGTTCATTAGTGTTTTGTCATGAGGCACCGTACCTTTGCGACCGATCCACAGCCCAATGCCGGCCGCAAGTGCTGCCAAACCGCCAAAAGTGATCATTAGTCGAAAGCCCCAATAGGTGACCTCCATGATCGGGAGGTATTCAATTTCGCTTCCGGCCCGCTCACCGTAGCGTGGATCGTCTGGCAAGTGGGTCCCATATTGTTCCTCATACTGCGGAATCAGGGTATTGACCCCTTCAACAGGAGTCGTGAAGTCGTTATAGGCAAGGTAGGACAACAGCCCTGGGATTTCAAAAACACCCACTACGTCATCACAGGTTGTGGCTCCACCACTGTCCGCGCTGGCGACTGAAAGTACAGAGAAACCTGTGCCATCGTGACATGCCGCTTCGGCAGCAGCCATTTTGAGGGGCTGTTGTTGGATCATCATCTGCGCTTGGGCATGACCGGTAAATGCCGTACCTAAAAAGGCGAATATAGCGATCCAGCCGCCCCACCGAAATGATGCCCGCCAACCACGGTAGTCTGCCTCATCACGGGCTTTAGAACCGGTCGAGCCTACGACAACGTAGCCGTTTTCGTCTACTGTATCGATGCCTTCTTTGCGACGCTTCCACAAGTGATACCAACCGATACCCAACAGCATAGACCCGGCAACAGCTAACGCACCGAATATGGTGTGGGGGAAGTGCACTAACAACGTTGGGTTCGTAAACAAAGCCCATATATCAACCATTTCAGCTCGACCATTAACATATTCGATGCCTACCGGGTGTTGCATAAAAGCATTAGCTGCCAGAATAAAGTAAGCAGATACCACAGATCCGGCCACTGCTAACCAAAGCGCTGTGAGATGAACCGCAGGACGAACCCGTCCCCAGCCAAAAACCCAAATACCGATGAAAACTGATTCCAAAAAGAAGGCGATCAACGCTTCCATAGCAAGTGGGGCACCGAAGACATCACCGACAAAGCGAGAGTATTCACTCCAGGCCATACCGAACTGAAATTCCTGCACTAAGCCGGTAGCAACCCCCATGATGAAGTTGATCATAAAGATCTTGCCCCAAAACTTGGTCATACGCAGGTAATGATCTTTACCGGTGCGATGCCATGCGGTTTGCATGGCGACCAGCACGATACCCAGCCCAATCGTTAATGGCACCATTAAGAAGTGGTAGACAGTAGTAATACCAAACTGCCATCGGGCTACCTCAAGAGGATCCATCAGGGCCCCTCCCCACCAGCACAAAAGCTAATGCTCGAAAATCGTTGCGAGGATGTATTCAAAAACGTCAAAGCTATTAAGGCTTGTTGTTTTTTCTACCGGTTGTAAAACAACCATTGCTCTTATAATAACCACATTTCTACACGATGTAGAAATCGTTGACGTACCCCGCTAAACTAAACATAGAGAATACTTTCAATCTGGCACACCCGTCATATCGTGGCGGTTAGGGGCTAACGAGCATGTCTAAAGAAGGGTCGTCATTGGGCGAACTGGAACAAGCCATTATGAATCTATTGTGGGATGCCACCGAAGCATTGACGGCAAATCAGGTCCGGGACGCCTTGGCGCAGCGTCAGGACGGCGCGCCGGCGATCACCACGGTATTAACCGTGCTTGGCCGGCTGAACAAAAAAGGATTTGTCACTAAAGACTCTTCAAAACGCCCCCATGAGTTTTCGTCAGCTACTAGCCGAGAAGACCACACCGTACAGCTCCTCAACGATGTGCTGGGTTCTGCTGTGGATAAGCACGCAGTACTGGCCCGCTTTATCGGTGGCATCGACCCCTCTGATGCTCAACAGGTACGTCGTCTTTTGCAGACTCGTGACAACTAACGCCAGTACGCCTGGAGGCCCATGCTCACCCCGTATTTCCTTGCGTTACTGGCCATAATACTGGCCTGGCCGGTGCCGCTATGGCTACAGCGAGCGAAATGGCCCTCACGTGCACCCGGTGCAGCACTTGTCCTCTGGCAAGCCATCGGCATTAGCGGTGGTCTCGCTCTCGTCACCGCACCACTAACGTGGGGACTGCAACCGTTTGGCTCTGGGATTTTCACCGCAGGTGCAGAACTTTGGCGAACGTTCAATGCTCAGGGCTTCTACGAGTTAGTCTACGACACCCGCTGGGCTCCGTTAGGCTTAGCAGCCGTGACACTGGGTTGCATTCTATTTGGTCACTTGGCCCTGGTCTTACTGCACACCACATACTTGACGTTCAGCCAGCGAAAAAGGCATCGCGAATTTGTTGATGTCCTATCGGCTTCCCTGCACGACGAAGCATACGGCTCAACCACATCCTCCAACAGTCCTGCCAGCACACGTGTTTTACCGGTAGAGCATCCCCTCGCATACTGTTTGCCCGCAATAAATAGTCCAATCACAGTTGTCTCCACTGGTTTACTCAACCAACTTTCATCGAAACAATTGGCAGCGGTTTTAGCCCACGAATCTGCGCATCTAACCCAACGCCACGATCTGCTACGCCTGGCCTTCCAAGCCTGGCATAAAGCCGCGCCCTGGCTACCTGCTACCGGTACTGCAGACCAGGAGGTCACCGAGCTGACGGAGATCATGGCCGATAATGTGGCCCTGAGCAAACACTCTCGTCAGGATCTCGCCGCTGCCCTGGCGTATACTATTGATGCTTCAGTGCAGCAGAACCCCGACGATCCTGGCACAGTTTCGCAGCTGGACCCAACTATGGCCACTCGCCGAGTCACACGACTAACCGAATCCTTGCAGCCATTGAGTTCATGTAGAGTAAGTTTGGTGATAATAGCAGCTGGACTACTAGTATTGGTGCCTGCCGTGATTAGTTTGATCTAACTAAACGCCCGGCAGATGAGGCTACGGCCAAAATATGCTAGAAGGATACGCTTCGGAGCCCGAATCGCGCCGATAGATAATCCACGCTAAGCTCGGTAGCTGTGACAACTCAAAGTTTGGGGCGATGGCTGCCAATTTTGAATGTAAACAGACAGGAATGGACAGTCCAACGTGAGTTCTAATGCGGTTTCAATTCACCACAATGCGGCATTACTTTCTGTGGTGGAAGTGACCGCCCCGGTGGAAGTTACCTCCGACATGATCGATGACCGTCTCGCAGCCGTGCTCAAACGACTGCGTCTTCCTACACGTCTACTACAACGCGTGGCTGGAGTTCGCGTGCGTCGCATGTGGGAGGAACCACAAGATTATATTGACGGCGCCGCACAAGCCGGCGTAAAAGCTTTAGCTGAGGCAGGAATTTCGCCTGATTCCATCGGCTTACTTATTAATACTTCTGTCACACGAAGTCAATTAGAGCCTGCTGTCTCTGCCCAAATCCATGACACTATGGGATTAGCACCTTCCGCCACCAATTTTGACATTACAAACGCCTGCCTTGGTTTTGTCAACGGAATGGATCTGGCGGCAACGCTAATTGATGCCGGACAAATCGATTACGCGGTCGTGGTTGCTGGCGAAGATGCCAAGAATGTGCAAGAAGCGACTGTAGAAAACCTACTGTCAGATAAGACGACGCGCGACAATTTTATGCAACAATTCGCGTCGTTAACTCTGGGTTCTGGGGCTGCGGCAGCAGTGCTGGGGCGTGCGGATATGCACCCAGAAGGCCACCGTATTTTACGAGGCGTAACTCGTGCTGGTACCTCATACCACAACCTATGCCAGGGCAGTCACGACGGCATGTTCACGGACTCAGGCGCGCTGCTAGAAAATGGCTTGGAACTTGTTATGGACGCCTGGAATGACACACCGGCCGATTGGAACTGGCACAATATGGACCGCTACATCACCCACCAGGTTTCCCAAATGCACACCGATGCGATTATCAAATCGGCAGGGCTGGACCGGAAAAAAATTCCCACTACTTTCCCAGACTTAGGTAACATTGGTCCGGCAGCGCTTCCTATCACATTGGCTCGAGAACTCGAGACGCTGCAAGTAGGCGACCGAGTGCTCACCATGGGCGTTGGCTCTGGACTCAACGTTGCAATGTTAGAAATTGAGTGGTGAACCCCTACCAATGATTCCTTCCCAACCGGCCAACTACCCACACGAAGTCGTAGATCCTGCGAAACTGCCGGGATGGGATCCTCGGTGGTCACGCCTAGTCGACGTCTCAACTACTGACGGAACGCGTCAATTCCACGTACTGGATACAGCTGCAGTACTGGAGGAAAACGGTGTTGGGCCGCAGGACATTGATGCCATTGTCGTTGCCGTGCATGGCAACCCCACCTGGTCTTATATGTGGCGAAATATCGCTCAAGCAGGCATTGACGCCGCCCTCGGCAAAATCGATTTGGGCCCTGGTTGCGGTCGGGCGCCCGTTATCCGGGTCATCGCACCAGATCAGTTAGATATGGGGTTTTCGCAGCGGTTTCAGCACTCGTCTCTGCCTTCTGCAAAGAGTGACACAACCACATATCGCACTCTTGCCGAACGCATTCAGGATCTAGATGCCTTATTGGCACAGGTACTAGAGGCAGATTCCGACACCCCCATATTTACTTTGGGCCACGACTGGGGCGGCGTTGTCTCATTGGGTTGGGCTTCAAATACCACGCTTCGCAGACTAGGTTCAGGTTTAGACCCGGTCGGCATGATGTCCTTGAATACCGCGGTATGGCACGACCAAGCTACAAGCATTCCTGCCCCACTACAGGCTGCACTGGCCGGACCTGTGCTGCCCAGTTCAACCGTGGTCACTCCGGCATTTCTCAACACCACGCTTAGACTAGGGCACCCAGCCCTGGACGACGATATCAAGCTCGCCTATAAAGCTCCATATAATAAACCAGCCCACCGAGGTGGTATCGGCGGCTTCGTCGCCGATATTCCCACCTCGGAAGACCATCGCTCCCGAGGCGCTCTTCGTCAAATAGCCACCAGTCTAAGCGTCACAGACAAACCAGCACTTCTACTATGGGGAGCAAAAGACCCGGTTTTTATAGATCGTTATCAACACGATTTGGTTCAGCGGATCAAAAGCTTGGATCTTCACCGATATGAAACCGCAGGACATTTATTAGCAGAAGACCGCAATATCACAACGCCTATTCTGGGATGGCTCCGTCAACAACTTGACGGTACTGTCGAACCCACAACGGACCCCAAAGCTACCTGCGGCTCGACTGCAGTGGGAAGTTACGCTCCACTATGGACATACTTAGATCGGTGGGCCGATTCATCCGAAAAAGCGCTGGTCGATATGACTGTAACCGACCGAGGTGGCCGCCCATTCGAAGTGTCTTGGGCTGGACTATCGACAATTGTCGATGCGATGGCCTTGGGGCTACGAGCAGCTGGAATGCGTCCAGGAGACAGGGTCTCGATGTTGGTCGAGCCAGGCCGCGATCTAACGGCAGCCCTCTATGCGG